>JALYSR010000009.1 GCA_030854715.1 Acidobacteriota bacterium
CTATTAGCGATTTCAACAGCTTCGTCAAGAGACTTGGTCGGAATAACGGCAGTTACCGGCCCAAAAATTTCCTCCTGAGCAATGCGCATGTCAGGAGCAACGTCGGTGAAGACTGTGGGCTCGATGAAATGACCCCGGGCATATTCACCTTTCGTCAGACGTTTTCCGCCGCAGGCCAGCGTGGCGCCATCCTCGTGTTCGCCGATCTCGATGTAACTCATTACCTTTTTGACTGCATCGGCGTTGATTACCGGACCCATGTCAGTTTTATCATCCGCTCCGTTGCCGACGCGCAGTCCGCGGGCTCGCTCCACCAGCTTTTTGGAAAACTGTTTATAAACTTTCTTATGGACCACCAGCCGGGATGAGGCAGTGCAGCGTTGTCCGGAAGTTCCAAAGGCGCCCCATACCGCGCCTTCCACTGCCAGGTCGATATCGGCATCGTCCATCACGATGATCACGTTTTTGCCGCCCATCTCGAGCGAGCAAATTGCGTTGCGCTCGGCGCAAGCTGAGGCAACGACGCGACCAGTTTCAGTCGAACCGGTAAACGAGATCAGGCGCAGCGCCGGATGATTAGTGATTGCCGCCCCGGCATTTTCGCCGTAGCCGGTTACCAGATTCACAACCCCCGGTGGTATTCCGGCTTCTTCGCAGGCCTGTACCAGGTTGTAGGTTGACAGTGGAGTGTCTTCGGCAGGTTTAATAACTAAGGTGTTACCGCAGACAAGCGCGGGAATCATTTTCCACGACGGAATCGCCATCGGAAAATTCCAGGGCGTGATCAATCCGCAGAGTCCCACCGGCTGGCGCACACACATCGCAAACTTGTCCGGCATCTCAGCCGGAGTGGTGAAGCCATGCAACCGTCGTCCTTCGCCCGCCGTGTAGTAAGTGCAGTCAATGGCTTCCTGAACATCGCCGCCGGCTTCCTTTAGCACCTTTCCCATTTCGCGAGTCATGTCCGCGGCAAACCCGTCCTTTTGGCGAATCAGGATTTCACCGAGGCGAAACAGGATCTCGGCCCGCCTGGGAGCAGGAGTGTTGCGCCAGCCATCAAATGCTTGCTGCGCGGCATTAACGGCCGCGTTCACGTCAGCACTGGTAGAAAGCGCAAACCTACCGATGACGTCTTGGGTGTCGGCCGGGTTGACGTTTTCAAACATCTCGCCGGATTCGCTTTTGACCCACTTGCCGCCGATATAGTTGTTGTAGGTTTTAACGGAAGAGCGCGACATGCGCGGAGAAGGTTGTTTCGATTTGCTTTTTACGAGAGCTTTTTTTGCTTGCACCATTTTTAGGGTACCGAGGTGCCGGGTGTCGGGTGTCAGCCTGAATTAATCAACTGGCACCTGACACTCGGCACCCGACACCTCTTCTTATTGGTAAGTAAACTGCACTATCCTGGTTGTCACACGATCAAGATCTCGGACGTAACGCGAAACCTGAAGCACGATCGGATCGCCGGCTTTCAGCCCACTCACAACGCGCTGGAAATCTGCGAGCGTTGTTACCGGAATACGATTTATGCCGGTTATAACGTCGCCTTCGGTGAGCGACTGTTGGCCGCTTGTGCCGCGCACCTCAGCAGCCAGGCCATTAGGATCAACATCCTTTACGTAGAGACCACGAACACCGCCGAGGTGTTTCTCGGCGATAAGCTGCTGCGTCAGCTCGCCAAGTGTTATTCCCAGATGAAGTCCGTTTCCTTTTGGATCCGATTCCTTAGCCGGCGAAGCTGGTGTCTCGCCGAAGGAGCGTGGTTGCTGTGGTGGGGGACGTTCACCAAGCACGATATTCGCGGTGTGCTTTTCGAGTTTGCCATTATGATCGCGAAGAAAAGTGAACGAGGCTGATTCTCCAATGGGACTGCCTGCCACTTTCTGTATCAAATCCTGAGCACTTCCCACCGGCTGGCCATTGAATTCAGTGATGATGTCGTTTGACATCATGCCCGCTTTCGCTGCCGGCGTAGGTTGGCCGTCTTTGGTTTGCTGGACGTCCATTACAATCGCGCCCTTCGCTTCGGGAAGGCCATAGACTCTTGCATACTCGTCTTTAACTGACTCGAGGGTAACGCCCAAATAACCCCGGCGAACTTTACCCTGCGCCAGAATCTGGCGATAGACGAAGTTTGCCTCGCTTGCCGGCAGCGCGAAGCCGATACCGTTATAGTCTCCTGTGGAAGTTGCGATTTGCGAGTTGATACCGATCACTTCGCCGTGCATGTTCACCAGGGGGCCGCCGCTATTGCCTTTGTTGATTGCGGCATCGGTTTGCAGGAAACGCTGGAAATTTGTAAAGAAAGGTGTCTCTCGCTCCTTCTTTGAAATGATCCCGGCAGTGACGGTTTGGTCGAGACCAAAAGGTGAGCCGATGGCGAGAACCCAATCGCCTACCTGGGCTGCATTCGAATCACCGAGAGTGACCGTGGGCAGATCCTGTGGAGTGTCGATCTTTACCACCGCGACGTCGGTCTCTTCATCGATACCGACAACTCTGCCGCGATACTTTTCGCCAGACTGCAAGCCAACGATAATCCGCGAGGATCCCTCAACTACGTGTTCGTTCGTCAGAATGTATCCCTTGGGACTGACGATGAAACCGCTGCCAACGCCACGAGTTGGCCGGCGAGCCTGACGTCGAAACATGTCAAGCAAAGAATTGTTGGCAGGCTGATCGTCCTTGTCCTCGTTATCTTTCTCCTCCACATCTGACGAAGCAGTGATGGTCTCAATGTTCACCACCGCAGGCTCTACTCGTCTGGCTATCTCAGCGAATGAGGCGGAGAGAGCTTCCGGTGCGCGGGCGATCTGCACTTCGTTTTGAGCCACCGTTGGGCGTCCCGAAAGCATCGCGCCTAATCCAATTCCGGCCAGCAGGCATGCCGCCCCCAGCGCCAGAATCCACACGCGAAGTTTTCGCAAAATGGCCCGTTCGTCAACATTTGTTTGGTCTTTGGCAAGGTCGAACATAAACACCACCTTCAGAAAAAGCTGCCACTCGGGCGTCCGAGGATGTCACGAAAGATAGGTGACTGTCGGGCCGCAATTGGGAAGGTCTGAAGTATAGCTAAAGCGCCAGCAAGGGGCAAAAGAAACAGTCGGCAGGAGACAGAAGGCAGTAGGCAAAAAGCCGAAGCTAGGAGCAGCGGGCAGGAGCAGGAGTCGGCGCCAGATTTTCCATTTCTCATTGGGCATCTGTCATTTCCATTGCTGAACCTCCTCTAGTCTGAATGAAAAATGAAAACTGATAAATGATAAATGGAAAATCTGGCTCGTACTCCGTTCCTGTTCCTGCCTAGTACCTCCTGCCGTCTGCCCCTGACTCCTGTTCTTCACGGTCTTAAGAATACTTTCAAGACCCCTTTTCTGCCGGCACGCTCCATGGCATGCACTCCTCTGGCCAGCGGATACTCTTCGCTTATCAGACTATCAATATCGATAGCGCCCTTCTTCAGCAGATCAAGTGCCGGCTGGAAGCGTCCGCAGCGCGATCCCAAAACAGTAAGCTCATCAACGACCATCCGCGTGCGATCGATCCTGGCAGTCCCAACCCCCTCAAATGTTGACTTCAACACCAGCACGCCGCGCGGTCGTAACAGTTCCAAAGCGCGATCAAAACCTGAAGGCGAGCCTGACGCTTCCACCACAACATCGAACTCGCGACTTCGGCTAGAGGCTGCTTTTGCGGTAGTTGTTTCGATGCCGCTCCGCTCCGCAATGCGCAACTTTTCCGCGTGCTTACCTATTAGCAAGAGGTCGGCTCCGCTTAAAGCTATCACCTGTGCGCAGAGCAAGCCCAACTTCCCATCACCAATCACGGCAACGCGTTGGGATTTGTCTATGGCGGTGCGCTCCAGGATGCCGCAGGCCGCAGCCAACGGCTCAACGAAAACAGCATGCTCATCAGCGACTTTGTCCGGGACGGGAATTAGGTTCGAGACTGGCAGTCGCAAAAATTCTGCGTGCGCGCCATCGCGACCAAGAATGCCGAGAACGGTGCGGTCGGTGCAGTGTCGCGGATCTCCGGCGTGGCAGAGATCACATTTTCCGCAACCTGCATTGATCTCGCCCACGACTCTTTGTCCCAAAAGCGAACCTTCAGGTGCTCCCTCAACCACGCCCACAAATTCGTGACCGATGGTTCCTTTGAATCCGGCATAGCCGCGCGCTATTTCCAAATCGGTATTACAAATGCCGGAGAGCACGACACGCACGAGGGCCTCTTCTCCGCGCTCTGGTTTTTCTATCTCCCGAACCGCTAGCTTTTTCTTATCGACCCGAAGGGCTTTCATAAAGGTAGGACAGGCTTTCCTGCCTGTCGCTTTCTCGACAACCAAAGACAGGCAGGAATGCCTGTCTCACTTAGAAACTTTTTGTTCTCGTGTAAACGTTCTGCGAAGTGAGCTCCACAGTTTGTTTCCGGCCTGAAATGGTAATGGGCAAACGCCACTCAATATCCTCTTCGCCTGACAGCAGCGCATGTAGCCACCAGTTGCCGGGGCTAATAACGATCGAGGCCTGGCCTTGATGGTCCAGCCTGGTGGTAACGGGTTTACGGCCTTTCATCTTCTCGCTCAGAAAGTCATCAAAACGTTTGCCCGCGCGCCGCTCAGTGAAATATTCGTGCCTCACAGCCACAATGTCGATAGGGTAAAGTTCAATCGAAATATCGAGCGGCCCAGGCGTAACACTGCCGGAATCTCTCAACACAATCTGCAAGTCAGTTCCCCTTTTTGAGGGTTGCTTGTCTTCCGTATCGGGGGGAAGCTTGCTATAGACCAGCCAGCCTGAAACGAAAAGCGCGACAACGAGACCGGCTCGGAGAGCCAGCTTGATGAGATCGTAGAAAGGTCCTGTGTCTTTCACCGCTGGAATGTCTGCCCTACTGTGGGTATCGCTTTTAGAGCGCGAACGTAAGCAACCAGTGCCTCGATCTCCTGTTGGGAAAGTTTCTTTCCGTAAGCCGGCATTTTGCCTTTGCCGTTATTAATGGAATTGAATAGGCGTTCATCGCTCACACTGTCCTGCCACTGAGCATCCGTAAGATTGCGCGCATGCTTCAATTTGCCTTTCAGCGTTCTTGCTCGCCCATCCTTGCCATGGCAGGAGGCACACTGTTTGAGGTACAACTCCGCGGCGCTCCTGGCGGTCACTAAATACACCTCGCTTCGAAGGGTGTGCCCGACTAGTGTCGCCCCAAACGCCAAAGCCAAAACGAGTGTTAGAAAAATGTATCTCATTGATTTTAGGTTCCAGGTTTCTTTCAAGTTGGCATTTTGCAATTTCATGATACCGAAGGCCGGACGTTTTGTGTATGTCAAAGAGGCCTCTTGGGAACGCTTGCTGCGACAGGTCGCGGCGACCAAAGCGACTACAGGTCGTCGCACTCCAAATTAAGACACTGCTCTGACTTGTTAGGGGTTGAAACGTTTTGAAATGCGAAGTAAGCTCAGAGGCGTAATCCGAAAGAATAGATAACGGCGGCATTGGAAATCATTCAAGACAAATTTCGGGACGAATGTGGAGTCTTCGGCATCTACGGTCACACTGACGCCGCACGACTAACATATCTCGGCCTTTATGCACTCCAGCATCGCGGGCAGGAATCCTGTGGCATTGTTTCGTCCAATGGAGCGGAACTGCGCCAGGAACGCGCGATGGGTCACGTTGCCGATGCGTTTGATCAGTCAACTCTCGATCGCCTGACCGGCGCCGCCGCAATCGGACACGTTCGCTATTCGACCGCCGGAGAAGTTTCGATTCGCGAAGCCCAACCCTTTCTCGTCACCTGTCAGCATGGTCAGATTGCCGTTTGCCATAACGGTAACCTTCCGTTCGCTCGCGAAGAGCGGCGCAAACTCGAGCGCGAAGGCGCGATTTTTTCCGCTACCTCCGACACCGAAGTCATTCTTCACGGAGTAGCGCGATCGAAAGCCCCGTCAGTTCGCGAGGCGATTCCGGAGGTGTTGCGCGAAACGGAAGGTGCGTTTTCAATGCTTTTTTTGACGCCTTCGGAGCTGATTGCAGTTCGCGACCCGCGGGGTTTCCGGCCTTTGGCGTTGGGACGATTGGGAGACTCCTGGGTGGTCGCATCGGAAACCTGCGCGTTTGATCTTATCGATGCGCAATACATTCGCGACGTCGAACCAGGTGAGATGTTAGTGATTGATCAAGATGGGTTGCGTTCTTCCCATCCTTTTCCCAAACAGAAACCTTCGATGTGCCTTTTTGAACACGTCTATTTTGCGAGGCCCGATTCACTTATTTATGGCCATTCGGTAAATGAATCGCGTCACAAAATGGGAAAGCGCCTGGCCATTGAACAACCTGCCGATGCGGATCTGGTTGTGCCTGTTCCTGACTCAGGCACAGTCGCAGCCATCGGTTATTCGGCGCAAAGTAAGATTAGTTTTCGTTTTGGCCTGGTGCGAAACCATTACGTGGGCCGCACCTTTATCGAGCCGCGACAATCCATTCGGTCGTTTGGCGTGCGCATCAAGCTCAATCCCGTCCGGCATTTGATCGAAGGCAAGCGCGTAGTTCTCATCGACGACTCGATTGTGCGCGGCACGACTTCGAAAAAAATTGTGAGGATGGTACGCGAAGCCGGCGCGAAAGAGATTCACGTACGAATTAGTTGCCCGCCCACTATCAGTCCCTGCTACTACGGCATCGATACTCCAAACAAAGCCGATTTGATTGCGGCGCAAATGTCGGTCGAAGAGATTTGTAAGTTTATCGAGGCCGACTCGCTCGGCTATCTTTCGCTCGAAGGAATGATCGAAGCGATTGGAGTCAGCGCCGATTCTTCGTGCGTTGCCTGCTGGAACGAGCGTTACCCGACCCGGATAACCGGCGACGCAGAAACTATGTGGGAGCGCGACCACGAAGCCGTAACCGCGGATTAGGCTGGTTGAGATAAAGCGACTTCTCAGAACTTTTCAATTCAGAAAACGAGGATACTTTTTTGGCAGGGCGCTCGATACGAGGATGCGGATGCGCGATTGCTGTGCTGGTAGTCGTCCTGGGCGTTGCGGGGTACGCCGGATGGAAATACGTCCTGCCCTGGTGGAAGACAAAGCCGCCTCCGGCATCTGGAGGGGAGCTACAGGTTCACGTGCTTGATGTTGGACCAGGCGAAGGCGACTCCATTTTGATTATTGCGCCTGGTGGCAAGACGGTTTTAATAGATGCTGGTGACACTGGCAAGGGCAAGGTAGTGCTTGATGCACTGAAGCGCTACAACGTTCAGCACCTCGACTATTTCATCGCGACCCACCCCCACTCCGACCATATTGGCGGCGCCGACGAAGTTATCAAGGTCAGCAAGGTCCTGAATGTAATTGACAATGGACTTGGACCGGATGTGCCTGCATCGTTAGTTGCCCCGAAAAAAACTGTCAGTGCTTCATCCCGTAAGAACCCCGCGCCCGGGAAGCCCGATAAGTCAGCAACAAAGTCGGCAACAATCACGAAGTTTTACGATGATTACAAAGACGCTGTTACGCAAAGTGGCGCGCATTACGAAAAGGCCCAGCCTGGCGCGAAATATGATCTCGGCGCCGGCGTTCGCCTGACAATACTGGCGCCCAGTGAGCCTTACTTCACGAGGGAACAGACTTTGACGGGCGGCAATCTGGCAAACGCAAATTCGATCGTGGCGCGGCTGGACTATGGCGACTTCTCAATGCTGTTGCCCGGCGACGCTGAAGAGCAGACAGAGCATCGCATGCTCACCAAGGATCAAAATCTTAAAGTGAACATTCTGAAAGTCGCGCACCATGGCTCAAAGTATGCGACCGCGCAGGATTTCGTAGATCGAGTGAAGCCAGGCGTTGCAATCATTTCCTGCGGAGAATGGAACCGCTATGGTCATCCGGCACAAGCTGTTTTGGATCGACTGAAAAACGCTGGTGCAAAACTCTATCGCACTGACTTGCAAGGGGAAATCACGATAACCACTCGAGGCAGAGAAAACGATTACGTTATTAAATCTGCGAAAGAGGCCAAAAGTGATGTGTGGATCGGGCGTTTGGCGCAGAAGGACGATTCGACGCGATCAGGTTTCATTGCGTACGGCGATTTTGGACCACCACCGAAGAAAAGCAGTAAATAGTGAATAGTGAATAGTGAAGAGCAAGGCGCTAGTTGGCCCTCCCTTGGCAGCATTGAGGTTTGTGTTTCTACTATTTAATATTCACCATTTACTATTTACCGCCTTATGACCAAGCCCATCACCTACAGCGACGCTGGTGTTGACATTGACGCCGCGACGCGCGTAACCGACAAGATAAAGGAGTTGGCGCGTCGGACCTTTAACGATCGCACACTCTCGGAGATTGGCAGTTTTGGTGGGATGTTTGACGGGGCGTTTCCCGCTTTGCAGCATCCGGTGCTGGTGGCCTCTGCGGATGGGGTTGGCACGAAGCTTAAGATCGCCTTCCTGACCGGCGTGCACTATACCATCGGACGCGACCTGGTGAATCATTGCGTGAATGACATTCTGGTGCAGGGCGCGCGGCCCCTTTTCTTTCTCGACTACATCGCCACCGGAAAACTTCTGCCGGAAGTTGTCGCGGCCATCGTCGAAGGCATCGCCAACGGCTGCCGCGAAAACGGCTGTGTGCTGCTTGGGGGTGAAACCGCAGAGATGCCCGACTTCTATGCTGCCGGCGAGTACGACGTCGCCGGGTTCATTGTAGGAATTGCTGATCGAGAAAAAGTAATTGACGGCAAGCGAATAACACCGGGGGATGTTTTGCTCGCGCTGCCATCTGTGGGTCTTCACACAAACGGTTACTCCCTTGCGCGCAAATTATTCTTCGAAGTTGCGCGCTACGACCCGAACACCCACCTCGATGAGATGGGCATGACAGTTGGCGAAGCCCTCTTGCAGCCTCACGTCAGTTACCTTCGTGCGCTCGAAGGCTTACTCGATTCAGGCGTGATAAAAGGACTGGTCCATATCACCGGCGGCGGACTGACGGACAATATTCCTCGAATACTGCCGGAGGGAACTGCGGTAGAGATCAACAAAGGCACGTGGCCTGTGCTTCCCATTTTCAAACTCATGCAGCAGATTGGAAACGTCTCCGAAGCTGAGATGTATCGCACCTTTAATATGGGAGCGGGCATGGTGATTGTTTGCGCGCCTGAAGATCAGCAATCACTTGCTTCACATCTAGCCGATCGCTCCTCAGGATGCTTTCAAATTGGCCGCGTGGTTCAAGGTGAGCGCGACGTTAGATTAGTCTAGCAGCTCACGATTCGGCTTCTACATCACTTGCGACACCAGTCAAAAAACAAACTTGGCATTCTAATCTCCGGCCGCGGCTCAAACATGATTGCGTTGTCCGACGCCGTCAACGAAGGTCGCATTCCCAATGCTGAAATCGCTGTCGTTGTAAGTGACCAGGCTGATGCCGCAGGATTGGTACACGCAAGAGGGCGCGGCCTGAACACTGTCGTCGTAGAACGTAAGGGTCGCTCGCGCGAAGATCACGATCGCGAGATCGTCGCGGCGCTCAATGATCGGGAGGTGGAGATAGTTTGTCTGGCAGGCTACATGCGGTTGCTCTCGCGCTATTTCCTGCACGCATTTCCACAACGCATCCTGAATATCCATCCCAGTTTGCTCCCGTGTTTCCCGGGTCTTGACGCTCAACGACAGGCCATCGCCCACGGAGTGAAGTGGAGCGGATGTACGGTCCATTTTGTTGATGAGACTCTCGACGGCGGCGCCATCATCGCGCAGCAGATCGTGCCGGTAGTGGATGACGACACTGAAGAAACACTCGCCGCGCGGATTCTTCTGGAAGAACACCGTCTCTATGCCGAAGCCATAGCCCTCGTATTGCGGAACGACTATCAACTGGTCGGACGGCGCGTGTTGCGAAGCACTACAAAAGATGAGTCTCAATCCGCAAGGAAAAGCTAAGGCTTATACTTAATCTTCACTTTCGGCTCGACAACAACACGCGCATTCGGGTTAGGGTTTGGATTCGGATCGATGTCCGAAGCACCGGCTCTCACTGTGCGCCCGCTCCGCATTCCTTGCATGTCCAAAGCCCATGCAGCCTGCTTGCGAACATGCTCGTCCGTGTCGTTCAACGCAAACTTCAAAGGCTCCACGGATCGTTCGTCGCCTTTCAACCCCAAAGCCCAGGCCGCCTGCGCACGCACATGCCGGTCTGTATCTCTCAACGCCGCGATTAAAGGTTCCACAGAATGTTCATCGCCTTTGAGGCCGAGGGCCCAGGCAGCCTGCGAACGTACCTGCTCACCTTGAGCGCGCAGCGCAACCGTCAAAGGTTCCACTGCGCGTTCATCGCCTTTCAAGCCAAGCGCCCAGGCGGCTTGCGACTGCACATGGGAATCCAAATCGCTCAAAGCCGCGACCAGGGGCTCCACTGCGCGATCGTCTCCCTTGAGGCCAAGCGCCCACGCAGCTTGCGAGCGGACGTGCCAATCAACGTCTTTCAAAGCGATCGTCAACGGCTCAACCGCTCGGCTATCGCCGACTAATCCAAGCGACCAGGCAGCTTTGCTGCGCACCTGCCACTCGGAGTCTTTCGTTGCCGCAATCAGAGGCTCGACACTGCGGTAGTTCTGAATGAGTCCCAACGCAAAAGCAGCATTAGCTCGCGCCTGCCAGGAATCAGTCTTCAAAGTGTTGATAAGCGGCTCAACCGCCTCGCGGCCAATCTGTGAAAGCGCTACTGCAGCCATCTCGCCCGGTGAAGTTTTGTTGAGCTTCTCATCATCGCCCCAGCTACCGTTTTGGCCGCAGACAGGCTGGTCGACGGGGGCATCATCGCCGAGTATCTTAATGAGAGCGGGAATAGCGGCTGCCGCGCGCGCCTTTCCCAAAGCGCAAGCCGCCTCGGCGCGCTCCCTGGGATTCGAGGAACTCAATCGCTGTATTTTTGGTTTGACATCAGCAGAAGCCTCGGCTTTTTCCTGGTCCCCTTGCTTCAGCCGAGCATCTGCCGTCTGGCTAACAGTTGAATTCAGGGCCTGTGCGCCATAGAACCAGCATCCAAGACAAGAGAACACTAAGGCGACCGCGATTGACAGTACGTTCATTTCCTTATTCCTTCCTGATTGAAAGATAGCTGGTATGAAAAACTCGAATAAGTTCGCTCTAATAGGCAAACACCGCAGAACTGAATTTTGTGCTAACAAATTCTTCGCAGGGGTTGCAAAGTCTCGTGGGGCCCGTAGATGTCCGGGGGTGTGGGCGATTTGAGTGGTCGCAGAAGAGCATAGCGCCACCTCTGGAGATGCGTTAATCTATCGCTCTTTGTGATTTTGGATCCCAGCCTATAACGATCGAATGATGACAACGATGACCATCGACGAGCAACTCGCATATCTCTGCAAGGGAACTGTGGAGATCATTCCAGAGAGCGAGCTGCGCGCTAAACTGGAAAAATCTGCGAAGACGGGCAAACCGCTGCGGGTAAAACTGGGAGCAGACCCAACCGCTCCCGATATTCATCTTGGTCATACGGTTGTGATTCGCAAGCTTCGTGCTTTCCAGGATCTCGGCCACACGGTAATTTTCCTGATTGGTGACTTCACCGGCCTGATTGGCGATCCTTCAGGGAAGTCAGCCACGCGCCCGCAACTCTCGCGCGAAGAAATAAACGCCAATGCCGAAACTTACAAGCGCCAAATTTTCAAGTTGCTCGATCCGGAAAAGACGGAGATACGTTTCAATTCCGAATGGATGGACAAACTTGGTTCCGACGGCTTCATACGTCTTGCCTCCCACGTCACCGTCAAGCAGATCTTGGAACGCGACGATTTTGCCAAGCGCCTCAAAGACGAACGCCCCATCGCTTTGCACGAACTACTCTATCCGTTGACGCAGGCCTACGATTCAGTCGCTCTGAAAGCAGATGTCGAACTGGGCGGCACCGATCAAAAGTTTAATTTGCTACTGGGACGCAACCTGCAACGTGAGTATGAGCAGGAGGCGCAGGTCGCGGTTATTACGCCGCTTCTGGAAGGCACGGATGGCGTACAGAAAATGTCGAAGTCGCTGGATAATTACATTGGCATTGATGAACCGCCGGGCGAGATCTTTGGCAAACTGATGTCGATCTCGGATGACTTAATGTGGAATTACTACGAACTGCTCACTGACCTCACCGTTGAACAGATCGCCGCTCTCCGGCGTGCCGCCGAGGACGGTGAACGCAATCCGCGCGACATCAAGGCTGATTTGGCCAAACACATCATCGGGGACTTTTATTCAAAAGAAGAGGCCGACGCTGCAGAGGCAGAGTTCGTTCGCAGGTTCCGTAATAAAGAAACGCCTGATGAAGTCGAGGAACGGACCGTTCCGTCAAATCACCCACGAGGTTGGGATCTAGCTCACCTGATCGTTACAGTTGGATTAGCGGAGTCGAAGGCTGAAGCACGAAGACTCATTCAACAAGGTGGCGTGTCAGTTGATGGTCAGCGCCAAACGATTGTCAATTCTCTAACCATCTGGAAGCCCGGCATGTCGACTCTTCTAAAGGTTGGAAAGCGACGTTTTGTCCGTGTTCGATTTGAAAGCTAATCGCTAATTCTGTGTCCGCCACACTGGCAACTGAAGACATCCTGATCATCGAAACGCCGGAACGCGTTCCGCTTCACTTCGCCCTCGCCTCCATTGGCAATCGTTTCATCGCCTGCGCAATCGACCATGCGTTGCAAGTAGTCACAATCATCGTGATGGCTATCGGGTTCACGGTACTCGCGAATTACTCGAGCCTGGGTGCCCGAGTTTCAAATGCGCCTAACTGGGTCAAGGCACTTTTGATAGTGATCGTGTTTCTAATCGTTTCCGGTTACTTTGCTTTTTTTGAGTGGATCTGGAACGGTCAAACGCCGGGCAAACGATGGCTCAAGCTTCGCGTGATTCGCGAGGACGGACGCCCGGTTACTTTTTGGGAAGCGTCGGTGAGAAATCTGCTGCGCACTTTCGACATGATGCCGGCGCCGTTTTATTCCATCGGATTGATCTCCGTCTTTGTGAGTTCGAGCGATCAAAGGATAGGCGACATGGTGGCCGGGACAGTGGTGGTCCGCGAACGCGAAGCTGAAGCACCCGCATTTGCGCAAGTGTTTGCCACCCCGGTGAGCGATCCAGCGTTGCGCCGCTCCTTTCCACCCGTCGATTTCACGGCGTCCCTGGAGAGTCTAACGGAGTCGGAAATTGAGGTAGTCGAAACTTTCTTACGACGCCGCTGGGATTTGGCTGATATGCCGCGGCAGTGGATGGCCTGGCGCGTGTCGCTGCCGATCATGTACAAGATTCGGCCCAGTTACGACCTGGCGACTTTCACCTACGAAGGTTTTCTTGAAGAATTGCTACATCGCTATCGCGCGCATCACCGCTTCACGGATTAACCTCAAACCGCACATCGTCAAAACTTTTCGAGATGATGGCAGCTGCAAAAGTTATTGCTTCTGGCTGGAGTTAAGTTCTTCAAGAAGCTTTTGCGCTTTTATTGCCGGGCTAATCAAGGCGACGTCCTGCACCCAGTCATACCCGGTAAAAACTCCAACTATCTGCGCTTTATAGTTATAGACTGGGCTTCCGGAGTAGCCGTCACGACTGGCAAGTTTCGCCGACCAATACTCTTGTCCGCGAAGCTTATAGGAGCCGTGAAAAACACCGCGACTCACCATCTTATTGCCGTGTGGCCGGGCAATTAGAAGCAACACCTCATCTTTGTCGGGTGTCACCTGGAAAGTGGGAGCTTTGGCCCTTTGCGATCCGCATATTTCCAGGAGGGCCAGATCGGCATCCTTATCGACCTTAAGAACCGTCGCCCTGCACCCGTTGACATATACCTTCACGGCCAGCTGGTCTCCCCGCTTGAATCCTAAATTGATTTTCTTTGCGTCGCTCAGGTTTCCCGAGACTACGTGGTAAGCGGTAAGCACCAGACCGTCGCCGACGAGAAAACCCGTTGCATAACCATTTGGGTCCATACCAAAAAGAACCGAGAGAGTTTCCTCCAGAGAGCTTCCGCCTTTTCTGCTGAACTCCAGATCGAGGGACACGGTATAGCGCTCCTGTTCTTTTTGAACCTGGCTAAGCACTTCCTGCCCCGCACATCGTGGCCCCGGCAAGCAGAGCACAACTGCAAAAAGGACTAAGCCGGATAACTTTCTGGCCATCTGGGCCTCCTTCTGAAAAATAAGATCAGTTTTGAAGTTGGCGACTCAGGATCAAGAACAGAGGAAGCCGATGATAGGTGAGGGTTGGGCCACTGTCAACGATTTCTCAGTTGGCCAAATTGACCGCCCACTCGTCCGTTTGTTAGTCTGGCCCGCAGCAAAAATCAATCAAAGAGAAGGTAGTTTCGAATGTCTCATGACGTTTTTATTCTGGGCGGCAAGCGGACCCCAATGGGCGAGTATGTTGGAGCCTTGAAGGATATTTCAGCAATCGAGCTGGGAGCAATTGCGGCCAGTGCAGCATTGGAAGCAACCAAAGTTGCCCCCGAGGAGATTGATCACACGGTGATGGGTAACGCCCTTCAGACGTCAGGTGATGCAATCTACGGCGCCCGGCACGTGGCTTTGAAAGCTGGAGTACCCTTCGAGCGGCCGGCATTGACGGTAAATCGATTGTGCGGAAGTGGTATCCAGTCGATCATTTCCGGCGCACAAATGATTCAGCTTGGAGAGGCCCAGACAGCCCTGGTTGGAGGCATGGAATCGATGTCGCAGGCGCCGCACGTTATCAGAGGCGCACGTTCCGGATTTGCGCTGGGTCAGGGAAAACTCGAGGACAGCCTGATGGTTGCTTTACTCGACACTTACTGCAATACACCAATGGCCGGAACAGCCGAGAATCTGGCACGAAAGTTTGAAATCCCACGCGAAGAACAGGATCAGTATGCGTTGCGCTCTCAGCAGGAAGCGAAGCGTGCCAGCGATGCCGGTTACTTTGCGGAGGAGATCGTTCCAGTCGAAATCAAGTCGCGAAAATCAACGGTACTGTTTGATGCGGATGATCACATGCGGCCGGAGACAACTCTGGAAGGTCTCCGGAAATTGAGACCGGCGTTCGCCAAAGACGGCTTTGTAACCGCGGGTAATGCCTCAGGCATTGTTGATGGTGCGGCGGCGTTGGTTATCTGCGGCGAAGAATACCTAAAGCTGCGAGACGCTAAGCCGATGGGCCGGATTGTTAGCTGGGCGTATGCGGGCGTGGAGCCTGAGATAATGGGAATCGGGCCGGTGCCGGCAACACGTCAGGCTTTAAGTAAGGCTGGCCTTAAGCTATCCGATATGGACCTGATCGAAGTTAATGAGGCTTTCGCTGCGCAGTATCTGGCGGTGGAAAAAGAACTCGGTTTGGATCGCTGTCGTACGAATGTAAACGGCGGCGCGATTGCGCTCGGGCATCCGCTTGGAGCGACGGGTACGCGTTTGGTACTCACACTGCTCCATGAACTGAATCGAAGACAAAAACGCTATGGAGTGGCAACGGCTTGCATTGGGGGTGGGCAAGGGATCGCGATGATTGTCGAGCGAGTCTAGACTGCATTACCGCCAACGGTTGACGACCACAAGTCCCATCTTCCTAAAACACCCTAGTCCGTGACATTTCCCGATTTTCCAATATTATCCAAATTCTCGGTAACTTCGGATGATACGGAAGCGCAACCTTTCGCCAGAGTCTTGAAAATCGGGGCATAAATCCATCTCAGGTGACTTTGCGTCATTCGGCATACGTCTTGCGAATAATACTCTTGAATGAGAACACCAGGTAATGTCTTCGGAAACGAACGGCGCAACATCGATTTCACTTGTACTTAACATGTAATAGCCTTGCGCAAACCTCGTCAGGCGTGATAGAAGTTCGCATCTACCAACGGTTTTGATTCGCTTTACCTTCTTGATTTGCAAAAATTCAAATTGCTCTCAATTTCAACGTCGCAACCTGCGCCTGATCTGTCGCGCGGATTCCTACAACGTTATCTCAATGCCTAAGGAGTTCCCTGTATGTCGAAATTTGTAAAGCTCTCTTTTGCTCTGTTCTTAATATTCGCGATGAGTGCCATGGCGATGGCGCAATCGGAAGCAACCACTGGCCGAATTACAGGCACGGTTAGAGATTCTCAGGGAGCTGCCGTTCCTAATGCCAGCGTTACCGTTTCTAATCCTGCCAATGGCTTTTCGCAGACGATGACTACTAATGAGAATGGTGAATTCAACGCCGTTCAGCTTAGGCCCGGAGATTACACCGTTGAAGTGACGGCTACGGGTTTCGGTAAATCCACTCAAACTGGTTACCACGTTGAGGTCGGTTCTGCGCTGACCGCGAACATTGCTCTTGGTGTAGGAAGCGTGAACGAGGAAGTGCTCGTTACAGCGGCCAGCGTCGAGACAACGCAGGTGCAAACTACGACGAATATCAATGACACGGCGATAAGTCAGTTGCCGATCAATGGACGCCGCTTTCAGGACTTTGTCCTGGCAACGCCAACGGCTCAAATCGATCCCTCGCGCGGTCAGATTTCGCTCGTCGGCCAACGTGGCATCAATGGCAACGTACAGATTGACGGCGCGGACTACAACAATCCCTTCTTCGGCGGCTTGCGCGGTGGCGAACGTTCCAATCAGGCGTTCACCATCCCGCAGGGAGCGGTGCGTGAGTTTCAGGTGGTGGCTTCAGGCTACAACGCTGAGTTTGGCCGTTCGACCGGAGGCATTGTCAACGTCGTGACCAAGTCCGGCACAAACGATTTTAGCGGTAGCGCTTTCTATGTTATTCGCCCTCAGAAATATGCTCACAAAAATGCCTTTAGCCAGATCTCGGCCCCGACGCAGAAACAGTGGGGCGGCGCCATAGGCGGACCGCTTTACATGCCGCGTTTTGGGGAAGGTGGACGTTCAACGTTTGGTGGTAAAGACAAATCGTTTTTCTTTATTGCCTACGAACAACAGCAGCTTCGGCAGACGCGCGCTGTGCTTATGAACAATCTGCGCTCCGCCGGAAGTACCACTCCTTATTCTGCGAGCGGCATCGACGAAGCGCTCGCCTTCTCGTTGGGATCAGAAGGCCCTTACAACCAGACCAATGATGCCAAGGTGTTTCTGACAAGGTTAGACTTCAATCTAAACTCGAAAAACCAGGCGAACTTCCGCTATAACTATAGTGTCAACACAGCGCAAAACGCGGTTACGGCCGGTACCTCACTGACACCAACAACGAACAGCGCGCTCTCTAACAATGGCACCGAAGGCGACAACTCGAATACCTTCGTCGGCCAGTTGACATCGTTCCTGACCCCGACGGTGATTAACGAGTTTCGCGGCCAGTATTCGAAAGAGAACCGCCCGCGTTTGGCTAATAAGCTCTCACCGGAAATTCGAGCCAACTACGGAATTTTCGGAACAGTTAGTTTCCTGCCGACCACCGAGTCGGATTACCGGGTGCAGTTTGCCGATAATCTCACTCTGATACACGGGTCACACACCATCAAAGTCGGTGGGGAATACAACTTCTCCAAGGCGAGCCAGATTTTTGCCTTCCGGCAGTTTGGTAGTTTCAGCTTCAATTTTTCAGGTACAGACCAAGCCAATGTCATCTCAGTTCTTAGAATCCTCTCAGCCGGTGGTAATACGGCGACGTCGAATGCTAACGGCAACACCAGCGGCACTATTCTCGATCCCATTAATCGCTTCGACGATACCCGGGCGCGATATGGCCGCCAGGTCGGCAATGGACTGCTCACATTGTCATCGCCACAATATGCCGGCTTCGCGCAAGATTCGTGGCGTGTAACTCCAAACTTCACGCTGAATCTTGGCCTGCGCTACGAGGCGCAGTTAATGCCGCAGCCGGATACGAGTAACACCGCGTTGACGAGTGCCGTAGTTGGGACCGCCTTACCGCTTGGGCCAGTTGACCCACGACAGATTGCCAGTCAGACAAAACAGTGGGCCCCGCGCGGGGGTTTCGCCTGGGATCCATGGAAGGATGGCAAAGGCGTCATTCGCGGGTATACCGGCATTTACTATGCGGCCACACCGATCCTGACGCTGGCTGCGCCCCTGAACAACTTCCGCACGCCCCCGGGCGACGTGACGTTGAATTTGCCGACAGCGTGTCCGACCGGATCAGTACTGTCAGCACTGCCTTCGACTCTCAACACGGTCTACAAGCAGTTCAACTCAATTGGCATCAATCTCAACAACTTCCCGCTTAACGCACTGCCGGTTTTGTCGATTGCGCAAGTGCAGCAGATCAACGCAAACGTCGCTACCGCATGCGGCGGAACATTTAACCCGCTGGCTGGTTTGCAGGTCGTCGCGGGCACCAATGGTTTGCGGAACCCCCGCTCGATCCAATTTGGCGTGGGAATTGAGCGCGAGATTGCGCGCGGCTTAACCGTCGGCGCGAACTTTGACTACGTTAAGACGTCTCGTCTGAACTTCAACCGCGACTATGATCTGCCCAGACCGATCGTTCGCGCTGCTGACATGAGCCAACGACCGTTTTTCGGTATTGTTTCGACGAGCGTAATAGGGGCACAGAACAGACCGATCACGGCACTCGGCAACAGTGGTTACGTGCAGGTGCGCGATTCGAGCGCTCGCTCTCTCTACAGAGCCATGACGGTTCGGGCTCAGTTGCGCCGCAAGTTCGGCCAATTTGACGCCTTCTACGTTCTCTCGAAGAACTACGACACCGACTCAACCGAACGCAACGCTACCTTTGCTACCTACGAGAATGCTTTCAACTTGGGACCTGAATATAACTTCAGCGCTCTCGATCGGCGGCATGTATTCTCCGCAAACGCAGTGATCCATTTGCCGTGGGCGTTTGAGTTGGCAATGAATGGTCGCATCTTGTCAGGAGCGCCCATCGACGTCAGCGTAAGCAGCATCCTGGCGCCAACGGGTTTGGTTCTGCCAACAGGCATAACCAACGCGAACGCGTATTACTCGTCCCTGGTCACTATTCAAGGCGCAGCCGCAGGCTGTACTCCGGCAAGTTGCACTGGTGCCACCACCGGTGATCTCAACCAGGACACAACCTTCCCTGACCGGCCTTTTGTGGCGCCGGGAGTAAGTAGCAAGCGCAACTCCTATCGCAACCGGGGACTCAAGTTCGCCGACTTGCGCGTACAGCGAAACTTCCGCTTCGGTGAGAAGTATGAGCTGGCGCCGTCGCTCGAAGTATTCAACGTGTTCGACTTCCAGAACATCACTTATTCTTCGACTACGGCAACCAACTACGGGAACCCTGGAATAAACGAGCGGACAGGCGAAGTACTGGGACCGTCCAACCCGACGTTCCTCAAGCTTCGCGATACAAAAGGCAATTTGATACTAACGAATGGCCCGGGTGCCCCGTTGCAGATTCAGTTTGGTCTGCGTTTCAAGTTCTAACCGAGCCCGGCTTTTCAAGCGGCAAACTAACAAGGGTGCATTGCCTCGGCAGCGCACCCTTTTTCTTTGGGAGTTGTCCCATAATCCTTCCTGTTCCTGAGCTTCCCAAATTCTTCTGGCCTCTATCTCAGTGAATTTGTTACGATGTAAACGCCTGCTCCGCTGGGCCCGCCTATTTAGTTCTACTCCAGTTTGTCCTGCAAGAAATGCGATACCAAAATAACTCGAATCGTCCGGTTCCGGAGTTTCCTGAAGACTCTTCTCTGCCCAACCCTAGAGTGAACGAGAGAATGCTTACCGAGGCGTTTGAGTTATTGCCTGATGCAGTTTTCCTGTTCGCAGACGGACGGCGCCTGATCTATGTCAACGCAGCCGCAGCGCTTTTAGGTAGTGGCGAGCTGATAAAAGGAAAGCCTTGCTGCGAAATGTTCTGGCATGTCGAAGGCGCGGAAGGTTGTGTGGTAGATCGCGCTCTTCAATCTGGCGAAAAGGTTGAAGTGGAAATTCTCGCTGGAGCCGAAAGCGATCGATCAATATCAATAACAGTTGAGCCACTAAGTTCTGAAGGGGATGTAGAACCGGCCGCCGTCGTTATTGCTCGAGACATTTCTGATCTCCGTCGCGCCGAAGCTGAAGCGATTGCGCACAAGTCGTTCATCGCCAGCATTGCCGAGCGAACTCCGGATGAAATCTATGCGCTTGACCCTGCGGGACAAATCACCTGGATGAACGAGCGCGCTGAAGCCTACAAGCTCCTGATGGGCCCTGGGAACAGTTTCCTCGACCTCGTCTCTGATGATTCCCGCCCGCTCGCAAAAGAGAATCTGCGGCGCACCCTGACCGGCAACGACACCGAGTATGAAGTGCGCATTGTTCGGATGGATGGCACCACGCGCTACGCCGAAGCGCACACCTCACCGCTTTGGAAAGATGGCGAGGTCGATGGCGTGCTTGTTTTTTTGCGCGATGTCACCGATCGGAAGCGCGAGCATGAATTAATGGCCCAGTCTGACAAACTGCGCGCCGTTGGTGAACTGGCTGCGGGAGTTGCGCACAATCTGAATAACTCACTCACCGTAATCCAGGGTCGGGCCCAACTCTTATTGAGGAATGCCAGCGATGACTCGACAGCCAGGAGTTTGCAAGTGATAAGCAACGCTGTAGAGGACGGCAGCAAAACTTTGCGGCGGATTCTTGAGTTTGCGCGGCGTGATTCGGTCAGCGAGTTTGCGCCGGTGGAGTTAGGTTACCTGTTGACCTCGAGCGTCGATATCGCCCGGCCCAAATGGCAGAGCAAGACGCGCAATGGGAAGATCGAAGTGAAAGTCGAATGTAATGGTTCGACCTACGTTATGGGCGAACAGGCGGAGTTGCGCGAGGTAGTGCTCAATCTGATTTTCAATGCCGTAGACGCAATGCCCGAGGGCGGCATCATGGAAATCGGGGCGCGCGCAGAACTCGAAAGCGGCTGTTTCTGGGTGGCCGATACCGGTTGTGGTATGCCGCCTGAAACTGCCTCGCGTATCTTTGAACCGTTCTTTACTACCAAAGGAAAACTCGGTAGTGGGCTTGGCCTTTCCGCTTCACACGGCATTATCACACGTCATAAAGGCGAGATTTTGGTGGTTAGTGAGCCCGGGGAGGGAACGCGGTTCGAAGTCAGACTTCCCATCTGCGACAAGCAGGATCGCTTCGTGAAAAACAGCGACGCTCACCAACTGGATGCAGGTTGAGAATTAAATCGTGAAGTAGTAGTTTCCCTCTTGATCGTTCCAAGATCAAGCAGCAGAGTCTCCGAAACGTACACGGGCCCCCGTGTACCACGTTGCACCTTCTCAGCCAAAGTATTGGTTTAGCTCTCCCGTCGGTCAAATTGCGGGAGTTGCCGTGCTGGAACACGCGTTGCTCTGACTACGGTACAGGGAACTATCCTTGTGAGAACAAAGGAGGCTTGAATGGGTTTACCAAATAAAGACGAGCTTGAAGGAAAATTTGATCAGGCAAAAGGCAAAACTAAAGAAACAGTAGGCCAGGCAATTAATGATCGCGATCTTGAAGAACAGGGGCGCGACGACAAGACTGGCGGTAAAGTTCAGGAAGGCTTCGGCACTGCCAGGCGTAAGGTGGGCGAAGCCATCGAAGACATTGGAGAATCAATCCGCAAATAGTTGGCGGATTAGCCGGCTAAACCGGCGTACTTTTTCACCTCAGCAATCAGGGCTTACGTCGTGTCACTCGTCGTAAGCCCTTTTCTTAAACCCAGGTTTAGGAGTTTGCTTGCCGCAAACCTACTCCGTGCGAACGTGCTCTGCTCCAATAGCCTCAAGCAGCTCTTCGAGTTTTTCTACTTCTTCATCTGACTTGGCTTCAACTCCCATCAAGATGCCGCCGCTTCGAAGTCCGGCTTCGTAGACTTTAGCGCGATACTCCGGAATGCCGGCGCCGATCAGCGCTCCAATAACGCCGCCTGTCGCCGCACCCGCGCCTGCTCCCGCAAGAGCTGCAGCGATTGGGCCAGCTATCACAAGATTGATCCCGGGAAGAACAATTGTGCTGCCGACCGCGACGATCGCTAACAACACAGCACCTACCACGCCGCCTAACGCGCCACCGATCCCGGCCCCGTCAGCCGCATGAGTGCGTGTTTGCAAAGCAAACTCCTTATTGCGAGTGGCGTCAGACATCATCACGCTTATGTCATCGCGCGTGTACCCACGCTTCAGAATTGCATCGACCGCTGCTTCAGCGGCAACGCGATTCTTGAAAAGTCCTGTAACCAGTTTTGGCTTAGCCATAAATCCATCCTCCTTCAATTTTCCGGGCCCCAATATCAATTAGAACTACCTGGGGAATGTTCAGGAAGGGCAACCTCCGTGCCGGTTCGGACCGCACGCTTTAGCCGCGTTTTGAGAAACTTGACCAAATGGACTAGCCGGTAAGCAAACAGGCCCGAGTTTCTCTGTTCCGCTTCGGTACGCAAAGAGAATGGGCAACGGGTAGTACTGCGGCACCTAACCCCTGACCGATGCTTTTTAGAGTGGATGGCTAATTGATTCTTGTGTACATTCGATTGGTTTTATGGTGTCGCAACCTGGCAGGTTCTTAATTTCCCGCATTGAAGATTCTTCAGATAAGTTCAGCTCAATCGCTTGGTGGGGGCGAGCGTCACCTTGCCGATCTCGCCAACGGCCTTGCTCGCCGCGGTCATGATATGCATGTTGCGCTTCGTCGGAACTCGCCACTGCTGGACGAACTGAAAGAACTACCGCAAGAAAATGTGACCACACTTCCTCTGCGTAATTCACTCGACGCCAAAAGCGCTCGCGATCTCTCAACTCTGGTGCGCCGAAATGGGATCCGGATAGTACATGCTCATATGGCCCGCGACTATCCGCTAGCGGCGTACGCGGTGAGGATGAATCCGGGAGCGCGCTTGATTATCACGCGACATGTACTTTTTCCCTTAAACCGTCTCCATCGAGTTACACTCTCGCGCGCGCGAATAATTGCGGTTTCGCAAGCCGTTGCTTCCCAACTTCGCAGCGACCGCATCGCACCGGCGGGAAAAATCAACGTCGTGCTAAACGGAATTAATGTGGATAGATTCAAGAAAGCCCGAGAAGGGTTTGATCGACGCCAATTTCTGCACGGCTGGGGACTACCGGAAGACGCTTTATTGGTTGGCACTGTAGGCGAGTTGACGCCACTAAAAGGCCCGGAGGAGTTCCTTCGTGCGGCGGCCCGGATAGCGCAGCAATATCCCAATACTTACTTCGTCATCGCCGGTATCGATCATTCTCCGGGAAATAAAAATCGCGCGCTACTCGCTCAACTGATTGAAGAGTTAAACCTGTCACACCGCGTCAGGGTGGTGGGATGGTTGGAGGATTTGGCCCAACTCTATTGCGCCCTCGATGTTTTTGTTTCAGCGTCCCATACGGAATCTTTTGGTCTGGCCATAGCGGAGGCGATGGCCAGCAGCACAGCAGTAGTGGCGACCGAGACTGCGGGTGCGAAAGAAATAATTCAAGACGGCGTGACCGGTCTTCTAATTCCCATTGCCGACGTCGATAGATTGACCGAGAGTGTTATTACGTTACTCAAGGATAAGGACCGGAGACTTCAAATAGGCGTTGCTGCGCAAGAAGCAGTGTCTACGCAGTTTGATGTGGAGCGAATGATTGAACAGACAGAGAAGATATACCGGGCTGTCCTTCAGGAAAAATGACTCGTACTCGCTAGGGCACTGCTAACCTTGCGGCCGGCTTTCGCCCGGCTGGGATTGGCCCAAAAGACTCAACATTTCGGGCTTGTCCTTCACCAGCAAATACACCACGCTGCGCAGGCGGCTAATCTGGCCTTCGATCAGACTCATTCGTCCGGACAATGCAATGATCGATCGAATCAAGACGCAACTGCACCCGCTCAATGTCACAACGTATTGCAGTTGTTTTGACGTCCAGCCTCGATTCGATGCGGGCCACATTCGATTCAACGCGAGCCAGGTCATCTTTCGTAGCCATTTCTCCTTGGATCCTATCTAAGCGATCACGCATCCCCTCGACGGTAGTCGCAATAAAACTGATGAGGTTTTTATCCTTTTCTTCGCTCATGGAATCCATTGTAGTACTAAGCATGTCACTACCTCGCAAGCCGAAGGGTTAGGCGTGAATTGGATTTATGCCAGAATTAAAGCATATCAATCTTCGCCGCGAGAATGAAATCGCTTTCGGTCAGACCATCAATCTTATGCGTCCAGATTGTGATCTCCGCTCGCCCCCAACCAAAGCAAATGTCAGGATGATGCCCTTGTTCTTCGGCCAGGTCGCCGACCTTATTGACAAACGTCTGCGTCTCTTTGAAATTCTTAAATTTGTATTCTTTGCGCAAGTGGTGCTCATTCACAACATCCCATCCCTGCAGTCCGGATAGTATTTTTTTAATCTCGTCGCCCTTTAATGGCGGCACACCACCGCGGCAGGGAACACAATCTCGTGTTGCCAGGTTGCTCATTCCTCGTCCTCCAATACCATCTTCTTCAAGATCGCAATTTGTCCTGCGTGATAAAGGCTATGCTGAATTATTCCATGAAGCGTTACATAAACTGAAGACATCCCTTCAATGATGGGTTCATCGAGTCGCGACTCATCAAGGTGCGAAATAGCGGGTACCAACTTCTCATGACCTTGCACAAGCGCCTTCCTGGTCTGTTCCCACGCATGCTCACTCGTTTCCCTGACCAGAGGCCAGTCTTCTTCCGCGGGCAGTTGCGCCCGGTCGCCCTGTAATCTCATTACACCCGCACGCTCCCATGCTGCAATGTGAAGTGCAATCTCCCATATGCTATGCACGGCGTTGCGAGGACGGGCCGCCGCCTGCTGCGACGTTATGCCTTCCAGAATCTCCATGACGGCTGGACCATGCCAGGCTTCGCCTTGGAACGCTCGCTGCAACTGATCCGTGATTCGCTCAACCTCTTTCATAGTCACCCGTTATTCCGATGCTGAACTATCGTCTTCGATCAGTGACTCCAACTCCGCTCGCAAGTTTTCGCGTTCAGTGTATAGCTTCGCCAGTGGTGCCGTAAGCGCAACATTGTCATCCTGCTCCGGATCGAAACCGCGCGCACGCATCTCGCTGCGCAGGCGGTAATCGACTGCCCGCAATTTCTCTTCAAGCCATGTTCGCTTCG
The DNA here is from genome assembly GCA_030854715.1 of Acidobacteriota bacterium. Classification (GTDB taxonomy): domain Bacteria; phylum Acidobacteriota; class Blastocatellia; order Pyrinomonadales; family Pyrinomonadaceae; genus PSRF01. Next base: position 25,111 of record JALYSR010000009.1, read on the forward strand.
ACTCGTTTGCCGGAGACATGTAAACATTTTACACGGAGTTCTATTTGTTGGCAGTGCTGCCAGAGCCCCACGGTTGATTCTCGTGGGCTCCAATATCGCGCGGCCACGAGTGGATTTCCCCGCTTGCTAAGACCACGCGCGAACGGCTAGTCTTTAGTAACAAAGCCTTTGCAATTACACACTTTTCGGGAAGCGATGCGCAGCCGGAATCTGTTATAGAGTTCGGACAGACCAACTGCGCGGGAGGATTCAGTGGCAGTAATTCGTCCTTTTCCAGCTTTGCGCCCACCGCCTGAGCGGGCCGCAAAAGTGGGCAGTGTTCCTTATGACGTGGTCAACACAGATGAAGCCCGCGCGCTGGCGAAGAATAATCCCTTAAGTTTTCTGCATGTGTCGCGGCCGGAAATAGATCTACCCGAAGGAACTGATCCTCACAGCGATCCGGTCTACCGCAAAGCTCTGGAGAATTTCGAGAAACTGAGCGTCGATTGTCCCCTCGAAACCGAAGAAGCTCCCAGCCTTTATCTCTATCGCCTGGTTATGGGCGAGCATGAACAAATTGGCGTGGTGGCCTGTTGCTCGGTGGATGAGTATGACCAGGATCTTGTTCGCAAACACGAGCGCACGCGACGAGACAAAGAAGATGATCGCACTCATCACATGCTTGTGCTCAAGGCGCAAACCGGACCAGTGTTTCTAACCTACCGGGCAAGCCGCGACATCGATACGATGGTGATGGAAACGATGATGGCCAACGCTATCTTCGATTTCAAGGCGGAGGATGGCATCCAGCACACGATCTGGCGCGTGCCTGATCCGGTGCGATTCGTTCACGTCTTTCGCGAAATTCCTTTTCTTTACATTGCCGACGGGCATCATCGCGCCGCCAGCGCCGCGCGAGCTCGCGCCGAACTCAAAGAGCAGAGTTTCGGACACACCGGCGACGAAGAATACAACTTCTTTTTGGCGGTGATGTTCCCGGATGATCAGTTGCAGATACTTCCTTACAACCGCGCCGTGCGCGACCTGAATGGATTGTCCACCGCCGAGTTTCTGAGGGCACTTCGCAAGGATTTCGATGTTGCGGAAAATGGAAGTCCTGAACCGGCAAGTCGCGGCCAATGGAGCATGTATCTTGATGGCCGCTGGTTTACCCTGCGTCTTCGTGCCGGTACAACGGCGCAGCTGGGAATTGTTGATTCGCTCGACGTGAGCCTTCTTCAGGATCGTTTGCTTGATCCCATTTTAGGAATCAAGGACGTTCGCACGGATAAACGAATTGAGTTCATCGGCGGCATGCGTGGCTCGAAGGAGCTCAAGCAGCTAGTGGACGAAGGTCAGGCTGCGGTAGCTTTTTCGTTGTATCCGACGACGATCGAAGATCTACTAAGAGTTTCGGACGCGGGTGAAATCATGCCGCCAAAATCGACCTGGTTTGAGCCGAAACTGCGGGACGGTCTTCTCATTCATACGATTTAGCTGCCCGTCCAATGTCCAACGTCCAATGTCCAAAGTCTGGACGACTACAGGGACCTTGGACATTGGACTAACAACGATGCTTGTTTTAATCGCTGATAAATTCGAACAATCCGGGCGCGAAGGTTTACAAGCCGTCGGTTGCGAGGTCTCCTTCCAACCCGACTTGAAAGACGAGGCGCTCGCGGAAGCAATTCGCAGCCAAAATCCTGACGTCCTGGTAGTTCGTGGGACTAAGGTGACGGAGCCGATGCTGGCAGCTGGTCAAATCAAACTCGTAGTCAGAGCAGGTGCTGGTTATAACACCATTGACGTTGCCGCTGCCTCGCGGCGGGGCATCTACGTTTCCAACTGCCCCGGCAAGAATTCTATTGCAGTGGCCGAGTTGGCTTTCGCTCTCATTCTTGCACTCGACCGGCGAATTGCAGACAACGTGATCACGCTGCGCCGCGGCGAGTGGAACAAGAAAGAGTTCTCCAAAGCGCGCGGTTTGTTTGGTCGCACGCTTGGTCTGGTGGGTGTCGGTAAGATTGGCCAGGAAATGATTCCACGTGCGCGCGCTTTTGGGATGCCGGTAATTGCCTGGAGCCGAAGCCTTACGCCAGAGCGCGCGATTGCCCTTGGCGTTGGGTACAAAGCAACACCGCTGGAGGTTGCGCGTGAAGCCGATATTGTCAGCGCTCATGTCGCACTGAATCCGGATACTAAAGGATTTTTGGGGACAGAGTTTTTCAGAGCGATGCATCAAGGCACTTACTTCATCAACACCGCGCGTGGAGAAGTTGTCGATCAGTCGGCATTGGTCCAGGGAATGAAGACGCGCGGGATTCGCGCTGGGTTGGATGTATACGCCGGCGAACCCACTTCAGGATCCGGCCCGTTCACTGACGAGATTGCAAAAGAAGAAAATCTCTATGGCACGCATCACATTGGCGCTTCAACTGATCAGGCGCAGGAAGCCATTGCCGCCGAAACGGTCAGGATAGTGCGCGAATTCAAGGAAACTGGCAAAGTTCCCAATGTGATCAACCTGGCTCGACAAACGCCGGCCACCTACCGTCTCGTTGTCCGTCATCTGGATCGGCCCGGGGTGCTGGCGACAGTGCTCGAAGCGATCAAGAGCGAACACATTAACGTCCAGGAGATGGAGAATATTGTTTTTGATGGCGCCGAAGCCGCGGTTGCCCGCATCAATCTCGACAACGCGCCCTCCCGCGAAATGCTTGATAGATTGCGCGCTGGGAGTCCCGACATAATCGAGTTGGATTTGTTGGAAGTGAAATAAGCCAGTGCGCCCGTGGTTAGGAGGTATGAGCTGAAATCACGTTGTCTATTGATTCTTTGTACCCTTTTGGCGGCCGATATTTGCAGCTTCGCACAGGGCGTTGTCAATAGCCGCGTCGTGGAACAAACAGGTAAGGGCGGTGTGGCTACTTTGTATGCATTGGATCCATTGGCTCAAAGCTTTTGCTTTCGCGATGCCGGAGACGGGCATATGGACTACGGATACGAAGAGACGGTCGGCGGCGGGCAAGGGTTTGCATCCGTGCACTTCGAAGATGGCAAGCTTGTTATCCTCAAGGACCGACGCACACGAGTCATGCAGGGCCTGAATGAGTCAACCCAACTATTCGCGGAACCTACGTCGTCTGCGAATGCACCTGTGAGACTGGGACACATTTACCTGGCTCGTCTTACTGACCGGAATGATCCCAGTTTTCAGCTCTTAGTCAAATTGCTGGTAATTGGGTACAAACCCGGAGAGTCAGTCACCTTCCGCTGGCAATCGTTATGAGAAACTTCTTCTTATGAACACAACCCTGATAACCGGCGCGTCCAGCGGCATTGGCGAAGTCTTTGCGCGCAAGCTCGCCGCGCGCGGCAGAAATGTTTTGTTAGTGGCTCGTTCCGAAGACAAGCTGATCACTCTGTGCAATGAACTGGGTCGCTCGAATAGCGTTCGGGCACAGTATGTAGCCCTCGATCTGAGCAAACCTGAATCGCCGTCGCGTTTGTTTGAGGAAGCGGAGAAGCGCGGAATGACTGTCGACATGCTCATCAACAATGCGGGCTTTGGCTCGATGGGCGATTTCGCCACGCTCGATCTCGGGCGCGAGCTGAACATGATCGATCTAAACATCAAATCGCTTTTAGAGCTGACTTACCGCTTTCTTGCTCCAATGCGCGAGCGGCGACAGGGAGCAATCATCAACGTCGCTTCGACCGCGGGATTTCAAGCGGTGCCTTTCATGGCAACTTACGCTGCTACAAAAGCGTTTGTGCTTTCCTTTTCAGAAGCGCTCTGGGAAGAGAATCGACCACACGGGATCAAGGTGATGGCACTGTGCCCCGGTGTCACTGAGACAAACTTTTTCGAGGCCGCGCATGGTCATAGACCGCCGGCCCGTATGGCACAAAGCCCTGAAGATGTCGTGGAAACGGCTCTACGTGGCATCGCTCACGGCAAGAGCCACATCATTTCCGGTTGGACCAACCGCGCGATGGTGGAGGCTGAACGTCTGGCGCCGCGATCTCTGGTCACTCGCATGGCGGGCCGCATGATGCGCTCAGAGCAGGAAAAAGAAGTCAAGTAGTTTAGAGCTTTTAGCTTACTCGTGCCCAAGACAAACTAAAGTCTGAACTCTAAACTTCTTGAGCCTGGTTCAGAGCATAAGCTTAGATGGCGGCTCATCAGGGCAAACTAAAGTTTGAACTCTGAACTTCTCGAGCCTAGCTATGGAGATAAAGATGACGGAACGAATTCACAACTTCAGTGCCGGCCCGGCGATACTTCCGGTGCCGGTGCTCGAAGAAGCGCAGCGCGATATGTTGAGCCTTCCGGGCGTCGGCATGTCGGTGATGGAAATCAGCCATCGCTCGAAAACCTTTGACGAGATTTTTGGTCGCGCGGAGGCGGGTTTGCGGCAGCTTCTAGGCGTGCCCGACAACTATCATGTGCTTTTCCTGCAGGGCGGAGCAAGTCTCCAGTTCTCGATGATACCGATGAATTTTCTGCCGGCCGGAGGCAGCGCTGACTATGTGATCACGGGCAGTTGGGGTAAGAAAGCTCTCAAAGAGGCGAAGCGTGCCGGCGCAATAAATATTGCGGCCACCACAGCAGACGGAGGGTTTACGCGAGTTCCCGGGAATGATGAGCTCAAGCTGGATCCAAAAGCGGCATATGTTCACATAACCACCAATGAAACAATCGAGGGAGTTGAATGGAAACAAGAGCCCGACGTGGGCCAGGTCCCGCTTGTCGCCGATGCTTCATCGGACATTCTCTCTCATCCAATTCCAGTCGATAAATATGCGCTAATCTACGCCGGCGCGCAGAAAAATATGGGACCCAGCGGCGTTACCCTGGTGATCGTCCGCGATGATCTCCTGCAGCGGATTCCCGACGGACTTCATACCATGCTCGACTACCGCACTCACGTCGAAAACAAGTCTCTTTACAACACACCTAACACCTGGGGCATTTATATCATCAGTTTGGTGTGTAAATGGCTCCTCGAAAAGGGCGGACTCGAGGCCATGCATCGCGAGAACGAAAAGAAGGCTCGACTGATCTACGACGCTATTGATTCTACGGACTTTTATCGCGGTCATGCCGATCACGACTCGCGTTCGATCATGAACGTAACTTTTCGTCTACCTTCGGAAGATCTCGAAAAGAAGTTTACCGCTGAAGCAACCGCGCAGGGGCTCGATGGGTTGAAAGGACATCGTTCGGTCGGCGGTATTCGCGCTTCGATTTATAACGCGTTTCCGCAGGTCGGCGTCGAAGCGCTGGTCGGATTCATGAAGGAATTTGAAAAGAAAAACGGCTAGGAGAACTGTCGTCGGGAATTTGACCGCGAAGGGCGCAAAGGAAGTCGCAAAGGCCGGCAAAGGTTCTCGCCTGATTGCAGAGGTCTTTGCGGCTTTTGCGACTTCCTTTGCGCACTTTGCGTTTAAGATACCTCCTGATGAATTCAACCGAACAGAAATCACCGCCCGCAGTTGCTGCCTCACCTGATAATGAGACTGTCACCTTCACCGTCACCGAAGCCGATGCCGGTACGCGGCTCGATGCATATCTCGCAGCGCGCATTGACGGCTGGAGCCGGGCGCGTTTGCAACGCCTGATTGACGAGCAGGAAGTGCTGGTCAATGGAAAACTTGTCAAGCCTTCTTACAAAGTAACCGCGAAGGATGAAATCGAAGTAGAGCTGGCACCGCCCCCATCGGCCAGCTTCACGCCAGAGAATATTCCCCTCGAAATAGTCTACGAAGACGAGGAGGTAATCGTGGTCAATAAACCGGCTGGACTCGTGGTCCATCCGGCCGCCGGCATCCACTCCGGCACACTTGCGAATGCATTGGCATTTCATTTCCAGCAACTCTCGAACGCCGGCTCGGTTCGTCCTGGCATCGTGCACCGGTTAGATAAGGACACATCAGGCTTGTTAGTTGCCGCCAAGACCGAATCAAGCCATGAAAATCTGGCGGACCAGTTTCGCGCGCGCGAAGTCTTCAAAAGTTACGTTGCCCTGGTTTATGGAGTTGTGAAGCAGGAAAGCGGACGCATTGAACAACCTATTGCTCGCGATCCCCGCAATCGAACGCGGATGGCGGTTGTAGCCGGGGGACGAGGCGCCGTGTCGCTTTTTAAAGTTCGGCGGCGCTTCGATTCTTTCACGCTGCTTGATGTGGAACTAAAGACCGGACGCACTCATCAGATTCGCGTTCACCTGGCGTGGCTAAAGCACGCGGTTGTTGGCGATGAACTTTACAGCGGCGGCCGCGACAATAATGTTCAGGACGTTCAATTGCGCGCTCAAATTCGCAAGTTGAATCGGCAGTTTCTTCACGCGGAACAGTTGGGCTTTAGTCACCCCAGGACCGGTGAACAGATGCGTTTCACCGCGCCCTTGCCGCCGGCGCTTCTGAGTTTGCTCGAAGAACTTGAAGCACGGCGACAGTCCGATGAACTCTAAGTTTGCCTGAACGTGAGCGAGCCAGTGCTCAGGGAATCGGTTCAAACCGCTTCACGAGTTGTTTGAAACGATCGTCGGACCTGAGCGCGTCAAACATAGGCTCGATTCTAATCAGCACCAGTCCTGGATGCCGACTCTCAAAAGCTTTGTTCAGGTTTTCCATGGCCCGATCGTTATCTTTGAGACCAGCATAGATGATAGCGAAGTAGAGTCCGGATACATATCGCTGACGCGCGAGTGCTTCAAACCGTTTCAGAATTGCCTCGGCATCTGCTCGCCTGCCGGCCATTGCATACGCGAATCCAAGCGAGGCTGAAGCCTCTGTTTCTTTGGCGACAATCTCGTCCGACAAGGGACCTTCGGCCGGCGCTTTAATTAGTGCCCTCAGTTGCGAGATCGCGTCCGCGTACATCTTTTTCTGAACGTAGGCCAATCCGAGATAGTGCCGAGCAACCCAAAAATCCGGATCCGTTTCCAATGTTTTCTTGTATTTGTCTATCGCATCATCGTAGTTGTGTTCGTAGTAGGAATAAAGCCCCGCATTCGAGCTAATGATTGGAGAGAGCGGATCAAGTTGATGGGCCTGCTCGATCTCCGCCTTCGCCTGATCAAATTTTCCCATTTGCATCAGGTAAGATGCATACCACTGGTGAGCAGTCGGGTACTTTGAATTCAGTTCCAGGGCTTTCTTAAAGTCGGCCTGGGCAGTCAACCAATCCCAGTCGTATGCGAGTCTTACAAAGGCGCGCGAGGTGTAAGCTTCAGCCAGACTGGGATCGATATCGATAGCTTTCTGTGCCGCAGCTTTCGCTTTAGGCATCTCGTCGGCTGGCTTTACTACTCCGATATCGGAGAGCAAGGCATATGAATCAGCCAGACCCGAATAGGCCAGCGCGTAATTTGGATCCTTCTCCTCGGCAGCTTGAAAATATTTGATGCCGTTTCTTAAACCGGCTTCGTCGCGTTTGTTCCAGAAGTAACGACCTTTCAAATAGAGTTCGTAGGCTTCGGTGTCTTTGGTGTAACGCTTCGCTAATCTTTCTTCGTCGGCGCCTGTTAGTTGCAGCCGTAAAGTCTCAGAGATTTTTCGAGCGATCTCATCTTGCACCGAAAAGATATCCGCGAGGTTGTTGTTATATTCAGCGCCCCACAATTGCGAACCGTCAGAGACATCAATTAACTCAGTCTTGATGATTAGACGGTCACCGTGCTTGACGACCCTTCCCGCCAACACCGCCCCTACCTTTAAACTGCGGCCCGCCTCCTGCGGATCAATGCTTTTGTTTTTGAACCGGAAAACTGCGCTGCTCGACATCACCTTCAGCTTTGGTAACTGCGACAGGCTGCGAATGATGCTTTCAGTAATACCATCGGAAAGATATTCAGCATTTGGGTCGTTACTATCATTAACAAACGGAAGCACGGCTACGGAATCGATCGCGCGATGAGAATAATAGAGATAAGTTGCGCCGACGATTAACACGAGAATAATTGCGAGGAGGAAAAGGGTCGCACTCTTGTGCCGGCTAACCTCGTTAACAATGTAATCGACGCTCGAAACTGTTGGAGCAGCCTCAACCGGCGACGTGGCCGATCCGCGACGGCTCTCTATCTCTGAAGGAACGAAGCTCGCATTCTGTGTAAGCTGCGGACCGGAACGCAGCCCCGTTCGATTGCTGATTTGTGATTCAGAGAGATGAAGCTCCTCACGCAGTTGCTCGAGATCCAACTTGAAGTCCGTTATGGTTTGGTATCGTTTTGATTTGTCTTTGGCGAGCGCCTTGGAGACGATCCGTTCAAGTTGTCGCGGCACCTCTCCAGACTGCTTGGTCAGCGGCTCCGGATCATGGTCGATAATGGAGACTCGTACGTGACTCTCGGTCGGACCCTTAAATGGGGCGTGCCCCGCAACCATCTCGTAAAGCACGACACCGAGACTGAATATATCGCTGCGCGGATCAATCGATTCGCCTTGTGCTTGCTCCGGAGACATGTAACCCGATGTGCCAAGCACCGCCCCCGGACTCGTATGCGTAATCGGTATGGTTACCGCTTCGGCATCGGGTAGCAGTTGGTCGGGCTCCGTGAGTTTTGCCAGTCCAAAGTCGAGCACTTTCACGAAACGATCGCGAACGAAACGATCGTGCCGCAACATGATGTTTTCCGGCTTTACATCGCGATGAACTATTCCAGCGGCATGCGCGGCCTCCAGGGCCATCGCTATCTGGATCGCAATGCCCAGAGCTTCGTCGACTTTTACCGGATCACGCCACAGGTACTGGCGCAGCGTCTCGCCGTCAATGAATTCCGTCGCGATATAGTAGGTTGAGTCAGTCTGTCCAATCTCGAAGATGGTGAGAATGTTTGGATGATTAAGCGCGAGGATTGCCCGGGCTTCCTGCTTGAAGCGGCGTAAGCGACTCTCGTCTTTTGTCAGCCCTGGCGGAAGCACCTTCAGCGCTACCTTGCGGCCGTGCTGCTTCGTGTCTTCACCCAGGAAAACCTCACCCATTCCACCCTTGCCGAGCCTCTTCAGAATGCGATAATGAGCGATGACTTCCGGTGTGTTGCTGGTGCTTTCAGATGTAAGCTTGTCATTTGGGCCGGGCATGGCTGGCAGCGCTATCTACGCGACGGGCCTATCGTGGCGCTTTTAAAACTTCTTCCGTGGCGGCATTGTAGCATCGCACCACAGTTCAAAACTATAAACAGACACTGTCGTCGTCTGGTAATTGCGACGTAGGTTTGGTTTGTTTCGCGATGTATGGTTTCATAATCTGTGAGGTATGCATCGTCTTCAGAGCTCTCGCAGAGGGCAACGAGGTTGCATTGGCAGGGCATCAAAGCGCAGGTCTCCAACTCGCGGAAGGTATTTTAACCCCTATCCAGCTTAATATGACGTCTTTCGCTTGCTATTACATTCCGCGGTTTTCGCTGCTTGTTGTCGCCCTTGCGGTTGGCGGGGTTTGCCAGGCGCAGCCGAAGCCCAAAGCAAGTCCGACACCGCAAGTCACCGAACCACAGGACTCGATCAAAATTCCTATCAACCGAGTTCGTCTTCCGATTACGGTTGTCGATAAGAAGGGCCAGCTGGTTCCCGGTCTGACTAAAAACGATTTTCTGGTATTTGAGGATCGAGTGCCGCAGCAAATTGAGACCTTCTCTGACGATCTCGGCGAAGTGTTGCCGTTATACGTTGCTGTGTTGATGGACACTTCCCCTTCAACGGCAGGCAAGCTTAAGTTTGAACAGGAGTCTGCGATGAACTTCATCCAGACTGTGGTTAGGCCTCGCAGGGATCGCGTGCTCTTTGCAACCTTCGACGATGAGATAAACCTGCGCCAGGACTTTACCGACAAGCTCGACCTTTTGGATCGCGCAGTATTTAGTGTCAAAAAGACGGGAAATCAAACTGCGCTCTTCGATGCTATCTGGCAATTCTGCGATGAGAAGCTGAGATCCGTGGCGGGACGACGCGTTCTCGTTGTTATCACTGATGGTGAAGACACCTACAGTCGGGCAAGTATTCGCGATGCAATCGATATTGCTCAGCGCACCGAAACGACGGTTTTCGCGATCTCGACGAAGGCAGGTTTCCTTTCGGCGGTGCCGGGAGTTGAGGCTGGTACCGTGCGGGATAGGAAGGATCGCGATCTGGTAACACTCGCCGAAGAGACTGGCGGTGTAGCTTTTTTCACGGGCGACATGCTTTCGCTCGAGCGTTCATTCACCAAGATTTCCAAAGAGCTTCGCGCTCAATACCTGGTTACTTACAAGCCGGTAAACGATCGCTACGATGGCAGCTTTCGTAAAATTGAAGTCAGGCTTGCCGACGGCCAGGAGAAATTCAAGATCAGAACCAAGCACGGCTACAAGGCGATCGCGGATAGCGTAAGACCGTAATTATTTACCTGAGATGTTAAATCGACAACTCCGAAATTCATTATTGCTTGTGGGCCTGGCCTTCTCCGTAGCAGCGCCGGTCGTTTCCAGTAAACTGTTCGCGCAAACTAACCCGAGCTCAACCATCCAGGAAAAGTCGCGAAGCAGGAGAACGTCGGATCTGCCGGCGCCATCACCCTCGCCCACGGTCGTACCGAAGGGAGAACTTCCGCAGGAATCAGACGAAGTGGTTCGGGTCGAGACTAACCTGACCAGCATTTTCTTCACGGCCGCCGATAGCAACAAACGTTTTATCAGCAATCTTAAAAAAGAAGACATACGAGTGCTGGAAGACGGTCAGCCGCAGGAGATTTTCACCTTTCAGCCGAGTGTCGATCTGCCACTTTCAATCGCGATATTGATCGACACCAGCCGGTCCGAAGAACGCACCTTGCCCGACGAGAAGGCAGCTGCGCGCTCCTTTCTCGAAGCTGTCATGCGTCCTGAAAAAGATGAGGCCGCCGTCGTTTCATTTACCGGGGACGTAACTCTGGAACAAGGATTCACAGGAAACCTTGAGCGCCTGCGGCGGGCTATCGATCGCGTGGAGTTTGTGCCACCTTCCGGCTACATCGGAGGGGGCGTCGTGGTCGGCAGTACTCCTCCCATATCAGACACAAATCAGATCATGGCGGGTTCCACAGCCATCTGGGATGCGGTATGGGCCTCGTCGAATGAGTTGCTTTCAGATGCCGCTGAAAACACCCGTCGCACGATCATTCTCCTAACCGACGGTGAGGACACAATAAGTCAGGTGAAGATGCACGACGCGATTGAGCGCGCGCAGAAGGCCGATGTTCTGATTTATGCGATCGGGATCGGAGACACCTATCAAGGCGGCGTGGATATGGGCTCCTTGCGAAAAATTGCCGAGAAAACGGGAGGCAGGGCTTACTTCCCGCACAGTGAGGGCGAATTGCGGAGCGCCTTTGCTCAAATCCAGCGCGATTTGCGCGAACAGTACCTGGTAGCTTATTCCCCGGCAAACAAAGCCAGGGATGGGTCGTACCGTCGAATTCAGATTGATATAACTGATTCCGAACTTCGGAAACAGAACTTGAAACTCAACTACCGGCCCGGCTATTTCGCCAAAACTACCACCGGGGAATTGCCCACCCGACGGCGAACCCAACGTTAGAACTCGCCGAAAACTACCAAAAACGGCGCTAAATTGGCGGTTTTGCCTCCATTTTGACCATGACAAAGCGTCGCCAACTTTGTTATACTGCCCAGCGGTGCGCCAGTAACGCCCCTTCCTAAAGCGACTTTTCCTCAGAATTTCGAAGCCAAAATCAAAGCTTCCTTAGATTAGTTTCCTCTCTGTTCCAGCAAATGCTGCCTGGCTGACGCCTCGCCTACAGGGCCCGCCTCAAACCGGCTAACTGATGACCAAATCTCTCTTAGAAAAGTGCCGATTGCTGATTGTCAACGACGATCAGAAAATTTCCGACCTCTTGCGTGATCTTCTCGAGCCGGAAGGCTACGAGGTTGCCTCTGCCGTCGACGGCGGGAGCGCGCTCGAGATCGTGAATATGTTTGAGCCGGATGTGGTGATAAGCGATGTGGTGATGCCTGTCATAGATGGTTTTGAACTTTGTCGTCACATCAAGGAAGACCCGCGCACGGTTAACACCCCGGTGTTGCTGATTAGCGGCCTTCGAAACACGCCTGAAGACAGCATTGAAGGTTTAACTGCGGGGGCCGACGATTATCTTGGCGTTCCGTTTCGACATGAGGAATTGTTGGTGAAGGTTGCCAGACTTGCCGAGAGACGTCGCGTCGAGAAGCACTATCGGGAAATCGTCGAGCAAGCGGCCGACATAATTTATACACGCGACATGGCAGGATACATTACCAGTATCAACACTGCCGGAGCGCGCTTTTTTGGCAAGTCGGCTGAGAAGGTTGTTGGCAGCCACCTTAGTGAGTTGATAGGTAGCGAGGCAGCGACCAGGGACATTGAAGAAATGAGAAGGACCGGTACGGATTCTTCGCTGCGGTCGACTCATTACCTCAAAGATTCCCAAAACAATAGCCGCTACCTGGAAGGCGTAATCACAATTGAGCGCGACCGTCAAAACCGGGCTACCGGAATTCGCGGAGTGGTCCGAGACATAACTGAGCAAAAGCTTGCCGAGGCAGCGCTGAAAGAAAGTGAAGAACGGTATCGCCGGCTGGTTGAATTTTCCCCGGAAGCAATCGTCGTCCATAGCGAAGGCAAGTTTGTATATGTGAATCCCGCCGCGCAACGTCTCTGGGGCGCGTCTTGCGCCGCAGATTTGGTTGGCCGGTCGATACTGGACGTGGTTCATCCGGACTATCGCCAGTTAGTAAGCGAGCGTGTTACAGACGTCCAAGACAGATCTGCGGCTACTCCTTTGAGTGAACAGAAACACATCAGGCTCGACGGCGAGGTAATCGACGTTGAAGTAACTGACCTGCCCTTTATGTTTGAGGAGAAGGCTGCAGTCCAGGCTGTCATTCGAGACGTAACCGATCGCAAACGCGGCAGGGAAGCCTTAAGACAAACCGAAACCCAACTGCAAACAGTAGTGGGAAGTGCTTCGCTGGTCCTCTTCGCGCTCGACCTTAATGGCGTTTTTACCCTGGCGGAGGGTGAAGGCCTTAAAGGCCTCGGACTAAAACCCAGCCAGCTGGTCGGGCAATCGGTTTACGAGTTTTATCGTAACGTTCCGCGGATTATCGAGAATGTGAAGCGCGCCTTGGCCGGAGAATCTTTCTCCGATGCGGTCGAGGTAGGTGATTTGGTTTTCGAAACCCGCTATTCACCACTCACCGACGAGTCGGGCAACGTTACAGGAGTGATTGGTGTTGCCACGGACATTACTGAAAACCGCAAAGCGCAAAAGGCGTCGCAAGAAAACGAGGAGCGCTATCGTGAGCTCTTTGAAAATGCCAACGACATCATTTATACCCACGACCTCGCAGGTAACCTTAGCTCACTGAACGGAAGTGGCGAAAAGATAACTGGCTACAGTCGCGAAGAAGCTGCCCGGATGAATATTGTGGACGTTCTGGCGCCGGAGTACGTAGCAGTTGCTCGCCAAATGATCGCTCAAAAGACTGATGACAACGCTCCTACCGTCTACGAGCTCGAGATCATTGCAAAAAGTGGCCGTCGGATCCGGCTGGAAGTAAGCACTCGGCTCATCTATCACGATGGGAAAGCAGTAGGCGTTCAAGGCGTTGGTCGTGATCTAAGTGAGCGGAAGCGCTCGGAAGAGGTGCTCTCGCAGCAGTCTCAACGCGAGGCTATGACTCACCGAATCTCCCAGGCAATAAGGCGTTCTTTGGATAGTTCAGAGGTTTTCCACACCGCGGTTCATGAGCTTGGGTCTTATCTCAATGCAGATCGCTGCACTCTGTTCATAAGAGACGAAAAGGGAATCCGATTAACTAACGTAGCGGAATATCACGCGCAGGGCATCCTTCCCGCTGCCGCCAACTTTGACCTCGAAGACGTTAAGGCATTGATCGACCCACTCGATAAGAACGGAGTTCTTTGCTTCGACGATGCCGCTCACGATCCGCGAATAGCAGATTTTTACGAACGCATTCTGTCTAAGGCTGATGTGCTGTCCATCATGTATGTGGCAATCAGGGTGGGCGACGAAGCTACCGCGGCTTTTGCTTTGTCGACTACGCAGGAGTTGCGTCATTGGAGCGAGGCAGACATTGCGCTGGCAAAGGCGGTTGCTGATCAAACAGGAATCGCGATCCGGCAGGCGGAGCTCTACCAGAAAGCCGAGGCCACATCGCAACGCGAAGTCCTGGTTAACCGAGTCACAACCGCGATCCGTGCTTCGCTCAGTCTTCCCGAAGTATTGAGTACGGCCACTCGCGAGCTTGGTCTCGCGCTTGCTGCTTCGCGGGTTCACATGCACCTTTACGATCCTGAAAGTCCCATTTCGCCGGTCAAGCACGAATATGTAGCGCCCGACTGTAGCAGCATAAGTTCCCTTCATGTCAGCTTCGATGATCCCGTTGGCCAGCATTTACTCAACATTTCCAAGCCCCTTGTCATCGATGACTCGTTGAACCATTGCGATGGACCGGCTGATTTCAGCGCCTCCATTCGAGAACATGCGAACAAAGTCAACCTTCGATCCCAGATTGACTATCCACTGGTCGTCGAAGGTCGCTTCCGCGGGGTCCTGTGTATCCACCAGACGGATCGCGTACGTCACTGGACCGAAGATGAGTTGTCCCTGGTGCATTCTGTTGCTGAGCGTTTGGCAATTGGTATGGCGCAGGCTGAACTATTCGAAATGGTCGCCAAGGCGAAGTCAGAGTGGGAAACAACTTTCGACTCGATGTCTGACGGCATATTTATCTTCGATCGCGGCGGTCTTCTCAAGCGCGTGAACCGCGCAGGCGCTGCGATGGAATCAACACATCCGCGCGCCCTGTTAGGCCGCAAGTGCTGCAATATTCTTCGTACCAGCTCAGACCACACAGGTTGCGTGGTGGAGAGTGCGCTCGAGAAAGGCCGCAGCGTCAATATCGAGATAACTCCCGACCATCTCAACCGTCCTATTCTGGTTTCAATTGAACCGGTTTTGGACAAGGCCGGTGAGGTCACCGCCGCTGTTTGCACTGCTCGCGATCTTTCAGAGTTACGAAAGGTAGAGGCTGTTGCTCGAGAACATCAGTCTCTTCTCACAAACATTCTGGAGAGTGCCCGCGAATCCATTTATGCAGTAGACATGGATGGCCGCTTCAAGTGGTGTAACAGCGCCACCCTACTCGCACTTGGACTCAAGCGCGAAGAGTTTATCGGCCGGCCTCTTGTCGACCTGGTATATGAAGCCGACCGCGATACCATCAGCCAGAGACTCGCCCTTGCACTACTGGGAGACCCGCAAACCTATGAGATGCGCTATCTTTCTGCACACGGCCGGCTGCGATACGCGCGAGTTGATAACTCGCCGCTAGTGGTCGACGGTCGCACCACGGGTGTGCTCGGCATCGCACGCGACATCACTGAACAAAAGGAAGAGCGTGAGCGGGCTGCCCGGGCCGACAAGCTGCGGGCCCTGGGCCAACTCGCGTCCGGCGTTGCTCACGATTTTAACAACTCCCTGGCCGCCATTCTGGGCCGCGCCCAACTGCTGCGGCGTCAAACCCAGGACGACGCGATGGTGCGGAATGTTGAAATTATTCAGACCGCGGCGGAGGATGCTGCCGCGACCGTGCGACGCATTCAAACCTTTGCCCGTAAATCGCCGGCTAAGGAATTTGAGATGCTCGATGTGTCGAGCTTGCTAAACGATGCGATTGAAATCACGCGCACTCGTTGGCAAAACGAAGCCCGACTGCGCGGGCTCGATTATGAAGTAACCCTGAAGGCGGAAAGCGGCCAACATAGTTTTGCCAGTGCCTCGGAATTGCGGGAAGTCTTTGTAAATCTGATCGTGAACGCTGTTGACGCGATGCCCAAAGGCGGGAAGCTGGTCATTAGCTGTGTTCGCAATGACGCCCGGCTCCGCTTGCAATTTGCCGACACGGGCACGGGCATGCCCGAAGATGTGAGACAGAAAATCTTCGATCCATTCTTTACCACAAAAGGCGCGCAAGGGACCGGGCTTGGCCTTTCAGTCAGCCACAGCATAATCGAGCGACATGAAGGTTCCATTAGCGTGGCATCGGAACCAGGAGGTGGGACAGTTTTCACCATCGAGCTTCCGGCTTCGGAAGAAAAGTTAGAAGTGGCCGCCGCTGAACCTGAAAATGTGGAAGTGCCTTCGCTCTCAATCCTGGTGGTTGATGACGAGCCCGCGGTCCGCGAAACCCTGGCTGAGA
>JALYSR010000015.1 GCA_030854715.1 Acidobacteriota bacterium
CTCCTGAGTGCGAGGCCCACATTCTCCCCACCGCGTCATAGTCGTAACTGCGATCCAGCGTGTGATCGTAGAGATTGTTGGCGAAGGCCACTCGCCCAGTGTTCTCGTGAATCAGCGGCGTGTCGTAAGCATAATTCCAGCCCATCACTCCCGGCACGTCCCAGCGCGTCATCCGCAGCCGGTTGTCATATTGCAGCGACAGCGTACGCCCATTGCCCCCGCTCATCTGCTTCATACCAAAAGCGCGATAGCCGATGCTGTTAACATAGCTGGAGATGCCGCCGTAGTTTGCTCCCGTTACTCCGGTTGGCCGTCCCACCTTATCGTAATTGTAGCCCACTACCACTCCCCAGGGATTGGTCACACTCGTCAGCTCCCCTGCTAGATTGTAGCCATAACTCAAGCTGTACGAACCCACTCCGTTGAACGTCCGCGTCTCCGAAGTCATTTGCGAAACTTAATCGGGAAAAATAAACAGGGATGTAGGGTTCTGCGGAAGACTCCATGAAAAACCGTCGCGCCAAATCGTAAGTGAGGCTTCCCGTCGTAGTTGCATCTGATACTTATCTTCGTGCGCTATCTTTCCCTTTCGCAACTTCAACAACGAACACGCTTGGATACTTCGGCTCTGGATCATTGTCGCCGTACTCACCAGTCGACGGTGCAAGGCGAACAAAGTAACGCTCTCGTGATAGCCCGCTCCGCTCTAACATCTTCTGCATTTCGCGCAGCCTTCGCTTCATCACGAGACTCGGTTGCTTGTAGTAGTAACCAACAACTACTCCTACAGCTTCCGGGTTAGCGCGTAATTTCGTTGGAAGCTTTTGCAGTGCTGTTTTGTAAGTGCGCGCACTCCCGATCAGTCCGTCCATTCCCAGAGGGTCTATCCGCGCTTGACTGGACCTGATTGACTCCACAGAAGTGGGCAGAGCAGCACCGGTGGGGATAACCCAGAACTCCGTTGCCGCCACAGCCTTATCAGAACCAATGCAGTCTTCAGAGCGTAAGAACAACACGCGCTCTGGCGTGTAGCCATAGGAACCTTGCAGAATAGTGCTCACATAAGCATAGTCAGCCGCAGATATAAATAACGCTAGTGGCAGCGGTTCTTTAGAACAGAACCTCACGGCAACAGTGTCGCTCGGGCTCTTTCCGTAAACTCCACCAAGATCAATGGCAAGTTCCTGAGCACAAGAGTAGCCACATTGCCTTTCGTACCGATGGACAAGTTTAGCTTGTGGTCGAATTCTCGACTGTCTCGGCAGCGAAGCGCTGAAAGAAAGAAGCAGCCCAAGCATTAATACTAGTACCTGTCGCATAATCGATCGCCTCTTCTATGGATGAGGATTCACTCCAGCAGCGTTCACCGGTACGCCTGGGCACTTGACTGGACTGTTCCCTCCGTTTGGATTGGTGAACATCCCAACCATAATCTTGTTTGTTTGCCCCGTACTCGTCAGACTCCTGTAGTGTCTGTCAGCCTGCCTTCCGCCGTTTAATAGCGAGAAGTGTAGTCCAGAAAAACCTTCACCTTCTCCCGTAGTCCCGATGACAGTGCCGGCGCTGAGATGTTGACCAGGCCGAACATTGACTGTTGCGAGGTCTTTGTAGAGAGCGACAAATCCACCACTGTCAAGTAGCACATCTACGATGTGCGTTCTTCCATCATCGGCATTGTGTATGGGACCAATGACGGTACCGGTTAGGGCCGGAAGAGTGATGACTTTGCTACCGAGTGGCGAGACGACATGAATGCCATCGTGTCCTATGATCCCGGTGGGGCCGACATTACCGAACGGGCGAGCTAAACTTGTGCCCTTAGCGAGGACGGCATTCTGAATACAATTCGCGTTAGACTTGGGCGTAGGCGAGGTATTCTGCGGTAGTGGCAAAACCCCTCGTCGTAGCTCAATGTGTACTTTGGTCAGCTAAGATTAGTCGCCTTAAACCAAAACCGATAACTAAGCCCAGCGCCAATCAGAACACCCAGCAGCAACAAGTAATACCCGATCAATAGCGGAACGGAGAACGCCCGAAACAGCGCCCACTCGCTCCATGTCCCCGCATCGTCTCGTGCAGCCATAGCATTCAAGATCGTAAGATCATCAATTGAGGGAGCCGTCTCAGACAACTTTTGGCCGTTCCAAGCGAACACGGTTCTCACAACCCCCGTCTTTCCTTTTGTTCCGTCGAAAATTAATAGTCGAGCCTTACCAGCTTCAGTACGAATAGCAGCATGTGTGCGCAATGTCCCATCTACATAACTATACGGTAACTGAAGCATCTCTTGACCATCATCCATTACTGTTAGCACCCGATTTGATGGTTTGCCTGGATCAACGTCCTTCTGCTCGACGACACCAATAATTCCATCACCGTTGAAGTCAGCCTGACACATTTCACGCTGACATTCATACGCATTTACGGTTTCGTCGTAATGAGTATCTCTAGCCGCGAGCCATCGTTGAGCCAAAAGAGGAACGCCGACGATCAACAACGCCGCCGCTACCGCCAATGATCTTTTGATCTGCATGTAATCTTCCTGCTTTCAGTCTTGCGCGACTGATTGTCAATGTGCGCACACATCACGTCTGATCAGATCCGGCAAAACACGAGGGTCTGTGCGGTTTGTAAGACTGCCGCCGTGTCTTGTACTCACCGCGTTAAGAGCCGTATCAGAAGCGTAATCCGAGTGGCCCGGCGTTTCTCGGCTATTCATATATCTCAAGCCCATTCCGGCACCCCAATCAAGTCCGGCGATCAAGCCACCAACGTAATGGCGTACTTGATTGCCGTTGTTAGGATCAGCAAATTGACTCTGAAAGCCGCTAGACGTGAAGTCGATCGGGGGAGCTTGTTCAGCGGCTTGGCGCATCGCTAAAGGCGAATGGTTCTCTGCTCCAACGAACGTGCGCGCTAGCTCGTCAGCGAATCCGCCGATGTCGTACCTTTTCATATCGACAGGCAAATGGAAAACTTGAGGTTTGTACTTTTCGGCAATAGCTTGGACCATATCAGCGAACCGATGGCAGTCATCCTTTTGTTGTTGTGAGGTCTTCTGCGGTTCTAGTTCGGCCAAGCGATTGTCGTAGGCACAGGCTCCACGCTTTCAACACTTTCGACAGCAATTCGGTAACAATAGTTTGGGTGATAGCGATTCGGTATCCCTGACTCTGTGACTTGCTTTGTACAATCCGAGTCCGGAATCTTCTCAAAACGACCATTAACTACCACATCAACCCAAAAGTTACCGTGCTGCATGCCTGATCCGCTGAGGCTGGCGACGCGTTCCACGAATTGGTTACGAACCTTGGAATCCATATCGGCCCGCATGTATTTTATTTTGCTGTCGCAACCGGCACTATAAAAAGCCAATTCATGAAAGCCCGTTATCACTGATCGTAAACGAATCTTCTTAGAATCATAATCGTCTGGCTTTCGCACCAGATCACAGAAGTCTAATGGAGCATCAAGAGAAGCCTTATTTCTTGAATCTTCGTTCCTTAGCTCGGAACAACTTGATCCGGCTGTCGTAGTTGCAACAATAATCAATAGCAAAGCCATAGTCATGCGATGCCGCATCCTCCCCGCCAAAGATGTGAGGAGTATTGAAGAGCGTTGGGATTTCTGCTCTTTTTTCGAACCCTGTGAAAGAGTCATTTTTCGCACCTCCTCGGTAACGGTTGTCTCCAGAATCCCCGCTTCTGACC
>JALYSR010000018.1 GCA_030854715.1 Acidobacteriota bacterium
GTATTACGCTTTCTTCGACACTGCGATCAACCAGTACCTGATCGCTGAAGGTGGTCTGGATATTACAGCCGGAAAAAGTCATCGCGTTTGCCGCAGAGTCTCAGTGTCAATACCTGCAGGCGCTGGCCTTTCCCGAAGTGATCGAAGTCGGGCTACGCGTCGGCAAGCTGGGAAATTCGAGTGTCCGCTACGAACTTGCCATATTCAAACAAGGAGAACCTCTTGCGGCCGCGGCGGGTTACTTCGTGCACGTCTTTGTCGATCGTGAAACGCGCCGGCCGGTGCCGATGCCCGCAAGGATTCGCGCGGCACTCGCACGGCTTATTAAGTGAACCGGGAACCGTGAACCGTCTTACTAGTAGTCTCGAATTCGGAAAAGCAACAACCAACGCGCTCATCAGTCTCGAACGCTGAGAATCCTTCCCGTTGCTTTATCGATCTCGACGGTTTTTCCCTTCTCACCGTCTTCCTGGAAGGACACTCGCTCTCCTGTGATCGATGGCATCCGAAACCCATCAAACGAGAGCGCATGTTTTCTCTGCACATCTTCCTGCTTCCACACAAACGCTCCTGAGTGAAGATCGATCTTGGCCAGCAAGTTTGACGCCGAGAAATACAGGTAACCGTTTTCAACGAGGCCCGGACCTAAATTGAAGTCACTTACGGGCGCGACCCATTTGCTCTTCAGGGTTTTCTGATTCATTCTCACTACATAACCCCAGCCATACCGTTTGTCGCTTCCTTCGTAAATTAAGAGCAGATCGCCTTCATCCTCGAGGAAGTAGAGGCGCACAATGAGTCCATTCCGGCCCACTCTCAGGCTGAAATTCGCAGGACGATGTCTCCCTGCACCACCTTGTTCCGCGAAGCCGTCGGCCCGGATGGTATAGCCGGGGCCATTAGTCGAAAACATATAAAAAGCGCGGGTCCCATCCCCCAGGCTTTCGACCTTCGTGAAGGTTCTTGGTTCAGGTGTAGGAGCGGATTGATGGATAGGTTCCTGTGCGGCTGCGGTGAGGGCGAACAGCGTCAGCATGATTGATGTCAGGATTTTCAAACTCACACCCTCCTTCCTGGCAAACTACAAATCCCAGACCTAGTCTAATGCCGGGCGGGGCTACGCCGCCAGAGAGTTGTTTCTTGAACCTAGAGGCGTTTTGGGCAAAAGTAATTATTACCTTCCATCCTGTACTTTTTTCTCGCTCACGCAGCGGACTTTTCGCCGCCCGATCGCATCTTAAAAGCTCGCAAGCTTGACGAGGCTGGCACCCATTTTTGAGCAGCGGGTAACAAGCAGTTAGACAAGATACGACGCCTCGTTCAAGCTATTTCTTTTCGTACGAACGCTTTTCAACAGTGGCACTGACAGGTTCGCTCAAGCTGACCGCTTGCGTAACAAAAACGAGCACTGGGTTAAGTCAGGAGAATCAGGTGAAGGCAGTAAAAAACTATCGTGCAATTTTAAGCGTTGTATGTCTGCTTTCCGCTGTGATTCTGTCGGCCTCTCTCGCATTGTCCGGTTGGAGACGTGGCGGGCGCAGCGACGTCAGCTACCTGCCCGCAGCGTTAACGGAGCGTCCTGCTGAAGTCGATGCATGGAATCTGGCGGTTGAGAAGGTTAAAGCCGATCGGGGCGAGCCAACCGGCAAGCAGGCTAAAGTGGACATTCCGGCGCAGGTCCGGCATTACTCCGATACGCGACGCTTCCTCGCCATCCAAGTCGCCGAGGTTCGCGAACACCACATTGAGACACCTCACGATCTTGTCGATCTCGCGGCAATGATTAAGCGTGGTGAGATGGTGGTGCTCCAGCCGGTAACCGAAAACTACATTCTTTTCGGCGTCGGGGGTAACGCAGACAAAGACCCTTTCACCCACTATGAAAGTGCTAAAAGCGTCAGTCTCTACAACGAGGCAGGTCTGAAGCTGGAGTATGCACGCATAGCAAACGAGAGCGCGAAGTTTCAGACTGAGCTCGCCACTTTGAAGCGGGACCTCAGCGCCTTGAAGAAACGAGAACGTTCCGAGCGAGCAAAACTACAAACGCAGATAGTCAAGACTGAGCAGGCGTTGAAAGCCGAACTAGACGATAAAGAAGTGCTCGACCGCTCCTACGGGAATGCTAATAAAAGACAAGAGCTATTTGCGGACTATGAGGCTCTTAAGGATCCGGAGCTCTACCGGAAGGTTGGCCTTCCAGCAAGTTTTGATATTGAGAACGGGCCTGAGCGTCGAAACATGAAAGTGCGAGTCCTCAGCTCGCTGAGGCCGGAAGCTCTGAAAGTTCTGGATGAGGTTGCTGCCTCTTACCGGGAGAAGTTTGAGAGGCCGCTGCCAATAACTTCATTGGTGCGCCCGGACGAGTATCAGCACCTGTTGAGCAAGACCAATCCGAATGCCACGCGCATCGAAACGCCACCCCACTCGACGGGGCTGGCTTTTGACATTCTGTACCGGTACATGACGGCCGAGGAGCAGTCATACGTAATGGCCTATCTCGCCCGGCTAAAAGATGAAGGACGCATCGAGGTGTTGCGTGAGAATCGCGACCACTACCACGTGTTTGCTTTTGTTGACGGTGCCCGGCCTGATGAGTCACTGATCGCTGCCGCACTGGGCAATAATGCAGCGGCGAAGGAGCCGAGGATAATGAAGCAATCCCACCACAGCGAAAAGAAAAAGCAGGGCGCACGTGCAACTGAGGCCCGCCAACGTCGTGGCGGGAAGCAAGCCGCTAAGAATCAGCGGCGGAGAACGCGGTAGGACTCGTCAGCAGGAAAACATGAAAACGAAAGACAAGTCATGGCGATTGAAACTCTGGCGATTGCCCCTCCTCGATAATCTCGAATTATTTCACGGGATAAATATGACCCATGATTATCCCCTCCATGTGCACGAAGAGTATTCTGTCTTGCTGGTGCTTCGTGGCGCTGAAAGCCAAACCTGTCGTGGGACAACTCACACTGCAACTCCGGGGAAGTTGATGCTAAGCAATCCGGATGAGGCGCATTCGTCCAGCTCGGTAAATTGTGAATACAGAATCATGCGGATCAGCCTGAACACACTCAGGCGCATTACCGGTGAAGTTCTTGGGCGGAAACTTGAGACGCCCTGCTTTCCCAGTCCCGTCGTTGAAGACTCATTGAGTTTCCGACTACTTTTGCAGTTACATCGGAAACTCGAGCGAAACGCTTCTTGTCTTGAACAGGAATCTGAGTTCGTTTCGACGCTGGGACTACTAATCGCACGGCAGAAGAAACATCAATCCCGCCTTCAACCAATTGGAAAAGAGGCTCACTATATCAGGATGGTTCGAGATTATCTTAAATCTCACTACGCTGAAAATATTTCGCTTTCTCGACTCACTTCACTCACGAATTTAAGTCCTTTCTACCTGCTTCGCGTATTTCATACCCAGGTTGGATTTCCGCCTCATGAATACCAAACGCAGGTCCGGATCGCTCGCGCGAGAAAGTTGATCCGTAACGGCAATTCAATTTCGCAGGCGGCGCTTGAAACAGGCTTCTTCGATCAAAGTCACTTGTCCCGAAACTTTCGGCGCATCGTGGGTATGACTCCCGGTCAGTATTTCTCTCAGAGCAAGCTTCACAGCAATATCGTACAAGACCCCATCAACTGAGTTCGATCACAATGTCGCTCCAGGTATGACCGGCATTCCTGCCTGTCATCGTTTTGGAGGGAGAGCCAAGGATGCTTGGCCCGACTTCTTTAGTAT
>JALYSR010000031.1 GCA_030854715.1 Acidobacteriota bacterium
GTATTACACGTAATACGCAAGACCCGCTTGTCGTAAACTCAAAGAGTATCGCCTTGAAACTCGAGAACACTCGCGTACGTGTTCTCGAGGCGAGTCTTGAACCTGGCGCTAAGGAAAAGATGCACTCGCATCCCGCCTATGTCATCTATGTCATCGCGGGCGGAAAGGTCCGCAATCACGGTGCTGACGGTACGGTCAGTGAAAGAGACTTTCGAACCGGCGACGTTATGTATCGTGATCCGATAACGCACTGGGCCGAGAACATTGGCAATACAACAATCCGCCTTGAGCTTGTGGAACTTAAGAATTAGGTGGTCACCAATTCAAGTCTATTGCGGCGTTTGCTTCACGCCTTCTCTTATCCTCGTGTATCCGCGTAAATCTGCGGCTAATTCGCTGCTCAGTGCCCACTGGACCTCTGACCTCTGGTTGTCAGTCTGTCACCCGCTTCGCGGGTTGATTCTCACGAAATAAATTTTCTAATTTATGCGGCTAGGCGCCGCGGCCAGCACTTACTCTCGCATTCCATTTCGCTACGTCAACGCCTTTCACCAGCAACCATCCGGTCATTACCAGTCCACCAGGAAACATCAACATGAGTAGCACGTCTGACGCGTAAGCGGGCGCTAGGATCAACGCGAAGTTTCTCACCACAAACCCAATCCCTCCGATTGCCATAAGAACGCCGAGAAACTTCGGAAGATAGCCTGAATTCCAGATTAGGTATGCCCTAACAATCCAGCTCATGCCGTAGTAGGCCGTGAATATCATGCCGGCGTATCCATAAAACTTCATCGACAACAACACGAGAGCACTGAGTTGATCAGGCGCAAAGGGCTTCAAGTAGTCGCTGCCTCTCATGATGAGCAGCGGCGCAAAATAGAATAGTTCGGCAAACGCGAAAAGCGCGGTGCCAACAAGTCCGAAGAACGCGGCCAGCAAAGATAGGTGTTTGTTGACGGGCTTGAGCAACGCGTACAAGATCAGCAGCAGCGTGATATCGCACAGCGACTCTATCAGGAAGCTCGCAAAGCCCAGCCGGTACAGAAAGTCGAAATTCTTAATGTTTGCTGCCGTAGCCGCGGCATCTGCCCCGACGATGAGCTTGGACGGAACGTAAGCTTCGCCAAACCCGCCAGCCACCAACGAGATCAGGAACAGCACTCCGGCAATCCTTGCGTACCTCTGTACATTCATATTGAATCCTCCACCACCAGGTATTGGTTTAATCTCAGCAATGACTCAACTCGCGGTCCCATGAGGTCACTACCACCTCGCGGTAGCGTGGGTCAGCTTCTGTCAGCAACCTCTCCCTTACCTTTTAAGACGAATAAGCAAAAGAAATGTTTCAGCAAACGACAGTTCGCGAGCGGATGGCATCAAGTACTGGAGCGACTGTTAGAGGCCAGAAGGGCCGCCATTCAATAGCCCCGTACCGTCAGGTCGGGGCGAGAGTCACCATCAAAAACATTTGAGGCCCGAGGGGCCGACATATTGTGCCGGTCCTTCGGACCTCTTCGAATGCTTCAAACAATTCGTACCTCGACCTTACGGTCGCGGCTGTTAACTGGCAGCCCTTCGGGCCCGCAAATTATCTGCATTGTATCTTGTTGCCTCTTTTCTTACCCGTATGTATCCGCCTAAATCCGCGGCTAATTCACTCCCCCGCTCACTTCTTTCTAACCTTCGTGACAATGATGGAACCTTAATCTAGTCGGATAAAGCCTTTGATACATACGGTGGCCCAGGGGCCAGACGAAGAAAGGAAAGCGAACAATATGACTGCCATTAAGCCGCGGGGCGTTTCTTCACCGAGTGGAATGCTAAGCAAGGTCCCTCAGGTGACCGTCTTTTTCTGGATCATAAAAGTCTTATGCACCACAGTCGGTGAAACGGCGTCAGATTTCTTAAATGTAAATATGGGTCTTGGATTAAAGGGAACCTCCGTCGCCGCGGGACTCTTCCTCCTGGTTGTGCTCTTCTTCCAGTTTAGGGCCAGAAAATATATACCGGCCATCTATTGGCTGGCAGTGGTGCTGATCAGCGTATTCGGCACACTCATCACAGACATTCTCACGGACAGTCTTGGCTTTCCGCTTGAAGCAAGCACTCTGATATTCAGCGTCGCGTTGGGGCTCACCTTTGCCGTGTGGTACGCCAAAGAGCACACCCTCTCGATCCATTCCATTTTCACCAGAAGAAGAGAGGTCTTCTATTGGTTGGCCATTCTGTTCACTTTCGCCTTAGGTACGGCAGTGGGAGATTTGATGGCCGAGGGCCTTGGCCTTGGTTATCTCGTAACGGGCCTCATTGTGCTTGGAATTATTGCCGCTACGATCATCGCCTGGCGCTTAGGTTTGGACGACGTGTTAGCGTTTTGGATCGCATACATTCTGACGCGTCCTCTGGGAGCATCACTCGGAGACTACCTCTCTCAACCAAAAGCCAACGGCGGGTTGGGTCTTGGTGCGACCGTCACCAGCGCGGTATTCCTGATGGCGATTCTTGCGGTTGTCATATACCTTGCTGTCACGCACCGAGATTTCATCGCCGATCCTTTAGCGGAAAGTGCTTCAGAGAAGAAACGACCTGCCGCCCTCTGGCAAGTTGTGGCAGTCGTGGTACTGCTTCTGGTCCTGGGCGGATCCGGTTACTACCTGCGTCGTTCGCAACTCAGAACTCAGGCGGTAGCTTCCGTTTCACCAACTGCACCGCTGGGAGACCTGAGCTCGTTCAGGAAGATCGCAGAAGATATGCTGGGCCTTGTCCGTGTCGGTGATTTGTCTGGCGCCAAGTCGCGAGCTGATGATCTGGAAAAAGCCTGGGACAATGCCCAGGCACGTCTAAAGGCCATGAATCCGGAAAAGTGGACGGTGATGGACAATGCTATTGATGATGTCCTGACAAAAGTTCGCTCACCACAACCAAACGCTGCAGCGAGTAGTGCTTCCCTGCAATCATTTACTAAGACAATCGACACGCTCGGGAATCAGAACTCGCCAGCCCAAACTCAGACATCACCTTCGCCTTCGACAACTAAGCCGTTAGGAGACCTGACGTCGTTCAGGAAGATTGCGGAAGACATGTTGCGGCTTGTCCGTGTCGGTGATTTGTCTGGCGCCAGGTCGCGAGCTAATGATCTGGAAACGGCCTGGGACAAGGACCAGGCGCGCCTGCGCACGATGAATCCGGAAAAGTGGACGTTGATGGATAATGCCATTGATGATGTCCTGAAAAAGGTTCGCTCAACACCACCGGACGGTGCGTCGATTGGGGCTTCGCTGGAATCATTGATTGCTGTGATCGACAGCCTCGATAATCAGAAGTAGGAGCACCCGACATCCGGTGCGCTGATTGCGCAGACTACTCGGAGAGGGCGTTTCTGACGTCTGACTCCTGTTTTTCCCTTACCCTTTACGTCTTCCCCCCCTTTTTTCTCTCCGCCCTGTCGATTTCGTCATCTCTCGTTCGACTCATAAGTAGAGGCTGGATCAGCCCGGTGACCAGAGCGGTGTTCATGAACTCTCGAAGGCACCTTTATCACCGGGCCAAAGCCACGTTGTTAAGGAGAACGCCTCGCGTGATGAGTGTTACGCGAATGCTGTAAACGGTGCTAGTGGCGCGAGTCGTGGGCTACTCTTTGTACAAAGCCGATCGGGCTAGCGGCAAAGAACTTCTTTCATAGGATCCTTTTGAAAGACGGGCAGGCGATTGTTAGTAACGACGGTGATGTAAAGCGCGGGCGAGTCCTGAGAAATGAGATAGCGATGGGCCACGAGATTTCCTTCGAGGTAAGGATGTTAATTGCGGCTTGCAGTTGAAATAAAGGAGCCCAGCCCGTATATCTGAGGGCCGGACTAGTTGATGAGTTACATCTGGCAGTTGTGCCGGTCTTGCTTGGTGTTGGTGAGAGCTTGCTTGGTGGTTTGAATCTGCCGGCGTTGGGATACGAATGCACGAAGCGGATCCCGGGCCCGAGGGCAACGCATGTGACCGTGAAGAAGCGTGAATCCTGAATCGTAAATCGTGACGGCGCTCCGCGGGCTTCTGATATTTTCAACGGGCGGGTTCATGGGGTTTCGTTGCGCTTCACCCCAGGCTTTATGCTGTCGGCCGCTTCGCGGACTCAGGTTTTCCTCTCTGGTTTTGCGAGAATAGTGAGAGACTGGATGAATGGTAAGAAATAGTGGCAAGCTCGAGGATGATCTTGATGTGTTGTTCAGGCTCCCGTTGGCAGAGTTCACTGCCGCGCGCAACACACTCGCCGCTCAACTGAAGAAGAGCGGACGTGGTGATGAGGCGGTCCTGGTAAAAGCACTGGTCAAGCCTTCCATCTCGGCATGGGCCGTGAACCAACTCTATTGGAATCATCGCGAGGCATTCGAGCGAATGATCGCTTCGGGTGAGCACTTCCACAAAGCCCAGACATCTCGTCATGGCGGGAAGATCGCGGACATGCGTACCGCGCTCGACGCGCGACGCGAGGCGCTGGCCCATCTTTCAGATCTGGCAACGTCATTGCTCCGAGATGCAGCTCACAACCCGACTCTGGACACCATCCATCGCATCACAACCACCCTCGAGGCATTGTCCGTCTATTCATCGCGTTCTGAAGCTCCACGTCCAGGCCGCCTGACTCACGACGTCGACCCTCCGGGTTTCGAGGCACTCGCCTCATTTGTTCCAGGCGGAGGCATGACGCAGCCGGCGAAGGAACCTGCTCGGGAACCGGCTCGGTTTACGTCCTCGCAGAAGTCCGGCAGCGCTGCCACGAACACGCGGCGAAAAGTCGCGCCGGATACGGACGTACGTCAGCCTGAAGCGACGCGTAAGGCGAAATTAGCTGGAATAGCTGCCGCGAAAGTTTCACTGCAGGAAGCCAGGAGAGTGCTGATCGAGACCCGAGTTCGAGCACAGAGTCTGCAGGCAGCGCAAAAAAAGGCTGACGCAGCGGCGAAAGAGGCCGAGAAGCTAAGTCGCCAGGCAGAGGAGCGCTGGGAGAAAGCACGAGCCGCGTCGCAAGATGCGGCCCAACGCGTGCGAACCGTTGCGGTTGAGGCGAAGGTGGCGGCGAAGTCGGTGGAAGACGCCAAGCGCACCGTCGAAAAGGCATCCGAAGAGCTCGAGAGATTGTTTCGAGAATCGCCAACAAGGTGATTCGAGGGGTTTGAGTCTGCCGAAGTTGGGATATGAATGTGTGGAACGAATTGAAAGTGAGAGGGCGACGCATGTGACAATACGGAAGCAGCAGTGAGTTGCTACGATTCAGAACCCGCGGAGCCGGTGTAAGCATAAAGCCTGGGGTGGAGCCAAGCAGAACCCCAGGGACCCGCCGTTGAAAATCATCGAAGTCCGCGAAGCGGCCGACAGAGGAATCATGATGATTGACGTTTGTAATCCCAACCGCTTTCGGCCCTAGTAACCTTTCTGATCTAATCGCGGAGGTCCACGAAGCGAAGTCGTCGAAGACCTGGGCCAGCCCTTTGCGGACTGGCCCTCATGCTTTTCGAAAACGAAGGTGATTTGCGGTGAGAGTGATCGAGCTACGAACTCACTTCGGTGGTGCAACTTTGAAGATCCGCGATCGCGTCACAAGGGACCGGGCCTTGTCCGGTTCGGTCGCATCAAGGAAGGCCTCATTGATAGCGTTGCGCTCGTCTTCTGTGCGCCGAGCGCGATCGGCAGCAAATGCCGGCCCAATCTTGTCAGCCGCTGCCATGTTTGCAGTTGCAATCCAGACGAAGTGAGTGAAATCGCCGTCAGTCTTTATTTCCTCGGCGGCCAGACCATAGGCGAGCACCACGCCATCGGCAACTAGTTTGTCGAAAACGGGTTTGTTGTATTTTTCCCAGGCTCGTCGGTAATCAGCGCCTTTTCCGGGCTTCGCTTTCACAAAATTATAGCGCGTGATTGGCAGTGTCCCTGCCGGCGGCGGCGGTCCGTAGTTAAAAACGAGATCGCGCGTCAGCCAATCGCGCGTCTTGCTCATATCAAACACCGCGCGAGTGCGTTCGGCGGTGGTCATCGCCGGCTGACCTTTACCGCGCCCCGCCGCGGCCTGGGCTTCTTCGGTAGCCAGCTTGGCGAGTTGCGCCTCCATGCCGTTCAGAACTTTTTCAACACCGTCAAGGTTGGCGACGCTGAACCAGATCGAATGTGTCGTACCGCCAGGATAGCGCAAGATCGGGGTCTCCATGCCCCAGGCCAATACGACGCCTTCCGCCATCAGCTTGTCGCGGACTGGCGCCCCGACGGTTTTGATGAGAGTCATCAGATCCTCTTCCTTGCCAGGAAAGACGGTGTAGTCGTAATAGAAAGTTAGAGGTCCGGGAGGCGGTGTTGGCTGCTGGCCCGCAGCGGCCAGGCAGAGAAAGAGAAGCATTAGGGGGACAAGAATCAGTTTGCGCATTTTTTTCTCCTTATGAGCCGGAACGAACCGGCTCAGCTTTAGTGGATGGAAGAACTGACTTAGACATCTGAGCGACCACTTGTGATCTGACCTGAGAAGTTTTCGACTGGAGTCCTTCCGCTAGTCAATGCTCAGACTGGCCTGGACCTCCGGTGCAGGTTGGAAATCTGTAAGTTGAAATCATGCAGGTTTTAATGGATCCGCGGTTTGCAGTCAAGGGCGCTCAGTTTGCGCCTTTGGCTTTGGGGGAACCAGTGGACCGAATGCCACGATGTAGTAAAGGAATAGTTGAGAACAAAAGAGCTGGGGCAAGCCCCCTTCCTTACTCACTGGGCGCTAATGAGAACGCAATGCTTTAGTGCGGGCCCGAAATAAGTAAGCCAGGTAGATCATGATCCAAATGGCAGCGATGTAGAAGAATTTGTAAATGGAGAGCAGAAAACTGGTGAGGCCGCTTTCATCGTTCGCAAATGATTTGAAGTGGTGGTGAAG
>JALYSR010000040.1 GCA_030854715.1 Acidobacteriota bacterium
CGTCACGGTTGAGCCAGCGTGAAATACGATAGACCATCGTCTTTGGGACATCAGAGATCACCGCCAAGCCACCCGACATATCACCATAGATCGTACAATAGCCGACTGCCAGCTCTGACTTGTTGCCGGTCGTCAGCAACAACGCCCCATACTTGTTAGACATGGCCATGAGCAGGTTACCACGAATGCGTGCCTGGATGTTTTCTTCGGTAACGTCGCGGTCAAAACCGAGGAAAGCATGGCTCAAGCTCTCGCCAAAGGCGTTCATTACTTTCTCGATAGGTATAGTTAGAGTCTCGATACCCAAATTGCGCGCAAGGACTATGGAATCCTCAACGCTTCCCGCACTGGAGTATGGTGAAGGTAGCATGACGCCCAGAACATTCTCAGCTCCCAACGCCTCAGCGGCAATAGCTGCTGTTAACGCCGAATCGATTCCTCCTGAAAGGCCTAACAATGTTTTCTGAAAACCACATTTACGCGTATAGTCGCGCACCCCCAAAACCAATGCTCTCCAGATTTCTGACTCAGACGAAAAGTCATCGTAACTGATTGTAGCTCCTGGACCGCCTAAGTCGACCGTCAACGTATCGCTGGCGAACGGCGAGGCTCGACCGACAAGATTTCCCTGGGCATCAAATGCAGAGCTGCGCCCGTCAAAAATCAGGTCATCATTACCGCCCGCCTGGTTGACATACAACATGGGCAATTGATGCTTTCGCGCCATACTGCCCAGTAGCTTTTCGCGTAGCTGTTGCTTGCCGGCGGTGAAGGGAGAAGCCGACAGGTTAATGAGGACCTGAGTTCCCATATGGGCCAGTTCTTCAATTGGGTCGGTATGGTAACGCTGGCGCTGCCAGAAATCACGATCGTTCCAGATATCTTCACAGATACAGATTCCCAATTTCCATCCATTCAACTTAAGCAACTGATTTTGCGGTCCGGGCTCGAAGTAACGATCTTCATCAAAGACGTCATAGGTCGGAAGTAACGTCTTGCGAAATAGCTGCTCTACCTTGCCATGGTGTAACAGCGCAGCAACGTTGAACAGAGGACGGCCGGCCGTCTCTTGATTTTGCTCGGCAAGACCCACAAGCACTGGTGGAGCCTTAGTCAAATCTTCAGCGAGTTGCCGCAGCACCGCCCAACTGTCCCGGATAAAACTGTCTTTTAGCAACAGGTCGCGGGGAGGATAACCAAGGAGAGCCAATTCCGGCGTCACCGCCAAATCCGCTCCTTGCTCCTCTGCTTTGCGCACGCCGTCGGCAATTAGGCTGGCATTGCCTGCCAGGTCACCAATTGTCGGATTGATTTGCAGTAGGCCGATTTTCACTACTTATCTCTTTCCGTTCCGAACCAGAACAATCGGATTGCTTTGCACTCCTATTGAGCCAATCTGGCCCGAATCAGTAAGTGCCAACCGAGTTCCTTTTCCAGGCTTTGCAATTGGCTGTCGGTCACCTGTGCCCAGGCCTGATCCTTTTTGTATTCGTATTGCTTGTAAGCCTCTACGTCCCAGGTAAAGATGTGCGCCTTGCGCATCTCCAGAATCTCATAACCCTGCAGTAAGGCACGCGCTTCGTCATGCGTGTACGTGTAAGTCACCGGGCAGCCGGTCTGAGCCTCGGAGTTGCGGGCGATCAGTTCATCCAGCCGAGACATATCCCAGATTCCTTCATCTTTCATAATCTGGAACAGCTTATAACTTGCCTTGCTGTAGACCATCAGCCGTAGCTCACTCTGCGAATCCATATATTTGCAAAGTTGCTCCAGAACCTTTTCTGGATTGGGAGTGTGATGAATGACGCCGAAAGAGTAGACCAAATCGTAAGTCTTTACAGGTACGAACTGCGATAACTCTTCGCTATTACCCCGATAAAACTCGATGCGATCCTGCTGACCATAAACCTGCGCTCGTTGCTGCGCAATCTCCAACGACTTTTCCGAGAGATCAACAGCGGTAACGTGTGCTCCATGCTGGGCAAAGCTGAGCGTGTCAGTACCAATGCCACACCCGATCTCGAGTACGCGCTTGTTATTCCATCGTGCAAAATCGGCAAAGGGTGGAATGTGCGGCTCGACGAAGTACTTGCGAGTTGTAACCTCATCGAAGTACTCCTTCGTGCCGACTGTCTTACGCGAGTGGCGAATATTGCAGGGACGCCTGTCCCAATAGTCCTTTACCTGTACCAGCGGAACATTGCTAAACGACTCCATTTTTCTCCCTTGCTGTTCTTAACCTTTTTGCAAAACAAAACATCCCAGGGCCGTTACGTTTCGCAGCGGATCCCACGAGCCGGCTGAAGCTTCAAACCTCAAGGCGGCTTCCTTGTTGTCCTGGACCCAGCGATTCTCCTGATCTTTAACCCAGAACACTTCCTTCTGCACAATGTAACCATCCAATAAACGAGGCAAGCGCTCCTTTCCGTAGACCCGACATAAAGGCGCGAAGATCGCATCTTGCCCGACGGGGATGGTAAGCAGCATCGTCCCTTCGGATTTCATTAAGTCGCGCATGAGACTCATCGCCTCTAAATCGCCATCGGGACGGCCCTCGGTAACGTCGTAACGACCGACCAGCCCCACGTGTTCTGTGGTCGAACAGTTAATTACTAAATCGTAATGCTCCTTGGGTAGCGAAAGATCCAAGAGGTCCCCTTGAACAAAACGGATCCCGGAATGGACATAAGGCCAATGCATGGGTCTCCGGTCCACTGCCGTCACATTGAAGCCGCGTTGGGCAGCGATTAGAGACAGATAGCTATCTTCGGTCCCAAAATCCAGGGCTTCCCCCGGGGCACATGGCATTTGCGCAGCAATCCAGGACCACTCGATGTCTCGGTCCCCAAGCAAGTTGGGGATCCGGGGAGGCAACCGCCTTGGGCCTAAGAGAGAGTCCTTTGCTCTCGACACGGTGTACCATGACCCTCGTACAGCTCGATAACCTAATCGAAGCAGATTCCAACCCAAGCTCTTCTGATTCTCCTCAACACCTTGTCGCGCATAATATTTCGAACGTGCCCACACGCGAGCAGCGTTAGAGCGGTCGGTGCGTACAGCTCGTATCCCGTAACTGGCAGCCAGGAACCAGTGGCGACCGTCAGCGAACGCATAATCCAACCCTTTGAGATAGGCGTTGCTGATTGCCCTACGTTCCTTCTTTCGAATCTTTTCGGGCACGCCGGGCAAGGCAAAAAATTTTCTGGTCAAATCCAGGCAGGCACTCGCTGTTATATCTCCTCGCTGCGACATGTATCCCGGACAGGATCGAGCATGAGCGAGGAGTACAGGTATGTAGTGGATAGTGCCGGCAAGCCCGATGCGGAGCCACAACTCGTGATCCTTTTTGGAGAGGTTGAAATCGGTGTCCAGATATCCCACCTTCTCGACGATCCGACGGCGCAGAAATGCTGCGGGTTGCGGTATACAGTGATCGCAGTGTTCCACCGCGTACTCCAGGTCCCATTCCTGCAAATACGACATGCCGACAACCGTGCCGTGCACATCAATTTCGCCACAGTCGCCATAGACGACATCTACTTCCTGATGCGCATTTAGATATTGCACGGCAGTGCTGACCGCTTCCGGGGCCACCCAAACATCATCAGCATTGAGCCACGCCAGAATTTCACCCCCGGCCATTCTCCAACCTTTGTTGATGGCGTCAGCATGGCCGTTATCAGGCTCAGAGACCCATTTGATCCGGTCTCCGTAGCCTTTAAGAATGTCAACAGTCTCATCAGTGGAACCAGCATCTACCACAATACATTCAACATGTGGATAGTCTTGTTGCAGGACGCTCTCGATCGTTGGGATGAGGAAATGTGCCCGGTTCAGACAAGGAATAACCACGGAAACTAACGGTAAATTACTCATGCTACTTTTCCTGCTGCGAAAACTATTGTCTCGGGCAAATCGTCGTCAGCAAGTCCCCATTTCGCGTCATTAAATATGATCGGGCGGCGTTCGCGGCGCATCTGGATCGCCCAGGTGGTGAATTGAGCATGATCCAGTTGAGGGATGCCTCCGGCCTGGCCACGCATGTCTAAGTTCTTCTGTTCTTCCGGTTTACTCTGCGAGCGTTGGGAATTTGTTTCAGCACTAGCCAGTGCCGCGCCAGCAGAATCGCCAGAGTTAACCCCATGCTCGATATGATAAATTCTCATCGGATCATCCAGGACTTGCTCTCTGGCCCCGTTATGGTGGGCCGCATGACAAAGAAGCGAGTCCAGATGCATGCAGTACATTTCAAACTCAGGGTATCCGCGTAGTTCAAACCAACGTGCTCTGCTCATTAGCGTGAAATCACCGCAGCCATTGGTGTGCAAACGCGTGCGTTCTGTTACCTCCGCTCCCTTCAATTCCGAAATCTTTTCCTGTAACCATGATCGTGAGCCGGCCGGATCATAAACTGCGTGATGGTGACCGGTGATCAGATTCTTCGTTCCATTTCGGTCATTGATTCGGAGCAGGTTGTCGCGGCAGTACGCGAGCTGCGCTTCTATTGATGCGCTTGTTGGGACATCAGATTTAACATCGTACCGGTTGATCCGATACATACGGTTTTGCCTTAGCCGCCCAGACGAGAGGAAGTGAATCAACTCATCGGAGAACAGGATGTCGATATTTGTCGCCAGCACAAACTGACCACGCGCCCGCCGAACACCAGCGTTCTTGGCTAGCATCTGAAATAGCGGCAACCTGTCGGAATACTTAAATCGAGCGTGGATTTCTGGAGAGACTTCGATGATTCGCACGCTACAAGGTCCATTGTCAACAGGCCACGACAGGGCCTCAGACAATCGAGGCTTGTCCTCGGGAGGATTCCATTCCACCAGTATGAGTTCAGCGTTGAGCTGATGACGGCGACATTGCTCCAGCAACCCGCTTACAAAGAGCTGCATGCGCCCGAGTAAATTGCCGCCGTGGTCGTCATTCCGCGCGGTCGCAACGATGCTTAAATAACAGCTATCAGGCGCCATCCCTACCCCATACCTTCTTAATCGCGATCAGCGGCGACGATGTGGTTGCCGCTCAGTTGGCTTGGCCTCGATTTGTTTGCTCGTAAGGCCTGCAAACGGTTTATCGCTGCATTGACTCCCTCGCGGCAGCACATGGCTACCTCCATCACTTCTCCAAAAACCGGTCACGTCTGCACAGCTTTACTGGAATCAGCCGTGCAACCATTAGGAAATACCATTGCTGTGGTGGATTTTGCCAGTCGGAATAAATTAACGCTTCACTCAGCCAATCATGACTTGCATACCGGGCTTGATGCTGCTCAGCAAGCGGAAACGCGCGAATTTAAAGCACGTGAAGTATTAATATCTTCGAGTTCCACCCACCCAAAGCTGTTGACCTGACCCTCCTGGACGCTTGTCACTCAAACAACCGCAGCAGCTTCCCTCAGCGCCCCTTTTTTGCGCAACTCTCCTTCGATCCAACGATAGGTCTTAGCCAGTCCGTCCTCCAGACTTACCTTTGGTTCCCAGTTGAGCACTTCGCGCAGCCTGGTGTTATCACTGTTTCTGCCGCGCACTCCCTGCGGCTTAGTGAGGTCGTAGTCCTTGCCGATCCTCTTCGCCGCGATACCGGAGACAATTTCCACCAACTCATTGATTGAAATCATCCGATCC
>JALYSR010000048.1 GCA_030854715.1 Acidobacteriota bacterium
GCACCGCGAAAGGCTTCCCATTTTGAAACGTCAGTCGCGAATTTACTTCCAGTGTGACCCTGTGTCCGTCTTTGGCAATGACTTCTATTTCGTACGCGGCCTGGGACTTCCCAGTGCCTTTTCTTGCAACCATCTCCGTTGCAAACGCGAGAAATTCCGGTGCGATCAATTGTCTAACGTTCATTTCGAGCGCCTCAGTAGTCGTATAGCCGGTAACCTTCTGGCAAACTTTGTTGACTGAGGTGTAATTACCCTCGAGATCGTGGGTGTAAATTATGTCGTTGGCGTTCTCAAATAGATTGCGGTGTCTCTCTTCGCTTTCGCGCAAAGCTGACTCGATCGCTTTCCGTTCGCTTATTTCTGCCTGTAACTCTTCCAGGTAGCCTTGTTTTTCGCGGGTTCCGGATTCGATCTTATTCTTGATCTGGTGGCCATAGAGTATCGCTCCGCTGACCATCAAAAGAACGAGTGAGGCCAGTAGGTACTCAAGCTTGCTGAGAGACTCAGCCGACTGCGCCTCTTTGTTGAAGAGCTCCTCCTGGACATCGCCGATATCTTTATGCAACTGAGAGAGGGATGCGGATACCTTGGCAAACTTCCTGTCCATCGTGGCCATACGGCTTCCCGCCATCTCGAACTGATGCTGTTGGAAGTCAGAAAAGACTAGTTCGGCCTCATTAACCATTTCCTGCATGGCGATCTTGATTGCTGCCACATCCTTCGGAAGCCTGGCGAGGTAAGGTTGGATCTCTGCATTACTCCGGTTTTTTGTTTCACTTTGGGCGAGTAGATCTTTCTCAACCACCGCCATCCGGTCGTTGAAAGCTCCAACTGCTACCTTCATCCTCGCAGACTCAATCTCCACGTCGTGGGAACCAAAGACGTCATTGCCCGGGGCGTTAACAGCCCCAGACAAAGTGCCGAGATCCCGAACTGCGTTTCGGTGCTCGACCCACCGCTGATTGACTTCGATGGAACCCTTGTGAATCTTCAGCATCTGGTGAGTAAGTAAAAGCCCCAGGAGGACGACCAGCACATTAAAAGCAGCCAAGAAATAATAGACCCGATACCACCTGGGAGTTGCCGGAAGCCGCGATTCGAGAATGTTATGAGATGACGTGGGATTTATGAATTGCACTATGAGTTCCAGGAGCTATGAAGGAAAGGGACAGACGTTCAGGCAGCGGGAATCTATCTCGCTACTGATGATTCGAGACGTCACATCGATTTGCTCCGAAGGTATTAATGTCTCGTGACACTCAGCTGTGTCAGGAGACTCGGTCCGGCTGGTATTCTCTTTCCTGAGAAGGGACCGGATCTGCTCTTGTTGCTTTTCATCCAGATTCACAAAGCGAACTCCGAAACCCATCCCCGCGGTGTGATGGGCCACGACACCTTGCAGCACAAACCACTCGCCATGGGGCGTCTGAATTTTGAGAAAAAGAGTCTCGCCCAAGTTGACTTCGACAATCGTGTCTCCATAACAGCCTCCTTCTGACAGGTCGCTGATGCGGATGTCGTGGTTGCCGACAGAGCCCTGCCAGGACGCGGTAAGGCTCATGTCAAACCTGGTGAAGCTTCTATTCTCTTTCATTGCGGTCTCTTCATGATGGCAAGCGCTGAGGCAAAACGGGCAGGGGAGGGAGGACTGGCTGGGGAAAAACGGCCACCTAAGCTCATTTAGTCGCCGGTTCTGCACCGCGTGAGCTTTGTTGCAGGACGCATGCCAGCAAATAGCCCCTTGATGTACCGCTGTTGACCTGGCGGAGCTTAAAGCGTCAAGCATAGGACTCATATATTTGCTTTAGTCCCACTTCTTTGCCGCTCCCAGCGTTTGAATCAACAAGCCTCTCAACTTTTGCGAATCCGTAATCGCACTGTCGAATCCAATCCAGGCAGAAATTAATTGTCCCCTTTGATCGTATCGCAGACGATTGAATGACGCCTGACGCTTAGGGCCGTTAGTGCGCACCTCTTGCCGTGTCAGTGTTAGGCAGTTCAAGCAATCAACCAGCCCGCCGGCCTCCCCGGCATAGAAGAAATTAATCGTCGAGGTAGCCTCGGCCTTTTGCGTCCAGGTTTGCAGTGTGCTCAAAAGCATTTGCTTTTGCTCGGACGTAAACAAGCCGCGCACAAAAAACACTTTCACTGTGGATTCCTGTGCCCAGAAGACGGAAGCCGCCGTTGTGCTTTTGCCGGCCCCCGATTCTATATTTTCGGGGACCGCTGTGACATTAACGAACAGCAGTAGGATGAGTATGAACAGAGAAGTCTTCAAGGTCTGTAGCTCGGAAGAAACGCGTCTGGGTCGAAGAAAGAGCGCGTTAGTTTGTTGAGGAGGGTCTTAGTAGCGTGGGGAGGGATGCTGGCAGGGCGATACTTTGTCGGAAATAGTGTCTATGAGAACACCGCGTCCACATAGGAAGGCCCAAAATTGTCCTGTTTCAGGCGACTGTCTTCACCGTAAACGGCGTTCGCATCCAGCGGTGCATTGAGTTCTTCATGAGACAACCGGAACAGGATTTCAATTATCCTGGGATCAAACTGTTTCCCGGAGCGCTGCACCAAAAACCTCATCGCTTCATCATGCTCCAGGGGCGCCACCAGGGCCTTAGGCAGGATCATCGAATCGTATTCATGAGCGACGCGAACGATGCGGGAAGCCAGCGGAATTTGAGTTGCCCCCAACCCCATTGGCGAACCGCTCCCGTCAAAATTTTCGCGATAGGACTTGACTATCTCGGCAACGTTTCCAAGTTCGGGAATGCTGGTCAGCAGTCTTACTTCACACTCAGCATGAGCTTGAGCAATTGTAGTTTGGAGGCCAGCGTCCGTTGGATCCGCTGAACTCTGGCTGGACGTGTCCAGACTGCCAAGCTCGTGTACCAGGGCGGCGCAAGACAATTCTTCTCTTTCTTCTTCGGAAAGATCCATCTCTTTCGCTATCGCCATCGCACAATCGCGCACGCGCAAAGCATGGCTATAGGCGTATTCATCTCTCGCCCTGGACATCTCCGCCAACGACATCGCAATGCCGTGTGTTATGGCTTTGATGCGTGCGACCAATCGTCCATTCGTGAGCGCGAGAGAATAACTTTTCTTGTTGCTCTCATAGTGCTCGCAAGCACGGGTAACGGTGAGTTTGATTTCATCGTTATTCCACGGCTTGGTAACGTACTTATAGACCAGGCCGGAATTTAAAGCTTCGACCAAAGCTTCCACGTCGGTGTATCCGGTTAATAGAATCCGGACCATGTGGGGCCGCAGCAGGGAAGTCTTTTTCAACAGCTCTATACCGGTCATCTGCGGCATGCGCTGATCTGAAATCAGGACGGCAACGTCATGTTGCTCGAGAATCTGAATTGCGTCAGCCCCTGACGAAGCCGTCAGGCAGTGGAAGTCGCGAGAAAATAATCTCTCCAGCAGTCGCAGATTCGGCATTTCATCATCAACAATCAGCAGTTTGTAAGTCATATATTTGTCTCCGGCAAAACTTGGCAGTTTCTATTGT
The DNA here is from genome assembly GCA_030854715.1 of Acidobacteriota bacterium. Classification (GTDB taxonomy): domain Bacteria; phylum Acidobacteriota; class Blastocatellia; order Pyrinomonadales; family Pyrinomonadaceae; genus PSRF01. The sequence goes on from JALYSR010000048.1 coordinate 3,512, forward strand.
TTATCTGATTCGTATGTATTAGCGGGAATTCGCACCGTAAAGGTCGTGCCGGCGCCCACTTTGCTTTTGACCGTGATCGTTCCCCCATGCCGCTCAATGATTCCGTACGAGGTTGAAAGACCCAGACCTGTGCCTTCACCGACCGGCTTCGTAGTAAAGAACGGCTCGAAGATCCGGGACAGTTGATCTTCGGAAATCCCGGTACCGGTATCGCTGATCTCAACGATTACCCAATCCCCTTTTAGGCGTGTCGATAGGCAAACCTCACCGTGCTGCGGGATTGCCTGCGCGGCGTTGACAAGCAAGTTCATCCAAACCTGGTTCAGCTGACCTGCATAACAAGTAACCAGCGGCAAATCGCCGTATTCCTTCCGCAGCAGGACCTGGCCCGAACTGTAGTAACGAGAAAGCAGACGAATAGTTGAATCGATGCCTTCGTGAATATCGATACGCTTGAGTTCAGCCTCGTCTAGACGCGAGAAGAGGCGAAGATTCCGGACCACGTCGCAGATTCGCTGCGCACCCTCGCGACAATCTGAGACGATTGAGTTGAGATCACCAATCAATCGGTCGTAGTTGATCTCATCCTTCACTGCCTTGATTAATAACGAACCACCGCTTGACAGGGCGACCTGATCGTAGGCAGTGAAGAGTTTTTCCAGTTGCGCCAGGTCATCCCGCAAGATGTCCATGTTGCCGTAAATAAAACCCGCAGGGTTATTGAGCTCGTGAGCGATGCCGGCTGAAAGCTGACCCAGGCTGGCCATCTTCTCGGTATGTACCAGCTGTGCCTGGAGCCGCTCAAGCTCGCTCTTGCGGTTCGCGAGCTCAATATTCTGGCTTTCAAGATGAGCCCCGTAAATCCTCGCTGTACGCTGCAGAAGCCGGTGCTCCAGCGCACGCTCAACAGAAAGTGTCAGCACATCCAAATCGCAGGGCTTGATCAGATAATCAAATGCTCCCACGCGCATCGCATCACGAACGCGCTGGGGACGATCCACTCCTGAAACCATGATCACGGCTGTTTCGGGGTAACGCGACCTTATATCGCGCAATAGCTCAATGCCGTTTCGTCCCGGCATCATCATGTCGGAGATCACCAGGGCGTAAGACTCGATGGCGAGCTCGGCTAATGCCTCGTCTGCTGAAGCCACCGTTTTGCATTCGAAACTTTCGCTCAAGTGATCGGCAAACATTTCCCTAACCGCCTGCTCGTCGTCCACGATCAATATGCGACGATCGGTACCTTTCTCCTCAGATTCGGCGATGGAAGGAATGGGTAGGGCCGTTTCGAGTTTAAAGTTCGTCGGCAGAGCGGTCGAAGGGATGTGTGCTTCTAGCATGGCGCTTTTTTGTGCAATGGAAAGTTGAAATGGGCGATGAAATCTTCCGCAAGCAACTCGTCAGGTAAGACTCGGGAGCCACAATCGCCGGCAACACCGTACTGACGCTTAAAGGGTTTTCAAGAGTGCTCGCAAGAAAATTTTGTTCAATTTATGGTGAGAGTACTAAAGCGAGCTATGTAACTATCTGTGAGGTCACGCAGTGGGGCGGAAAGCCAACGGTACAAACTTCTTGCCCGGGCCAAAAGCCTCACTTGGCTGGAATGCGTCCCAAGACTGACGCATACACCGGGAACCGCACAACTCATGCCACTCATCAGAAGGGAACAACAGCGCACGAAGTGAAGTCACAGCTAACTTGTTTCTGTGTCGGCACGGTGTTTGCAGCGGTCTGAGTGATACTGCGCGCCGGCGTAGTCTTATCATTCGAAACGAAATGTAAACTTATTGCATGGCAATACCAGAACCAGCCCTGATTCTGGAGACTCATTAAGCGGCGGCCTCAACTTAAACCGCAGAGTCAAATCTATTACACCGCAGATTATGTGAGCTGGAATTTTGGCCGAGTCATTACTCGCGCCACCGAAATTATCGGCATTCCACTTACACAATGTTTGCCTGCTTCGCTCTGCAGAAGCCAGGTGAACGCACATCAGTAAACAGGGCAATCTCTTATGCGCACCATTCGCCGGGCAGGAATACCCTTCATTCAACGCATCGTGTTAATTTTCGCTGTCGTAGTCGCCTCGACTATGGCGTTAGCGCGGCTAAGCGAATCCCTTACCATAAACTCCACTTCAGTTAGAGCAGGAATTCTTCCGAAAAGTGATTCGTTTCCGGTGGCCGATTCGCTTTCGACTTACCGCTGGAATCTCAGTGACAGCGATCTTCCACTGCTCAGTTTGCCCGACCACATAGGTCCCGGCGTCGACCTTTCTCTCACTTACTCGATGGATCAGTTTCAATTTCCCCTCTTCCAGTCTCTCTATTACAACGAAGGCGCCGGCAAATACGTTCTGATAGTCAGCCAGGGCCAACTCTGGAAATTCATAAATCTGGATCCTATGGTGAGCGGGAGTCAGCTTGAAGCAAATGGCAATTCGGGGTTACGTCTGACAGACGATGGGGCCTTGAAGTTCCTGAGCACCGCAGATGGCACCGTTTACACTTTTGCACCCTTTGCCGATGGCGAGCTTCATTGCAACCAGATCATGGACCACAGCGGCGTCGCCATTAATCTTAGGTATACGGATGCGTCCTCGATTGACACTATCGCGGACACCTCCGGGAGAACCATCAGCTTCAATTACACAAAGAATTACGTTAGTTCAGTCACGCAAACCTGGGGACCACAGTCATCAAAGAAACAAACCTGGGCGATTACTGATGATGCCAGGCTCAGCAAATTCGTGATTAATGTTGTGCCGACGGGATTGGAAGTGGGGAAACATATTCCCACGAATGCCATCACGCCCGCCTACACGGAAGCGATGGCAGCTTCTGATGCCCTCCTGGCGACAATATTCGGTGGACCGGACGCGGTAGCAGCCGCCAATGGCTTTGAGCCGCTGGCATTGGCGAACCAGTATCCTGCATATCGGGGTGACTTGATTGGTGACGATGGAAAAATACGACGAGGACATCTCTCTTACGCCCTGCATCTCTATGGCAGCGCGGATGGCACCGGCGATTCTGAACTTTATATTCCGACCGGGTTCATCTCACACAGCACCGCGCCAACTCCAACCGACGCTGCCGTGACG
>JALYSR010000077.1 GCA_030854715.1 Acidobacteriota bacterium
GTTCGAGTGCACCCTTAACCCGTTCCTTAATTTCCGGTTTTGGTCTATGTCTGGCTCGGAGGCCGAAGGCAACGTTTTCCAACACGTTCAGGTGAGGGAACAGCGCATAGTTTTGGAAGACCATGCCAAAACCGCGACGCTCGGCGGGCAGGTTCGTGATGTCCTGTCTGTCAAATTCAATCGCGCCTGAATCGGGTTTCTCGAGTCCAGCAATCATCCTGAGCGTAGTTGTCTTGCCACAACCGGAGGGACCGAGCAAACCAAAAAACTCGCCACGTTCAACGTCCAGAGAAACCTCTGAGACCGCTTGAGTCTGGCCGAAGCGCTTGGATATGTTTTTGAGAGAAAGCAGTGGCATGGTTCTAATTAACTCTGTGCAACCTCTGTGCTCTCTGTGTCTCTGCGGTTAGTCTTGTGGAACTACAAATTCACCACGGAGACACAGAGGACACAGAGGTTGCACAGAGACAAGTTCATTTCTTGCTTCGTCCGCGAATCTCCGTATCCCAATATCGCAACCATTCGTTGGTTTGCTTGCGCAGCACATCCCAGTCCAGCGGCATTTCGTTTACGCGTTCATTCATCCACGCCGGCAGTTGATTGCGATCGAGATCTGTGCGGATCGGAATGCGGTAATATTTCTTTGCACTTAACACCAAACTCTCCGGCGTAGTTACAAATTCATAAAACCGCCGCGCTTCTTCCTCGTGTGGCGCGCCGCGTACCACAGCAATCCCTTCGGTGATAACAGGCGTACCGCTCCGGGGAAATACATAACCGATTGGAAACCCCTTCTGCTCCTTGTAGATCCACACGTCGGGCAGATTCCACAAACTTATGAGCCCTTCGCGACGCACCAGCTTCTGCATCAGGATTGTGCCGTCGGCGGTATATTCATGAACGTTGGCATCTAAACGCCGCAGCCAATCATAGCCCTTGTCCGGCGATCCCGTATCTTTGTAGAACCGCCAGATCATCGCAGCGAATATTGCGCGCATTGAATCCGACGGATTCGGATTTCGAATCAGGACCTTATCGCGCCACTTGGAGTCGAGCACGTCGTCCCAATCCTTCGGCGCCTCCTCAGCCTTTACCGCATCGCTGTTGTAGACGATAACTTCAGGCGTTTGATACGTGCCATACCAGCGGTCCTGGGCGTCGCGACTCGTTTTGGGAATTTTATCTGCCCATGTTGGCCGGTAAGGCGCTAGAAGATTTTCGTCCGCCGCAGTTTGAAACGTGGTGTGCGCCGCTCCCCACCACAGATCAGCCTGGGGGCGATTACGCTCCGCGCGAACGCGTTCGAGAACTTCGCGGGAGCCCATGTCGAGAAACTGCACATCAACTTCTGGGTGGGCGGACTTATATTGCGCTACGAAGTCACGCAGCATGTCCTGGCCGTGCGGCGTGTAAATCAGCAATTTGCGAGAGCTTTGGTTGCCGGGGCGACTACAGGAAAAGAGCAGCGCTGAAATGAAAACGACAACTATCGAAGCATAAAATTTAGCGCGCATCGAGTTTGATTTGGCAGCCGCCGATAAGTAGTGCGGGCATGCTAGCATATACTTTTAAGGCGCGGCGACTGTAGGCCAAAAGGTTCAAACTAATAACTAGCGCGTGACGGGAATGATGGTACCTAAACCAAAAAAAGGAATTGTAAAACGAGGCGCCTGGGAGATTACCAAGAAACTGCTCAAGGCGATTCCGGTTATTGGTACTATCTTTACCGTTGGGTTCGCCGGACGGGACATCCAGAAAAAAGGACTCGCGCCCGGCGCTGTCCATGTTGGACTGGATGTGATTCCTGTCGTGGGCACGGCCAAGAACGTAGTCGAGATCTTCACCGGTGATTGGATTCCTGACAAGGCGTCCAAGACTCGTCAGCCAGTTGACCAACCAGCGGGGGCGAGCCCACCTTCCCAACCCGAGAGACTCTCTAAGTAGACCTTTAATCGCGCGCTGAAAGTCTTTCAAGCAAAGACTTGTAGTCCAACCCTGATCAGCTCGTGGTCAGAAGGTGGGCTTGCCCCCCGCAATTTCACAACTCTCAAGTTGAATATTGGTTAACTCAACTAATCTGCACAAATCGGCGGACGCTCGTTGAAGGGGCGTGCCGTTTCATAAGAATGGGCGAGTTTGAATAAGGTCGACTCTGACCAGTGGGCGCCGAGAAGTTGAAAACCTATCGGCAACCGTTTTGATGAAAGGCCGCAGGGAACACTAATGCCGGGCACGCCGGCCAGATTTGCAGTGACCGTGTAGATGTCGTTTAGATACATCGCGAGCGGATCGTCAACCTTTTCTCCGATCAGAAACGCAGGTGTCGGCGATGTTGGAGTGATGATCGCATCGCAACTCTCAAACGCCTTGCGAAAATCTTCCTTGAGTAGCGCACGCACTTGTTGTGCTTTGCGGTAATAGGCGTCGTAGTAGCCGGCGGAGAGCACGTAGGTACCCAGCATGATGCGTCGCTTCACTTCCGGTCCAAACCCTTCGGCGCGAGTTTTTCTGTACATCTGTCGCAGTTCAGGCGCGTCCTCAGCACGAAAACCATAACGGACACCGTCGAAGCGCGCGAGGTTTGAAGACGCTTCAGCCGTGGCGATGATGTAATAGACCGCGATGCTGTACTGCGCGTTGGGGAGTTCAATATCAACTATCTCCGCGCCGAGTTCGCGATACACGTCAACCGCCGCTTCAACAGATGTGCGCACTTCGGCGTCCAGTCCGGCGCCAAAGAGCGATTTCGGAAAACCAATGCGCGCGCCTTTGACGTCTGCTGTTAGTTCGGCAGCGTAATCAGGCACGGGCACGTCAGCGCTGGTCGCATCGTGCGGATCGCGCCCGCCAATTATTCCCAGAACCCGAGCAACGTCCCTGGTGCCCCTAGCAAAAATGCCCACCTGATCCAAGGATGATGCAAACGCGACCAGGCCACAACGCGAGTTGCGTCCATAGGTTGGTTTCAAACCAACAACGCCGCAAAGGGATGCGGGTTGACGCACCGAACCGCCTGTGTCAGAACCCAACGCCACCGGCACAATCCCTGCCGCCACCGCCGCCGCTGAACCGCCGGAAGAACCGCCCGGAACTCGCGAAGTGTCCCAGGGATTTTTGACTGGGCCAAAGGCTGAATTTTCATTCGATGAGCCCATGGCAAACTCGTCGCAGTTGGTTTTCCCAACGACAACAGCGCCTGCGGCTAGCAGTCGATCAATCACGGTAGCGTTATATGGCGGGTGATAATTACCGAGGATGCGCGAGCCACAGGAAGTCTGCAACCCCTTCACGCAGATGTTGTCTTTGATTGCGATGGGAATTCCGGCCAGCGGGAGATTCTGGTTCTTATTGATTTCGTCAGCGCGCTTCAGAGCCCCGGCGCGATCTATCTGCAGGAATGCATTGAGAGGTTCGTTAAGCTTTTCTGCGGCGTTCACCGATGACTCGACTACCGCGCGCGCAGTCGCTTCTCCGCTGCTGATGCGGTTTCCCAATCCCTCTATGTCGTTTTTGTTTTCACTCATCGTCTGGAAACTTAAGTCTCAAGCTCGCTTAATCTGTACACTGCCCACTGTCCTCACAGCACCTTCGGCACACGAAAATGGCCGGCCGCCGCATCCGGTGCCTCTGCCAGCGCCGTTTTCTGTCCCAGCGACGGAGTTACGGAATCCTTGCGAGACGAATCTGTCCGTTCGCCTTCGGGCGTGAGCCCGCCAAGCGCGGGCTCGACGTTGCTGGTGTCAACTTCATTCAACTGCTCGACGTAGCTAACAATGTCAGCCATCTGCGGCGCAAACAGCTTCAGCTCATCTGGCGTGATCTCCATGTGGGCCAGTTGCGCAACTTTTTCAACATCGGATTCGGTGATAGGCATATTTCAAATTTCAGATTTCAGATTTTCTATTTCCAGATCCAGGATCAATCCGCTCTTCAACCACCTTCCAACCGCCTGATGCAGCTTGTAGCCGCACCGAGAAACGCCCGCCGCAGAGCAACGTCTGTTATCCCCGCGGCCGCAGACAGCAGTTCAGCCGGAACGTCGTGATCTCGCTGTTCCTGTCCCTGGCTTGGCGGAGGCGTGCATAAGCTCGCTACTTTTGCCGCGTCGATCCGCAGCTCAATAGCCTTGACTATTGGCTGTCCCAAAACCGAGTTGAGTCGGGACAACAACTGACCGCACATCTGCCTTAGTTGCCTTTGCCAGATGACGTCTTCCACAGCGACCACGAGAATTTTGTTTTGAAATCCAATCGGAACTGCGTGCCTGCTCAGCGCTTCGCCAACAGCATGCTTCCACGCAGCAACGCAGGCTGCCTCAGCTACGTCCTCGGAGGCACGGCAGGCTGCGAGTATTGACGGCAGTGTTCTGATCAGATTGTCCATTTGATAAAGACTTGAATCATCAACGAAAATGATTCTTGAGTGTAGCGGAGAATTGTTTAGCGCGACAAGCGGAGGCTACTTTGAACACCGAGAGTCCATTGAATGAAAGGTTGGTGCTGGCGTCAAAGAGTCCGCGGCGTGCGGAAATACTTCGGGCGGTGGGATGGGAATTTCAGGTCATGGCCGCCGACATAGACGAGACTCGCATTGCATCCGAAGATGCTGTGAGTTACGTCAAGCGTCTAGCGCAAACAAAAGCTGAAACGGTCGCCAGGAAAATACAGGCCGGCACTGTCCTGGGCGCTGACACAGTCGTAGTAATTGCCGGAGCAATCCTGGGCCAGCCGCGCGACGATGAAGATGCCCGCCGCATGCTCAAGCTGCTAAACGGAAACTGGCACGAAGTACTCACTGGCGTTGCCCTCGCATGCGCCGGCCAAACTTTTCCAACTTCCGTTGACTACGAAACGACGCGCGTGCGCTTTGCTGAGATGTCAGACGAAGAGATCGACGGGTATGTTTCCACTGGAGAATCTCGAGGTAAAGCAGGAGCCTACGGCATACAAGGACGAGCCGCGCTCTTCATCGAAGAGATCCAGGGTGACTATTTCAATGTTGTAGGCTTACCAATTCGGTTGGTCTATGAGATGTCGCGGAAGCTGCCGGAAGTTTAGAGTTCGAGCTTTAGCTTGCGTTCTAACCTGGAACAGCAACCTGAAGGTTGAACCCTGAACTGCTTGCCGTTACCTAAAACAGAACACTGCCGCCGTCAACGTTAATAGCCTGTCCATTTATTCCCTGGCCTTCTTCGGATGCTAATAACAACGCCACGACCGATACCTCTTCAGCCGTGACCAGGCGATTCTGCGGACTCATTCTCTTGAGGGAATCCATCGCTTGCTCTGCCGTCATTTTGGTCTTTCTTGTTATGTTCTCGATTCCGCGCGTCGTCATTTCCGTATCGACGTAGCCGGGGCAAATGGCGTTGACTGTTATCCCTTTCGCCGCGTATTCAAGTGCGGCCGAGCGTGTCAATCCCAACACACCGTGTTTAGAGGCTGAGTAGGCAGCGATGTAGGGGGCACCGGTCTTTCCGGCAATGGAAGCGATATTGATGATGCGGCCCCAGCCGCGCTCAATCATTGGCGGCAGCGCTGCACGCGTGCAATAGAAAGTCCCGCTCAAATTGATTGCGAGAAGTCGATCCCAGAGTTGGTCGTCAGTCTTGATGAGTGGCGCGGTTTCAGCTATGCCGGCATTGTTAACCAGAATGTCCGGACCGTGTCCGAACCTTTCATTGACGTCTCTAAAAAGCCCCTCGACGCTGGCGACATCGGAAACATCGCAGACCAGTGGCAGCGCTACTTTCTGAACCTGATCCATGATTTCGCGCGCTACTCGCTCAACCTGCTCGAGGGTGCGCGCCGCAACCACTACCTGTGCACCCTCGCGCGCAAACTCAAGCGCGATGGCACGCCCAATGCCGCGACCGCCGCCAGTGATCAGTGCGATTTTGTTTTCAAGTTTCATCGTCCGGTAAACTTTGGCGCCCGCTTCTCCAGGAATGCGCGCACGCCCTCGGCTCCATCCTGCGATTCGAAGCATCTCATCTGTGCTTCAGTCTCATAACGCAGCATTTCCTCGAGTTGGGCGGCCTGGCCCATGTAAACTGCCTGTTTGGCCGCGGCCAGCGAAATCGCCGGTGCGTTGCGCAAGCGTTCGGCAAGCTTGAGTGTTTCTGCCTGCAACTCCTCAGGCGTGACTACGTAGTTCACGATTCCCAGGCGCTGAGCCTCAGCCGCATCAATCGCGTCGCCGAGGAAAAACAATTCGCACGCCTTGTTTGGCGTAACAAGATGAGGCAAAAAATACGTGCCGCCCCAATCCGGATGCAGGCCAGCTTTCACAAACGACTGGCTGAAACTGGCGGTAGTGGAAACGATACGCAAGTCGCAAGCGAAGGCGAGATTACAACCGGCGCCCGCTGCCGGTCCATTAACGGAGGCAATAACTGGCTTCGTCATCTGCCGGATTGCCGTGACCACGCGCCGGGCAGAACCAAGCAAACGGGAAAATTCGTCTGCGTCATGTCGCTCAATCAAATCAGCCATTGCCGCGACATCGCCGCCGGCGCAAAAGGCGCGTCCGGCGCCGGTGATAACTATGACATGCACGTTACGATCGCTGGCGGCAGCTTCGAGAGCCTCAGCCAGATCGCGTCGCATGTGTCCGGCGAGCGCATTCAATTTTTCCGGACGATTCAGGGTGATCGTAGTGATGCCGGAATCTTCAGTGATGTCGATGTTTTCGTAGGCCATAAGCAATCAGTAATCAGCAATTAGTAATTAGCGATCAGTAGTCCCAGTCACTAATCAGCGATCGATAGTCCGGCTGAATGCTGACCGCTGATTGCTGAGTGCTACTTTCCTTTGAATTGAGCCTTACGCTTATTGACGTAAGCGTCGAGGCCCTCTTTGGCGTCCTCAGATTGAAACAGTTGCTGTTGCAGCTCCCGCTCGAGCGCTAACGCTGACTCGAACGGGATCTCCGCGCCGGTCTGAACCGCGCGCTTGATCCGGCCAACCGCACCGGCGGCCTTACCGGGCAAGGTAAACTGCGCAGCGTATTCCACAACCCGTTCAATAAACTTGTCACCGGTCTCGGCGTCGAAAATCTGATTCACTAATCCCAGTTCCAGCCCGCGCTCAAAATCAAACAATTCTCCGGTTGCCATCAATTCTATCGCTTTTGATTTGCCCACCAGGCGCGCGAGACGCTGTGTTCCGCCCGTGCCCGGCAGCACTCCGAGGGAAACTTCCGGCAGTCCCATCCTGCCGGCGCCTTTGCGTGCGATACGAATGTCGGCTGCCATCGCCACCTCCAAACCGCCGCCCACACAGTGGCCGTTGATGGCTGCAATCACCAGCTTGGGAGTCTGCTCGAGGCGAGATAGAGTTTCATTGGCGTGCAGGCAGAAGAAGTATTTGAAAGTCGGTGTGACGTTTGCGAGCATGTTGATGTTTGCGCCGGCGCAGAAAAACTTTTCGCCTTTGCCGGTCATGACAATGACCTGGACGCCCTCATCCATTCGCGCCGTGAGAATGGCGTGGTCCAGCGCCTGCATCATCTCGTGGGTGTAGGTGTTCGCAGGAGGATCGTTCAACATCAAAAACGCAATTCCATCCTGCGCGCGATACTGAACCAAATCGCCGGTTGATTTCGTTTCCTGGACCGGTGCTTCAGCTTCCGCCATTTTTGAAAATCTCCAAAACCCTATCTGTTTAAAGCGAGCCGCGCCAAACGCTGAACGGCTCGGCCCCGGCTTTCGGAGCGAAGTCTAGTTCGTCGGTTGGCGATCCGGCAACAAATCCATGCAGAAACAATCGCGTGACATTATCAACCAACTCCGAAACCTTTAGCTTTCCCCCTGGATCATACCAGTTGTAGATCCAGTTCATCGTGCCGAAGAGGGCATAGGTCGCCACGGTAAGATCGACTTGAGACCTGGTTTTCCCCTGTTGCTGAATCTCCCTAAGAATCCTGCGAGCGAGCTTTGTATATTTATCCTTCTTGGTTGTCACGTGCACGTGCAAGTCGCCCGCCAGGGATTCAGCTTCATGCGACAACACTTTCATCTCAGCCATGTTCGCCGCAAAGAACGAAAGATGGTTCTCAATGAAGATGCGTAGCTTGGTAAGGGGATCGTCAACCTCACGCAGTCGCTCTTCCAGTCGTTCGAGCACGCGTCCGAAGCAATTGTCCTGAATCAGGAAAAGCAGCTCTTCTTTCGATTTACAGTAATGGTAAAGCCCGGCGAGACTGACGTTGGTCGCGCGCGAGATGTCGCGCATGGTGGTGGAATGGTAATTCTTCTCAGCAAAAATACGCGCGGCATTGCGCAGGATAAACTCCAGCTTCTGATCATACCTGGTGAAGTCTTGCATAGGCCGATTTCATAATCGAACATATTCAAACTCAAACGGCTTGCCTTTGATTCCGGTTGCGGGCGGAGCAATCCAGTTGGCGATCTTCCCGGGCTCGGTTACCGGATGCATCAAGCTGCGTACGTATTCCCGGTCTTCCATCGACGGCAACCACTCTGATTTCCGCGTCTCAAACTCTGACTGCGAGATCAAATTTCCGTCAATGTCGAAATAGTGCGGGGCATACTCACCAACGTGGCGGTGGAAACGTGGATTCGGAAGAAACAGCCGCTCGCTAATGCCTTCGTCCGCAAGTGTCTTGTTCCAACGCGCCAGTCCTTTCTCGCAGTCTTTGACATACTCAGCTCTCAGCACGTCGTTTAATGCATTGCGCATCGGAACTTCGCGATCCTTGAGTTGCCCATTCTCAACCACCTTGATCGTGAAGTTTTGGTTGGCGAGAACGTGATCGTCGTATTGCTCCTGCTCTTTGTAGCGGCCTTTAAGACCGGCAGCGAAGAAGTCGGCAGAATTTGAACTTATCTCGCCGCCAAATAGATCTAGTGAGTAACTGAACCAAAAATTAATGTGCTTCTGGATAATGTCTAACGGTATACCGCCCAATTCTCGCACGTCGCCTTCCCTCATTAACTGGGCCGTGCGCTTAACAACGCGATTGAGACCGGTGTCGCCGACGAACATGTGATGTGCCTCTTCGGTCAGCATGAATTGGCAGGTGCGGGCCAGCGGCTCGAAGCCCGACTCAGCCAGCGCCGAGAGCTGATATTTGCCATCACGATCGGTAAACATTGTGAAGCAAAAGAAATTGAGCCAATCGTCGCACGGTTGATTGAAGGCTTCGAGTATTCGCGGCTTGTCCGGATTTCCGCTGCGTCTTTCGAGCAACGCATCCGCTTCATCGCGTCCGTCACGTCCGAAGTAACGCTGCAGCAAATAGACCATCGCCCATAAGTGGCGGCCCTCTTCGACGTTGACCTGGAACAAATTTCTCAGGTCGTACAACGACGGACAGGTCTTACCCAGTTGCCGTTGTTGTTCGACCGACGCCGGTTCGGTATCGCCTTGCGTGACGATGATGCGGCGGAGCGAGTTGCGAAATTCGCCCGGCACTTCCTGGTAGGCGGGCTGGCCATGGTTGTCGCCGAAGCCAATCTTCGCGTCAGGCTCGGCGGGCTTGAGAAAGATACCCCAGCGATAGTCGGGCATCTTCACAAAATCGAAGTTGGCCCAGCCGTCGGGTTCGACGCTGATTGCGGTGCGCAAATAAACGTCCTTCTGCTGGAAACCTTCCGGGCCCATCTCCTGCCACCAGTCGAGATAATTTGGCAGCCACTTTTCCAGCGCGCGCTGAAGCTTTTTGTCTTCAGACAAGTTAACGTTGTTAGGAATTCGTTCGTATAAATTCATGATCCTCTTTCGACAGAATCAGCCACTGAGCGGCAGAGAAATGATCAAGTCGCCAAGGCTCGAGGTTGGGAAGGGCGGTTTACCCCCGCTCGTGTTGAATGCCAATCAAGGCAAGCGCGGGCAAGCCACCTTCCCAACCATGAGACTTTTTATCCTGGATCATCAACTGAATCTCTGTGCCTCTTTGGCTTAAGTTCTCTTGAAATCAAACTGTGCCTGAGTTGGCTTGCCATAATTAGTTAGCGCGCCTTGCGGGCCCACGGCGTTTGGTCGCTGGAAGATCCAATTCTGCCACGCGGTCAAACGACCGTAGATCTTTGTGTCCATCGTTTCCGGGCCAGCGAAGCGCAATGATGCTTCCATGCCGGTTAAAGCATCCGGTGACAGAGAGGTTCTTTCCTCAATCGCCACGCGAATTTCATCTTCCCAATCCAATTCATCAGGAACGAAGGTTATTAATCCTGCTCCTTCCGCCGCCTCTGCGTTCAGCGGTACTTTGTGTGACAGCACTTCGTCAACCTTTTCAGGCACCGACAAGAAGCGCGACTGCAAACGCGTCAGACCGTTACTCATAGGAAACGTCTCCGCATTCAACTCGGATACGGACACAGAAGTTGGCGCTGCGTCCGGGTCGTTGAGCATGTAACTGCGATCGGAAGCCAGAAGAAGTTCGAGCAGGTTTCCCGCAAAGCAACTGCCAGGCTCGACGATCGCGAAAAAGCTTTTTGCCGTTAGATCAAGGCGGCGCAACACACGCGCCATGTAAAGAAGGATCTCGCGAACCAGCCAATGGTCCTTGTTTGCTTCGAGCGTTTTGTCTACTGCTAGTACGTCATCAATGTTGCCTTCGGTGCGAATGCAAACCAAGCCAATCTCAGGCTCGTTCACGCGAAGGTGAAGCAGGGCATCATCCAACTCGCGATAGGCTCGCAGCGGCCAGTAAGCGTCGCCGAGTTTCTGAATCTCATCAACCGTCGTGGCCAAATTGGCTTCGGGTCCCCGCACAGTCAGATCCGCGTAACGCTGCTCGCGATTCAAAATCAGATGGACGTATTTGTACTCAACACCCGCAGGCTTCAATTCCTTTTGAAGCGGATTGAGCTGAATCCCCGCCGCTGGTTCCTTTTCGCCATTGGACCCGGCGATATCCCGGACGCGCACGTCGACGGATTCCTGAAACTTACTCGTCGGAAAGTAGTCATCAATTAGTCCCCACTCCTTCGCGCGTTTGCCCTTCAATCCTTCAGCCAGCGTGGAGAAAACATCAGCACGGTCACGGCGAACCTTCCTTTTATCGACAAGCCTCGTCAAACCTCCGGTGCCAGGCAGCACGCCAAGCAACGGAACTTCGGGAAGGGAAATGGCGGAGTTACCATCGTCAACGAGATAGATTTCGTCGCAGGCAATTGCCAGTTCATAACCACCCCCAGATGCTGTTCCGTTAAGAGCCGCAAGGTAACGTCGCCCTGAATGCCGCGAGTCGTCCTCGATGGCGCAGCGCGTTTCGTTTGTAAACTTGCAGAAGTTTACTTTGAAAGCGTGTGAAGACGTGCCAAGCATATAAATGTTGGCGCCCGCGCAAAAGATGCGCGGTTTGAGACTGGTGATCACAACGACCTTTATTTCAGGGTGCTCGAAACGGAGCCGCTGTACTGCGTCCGCGAGTTCGATATCTACTCCAAGGTCATAGGAATTGAGCTTTAGTTTGTAGCCCTCCGCCAGGGTCTCGTCTTCCTGAACATCCATCGTAAGGTTTGCGACCCGACCGGCAACGGCCAGTTTCCAATGCTTGTATTGGTTAGGTGATGTTTGAAAGTTAATCATGCGTTCCTCTCATGATCGCCCGGCCTCAACCTGTTTTTAGCTTTTCAGACCACTTTTGCAGGTCTTTACGTCGCCGTTCGAACGTTCGTTCGGAAATCAGATAATAGCTTTCACGAAGTGTTCTGGTCAAGTTGGTGGGTGCAGCTTACCTTGAAAATTTGTCATCGTCATCGCACATGGCTCAATCGGGCCTTCCTTGACAGGCTCGCAGTTTGGCGCGTAGGGTTTCGCTCCGATAGGTGGCTTCCGTGATTTGAGCGTGGTTTGGCAGGCGAAGTTGCCGATCTGAGATTTGAGATCGGAAGTTTGAAATTTAAGACCTGGAGGCGAATCTGTTCTGGTGAACGGCGCGGTCTTCAAAACCGTCAGTGAGACTGTGAGAACAGGCTCAGGTAGGTTCGATTCCTACACGCCTCCGCCAGGGCCATTGCCGATTGCCAAATGCCGATTGCCGAATTGGCCTCCTACGGCAGTCGAATTACTACTTCAGCCATTCGTCAGTCGAGCGTTTGCCATTGAAGCTTGCATCGGCAATTCGGTAGTCAAATCGGCATTTGGCAATCGGCAATCGGAAATGACATGAGAGATTGGGTAGCTCTGAACATGACACCGGGCATCGGACCTCGGGCCGCTGCCAAGCTTCTGGAACGTTTTGGGTCTGCCGAAGCGGTTTACCGCGCAACCCGGGCCGAGCTGGAAAAAGTTCGCCTCCTGCCGGAAGCGACAGACAGCATCATCGCCCGCGATATGCACGACAAGGCGGAGGCGGAGATTGAAAACGTTTACCAGCGGGGCGGCGATATTCTGGTTCTCGATGATGGTGTTTACCCGTCATTATTAAGAGAGATATACGATCCACCAATCACGCTCTACGTTAAGGGCGCCTGGTCTGAATGTTTGGATCAGCCCTGCGTGGCAATAGTTGGCTCGCGAAAATGTTCGACGTACGGCCAGAACGCTGCTTTGATGCTAGCGCGTGATTTGGCCCAGCGTGGCGTGACAATCGTTTCTGGGTTTGCGCGCGGCATCGATGCAGCGGCCCATCGAGGCGCTATCGAGGGCGGCGGTCGCACGGTTGCGGTGCTCGGCACCGGCATTGATGAAATTTATCCGCGCGATCATAAGAAGCTGGCGGATGAAATACTTAATGCGGGTGGTGCGGTGGTTTCGCAGTTTCCGCTCCGGACTCCGCCCGTCTCGGAAAACTTTCCCTACCGAAACCGCATCATTAGCGGTTTGAGTCTTGGTGTGGTTGTCGTTGAGGCGGCGGAAAGCTCAGGTTCATTGATAACTGCGCGATTGGCGATTGAGCAGAACAGGGAAGTTTTTGCAGTGCCGGGAAACATTACTTCGCGAAATTCCTTCGGGACGAACTACCTGATCAAAGGCGCCGGGGCGAAACTCGTGCAGCAATGGCAGGACGTTGCCGCCGAACTGCCACCGCAAATAGCTGCAAAGCTGTTGCCCCCGCCGTTATGCGAGAAGAAGAAAGAGAAGTCGATGGTGGATCAGCTCGCCATGGTTCCGCAGGGGCTGACTGGTTTTGAACAATCGGTTTTCAAGCTGCTTTCGGCCGATGACCCGGCGCACATCGATGTACTAGTGGACAAAAGCAGGTTGGGAATTTCGGATCTGACCGCCGCGCTGCTAACGTTGGAAATGCGTGACCTGGTTCGTGCGCTGCCAGGAAAATGTTTTGTTCGGAGAATGTGAAGAACGCAGTGGGAACCGGAAACCGTGAACCGTAAACAAGAATAAGACGTGTTGTCAGTTAACGGTTCACGGTTTACGGAAATAAGATGGCAAAAAATTTAGTAATAGTTGAATCGCCGGCGAAGGCGAAGACGATAAACAAATATCTGGGAAAAGACTATCTGGTTAAGGCCTCGATAGGCCACATCAAAGATCTGCCTTCCAAAGGGTTGGGAGTTGATGTCGACGACGATTTCAAACCCACCTACGAAGTAATTCCCGATTCCAAAAAACGAAACAACAAAAAGATCGTTGCCGAGCTCAAAGCCGCCGCCAAAGTAGCGGACACTATCTATTTCGCGGCTGACCCGGATCGGGAAGGCGAAGCGATTTGCCAGCATCTGGCAGAAGAGATTGTCCCGAAGCGACCTGCGAAGGCAACGTTCCGGGTGATGTTCAATGAAATTACGAAGCGTGCGGTCAATGAGGCATTTGAGCACCCGAAGCAAATTGACCAAAACCTGGTTGATTCCCAACAGGCGCGCCGCGTGCTGGATCGTTTGGTCGGTTACAAGGTTTCGCCGCTGCTTTGTCGCACGGTAGGAGGAAAACTAAGCGCAGGGCGTGTGCAGTCAGTAGCGCTGCGAATGGTGGTTGAGCGCGAACGCGAGATCGAGAAGTTTGTTAAGACCGAGTACTGGACAATATCCGCCAATCTCCGGGCGCAACTGCCACCAGGTTTTGAGGCACGACTATTTAAAGTTGGCGAACAAACCGTCAAGACCGGTGGTTTCGATCAGGACATCAAGCGCGGCGAGATTCTAATCAACGACGAGGCCAGGGCCGCCGAACTAGTAGCGGAAGCAAACCAACAAACGTTCGTTGTCAACGAAGTAACGAGAAAAGAGCGCAAACGTAATCCCGTCCCGCCCTTCATCACTTCCAAGTTGCAGCAGGAAGCCGCGCGCAAACTCGGCTGGGCCGTGAAGCGGACGATGATGATTGCGCAGAAACTATACGAAGGGATTGAGATTGGCGCTGAAGGCTCAGTCGGGCTGATTACCTACATGCGAACAGACTCGACGCGTGTTTCCGAAGCAGCCTTAAGTGAAGTGAGAGACTTCATCAGCAAACAATATGGCGCTCCATACCTGCCGGAAAAGGCAATCCACTATCGCTCGAAGAAGGACGCGCAGGATGCGCATGAGGCCATTCGTCCTACCGACGTCGCGCGTACTCCCGACTCGCTCGCCAGCTATTTGAACAATGACGAGCTACGGCTTTATCGCTTGATCTGGCAGCGTTCAGTTGCTTCGCAGATGACACCCGCAATATTTGATCAGACGACCATCGATATCGGAGCCGGACGTTTCATATTCCGCGCGACGGGTTCGGTACAAAAGTTTGACGGGTTTCTAAAGCTATATCAGGAGGGCCGCGACGAGAAGACCGAAGAAGATGAAGAGGCCGAGCGCACGCTACCGCCGGTAGAAAAGGGTGAGACGCTTGCGCTCAACCAGATTACGCCCGAGCAGCATTTCACCGATCCTCCGCCTCGCTTCACGGAAGCCACGCTGGTAAAGGCCCTGGAAGAAAAGGGAATTGGCCGGCCATCAACTTATGCGGCGATCATGACGACCATTCAAGCGCGTGAGTATGTGGAGAAACTTGAGGGGCGTTTCCATCCAACCGAGCTGGGTAAGACTGTAAACGATCTGCTTATCGAAGGTGGTTTTGACGATCTATTTAATGAGACCTACACCGCTCGGATGGAAGAAGAGCTGGATTCGATCGAGG
>JALYSR010000086.1 GCA_030854715.1 Acidobacteriota bacterium
GCAGACGCATTGAGCGGGCAATACCTAGAGTGGCCTTCTCACCGCCTCAAGCAACACTCCCTAAAAAGCGGCGGTTGGCCATAACGGGAGAGCTTAAGAGCTTTGTTGCCACTGCAATCTTCCAGAAGTTGTCGGAAGGGCTTCGGGAAAATCCCAACAGAGCCACATCCGCGAAACAAGATGCCGTACTGCTCGGCTGCCCAATTAAACATCTATAGCGACCGTAAACGACCGGGGAATCATCTCAGGTCCCCGCCGACCAAACAGGAGATCTTAATATGTCCCTCATTCGCTCTAAGCGATCAAACAGATTCGAGCAAAAGTACCTCTCTGTTGCCGAGCTCGCCACCCGTTGGAGCGTCTCTCCAAGCGCCATATATTCTCGAAAGTGTGGGACGAGCGCGCTCTCTCCCATTCGGTTTGGAAAGTCAATTCGGTTTCTGCGAACGGAGGTCGAGGCCTTCGAAAGAACTCGCGAAGCTCGGGCCAGTAAGGCCCAAACCTCTCTGCACAACGACAGCCCTGCCAGTGCCGGCTTAGCAGCCTAAGACGAATTCAGAACCGCATAACAATTTACTACTACGTGGAAGCCCCTCGCGGGAAGGAGTGCGGCCTCCCTAGAGAAATTAGCGGTTAATACTTTTGTGTGAAAATGAGTATAGCTGATAGCAAACAACGACCGCGGGGGTCAAACCAGATTAGAAAAGTGAAGCGCTCTAAGGGAGAATTCTGGGGCTATGACGTTTGGATTAGACAACCGGACGGCACGCGTACGCGCTACCGAGAATTTAGTTTCTCTAGCAAGGCCGAGGCCGGACAAGCCTTGGCTGCACTGAAGACATCGGGCTGGAAGGCACGCTATGGTCTCAAGGCCCCCGCCGCGAACTCGCACACTACAATAAGCGAAGCGATTGCGAGCTACCTGAAGGTGGCCAAGGCTAACTTAGCAGGAAACAGGACTGACGAAAGCAAGTACTGGCGTAACATGCCGGGCCACCTCAGAACTCTTCAACGCTGGGGTGAGTTCGCAGGGCTCGAACGTCATGTCGGAACGATTCAAGCTGATGACTTCGTCTTTTGGGTTGCCGCGGAAATGGAGCGCGGCAAAGACAACCGCCGAGCTCTGAAGAAGGCGACGGTCAGGCGAGGGCTGAACACAATCCGGGCTGCGCTAAATCACGCGGTGCAAACGTGCTCCGACCTTAGAACCTACAAGGTTCCCCGAAGTCCACTTACAAAGAAATCAGAAGAGGAGCGCGACCGTGTTCTCTCAGATGAAGAGATTTCAAAGATATCGGGCGCTCTAGCTATTAACAATGAATTAGCTGATGCGCTGTTCTTCTTTCAAATCGCTTTGATCACTGCCGGTCGTATGGCAGAGATTTTGAGGATGAAGTGGGAAGAATCCAGCGAACGATTTGGAACTGTAAAACTCTATTCTTCAAAAACCCAAAAATGGCGCACGATCAAAGCGCCGGCCGCAGCAGCTTTGATTGCCAAGCGCCGACAAAAAGAAAAAACCGCTCCCACGGTTTTTGGCTGCCCCGATCACTGGATTCGAGGTGTACTACAGACGGCTTCTGAAAGTGTCGGCGTAATTTATGGACAGCAGGTGCCAGGCGGCTGGTGCCCTCACGATCTGCGACACACATGCTTGACGAATCTCGCTTTAGCTGGTGTGCCTTTGAATGGAATCAAGGAGTACGCCGGTCACTCTTCGATTGTTGAAACACAGCGGTATTTGAAGTTCATGCCGGAGTCAATAGAGTTAGCCGCAATGGTAACTAGCCGACTTGCCCAACTCACAATTGCCACGTCCGAATCACCTCAAGCAGCGAATGCTGTCGACGATCCGGATTCAGCAGGTTCTTCAGTTTCCCTTCCCCCAATTCGCCGGTCCGCGCAATAGCTCCGCAGCATTGAGAATTAGGGGTCGGTGACTTATCAATAAACTAGGGATATGGTTGGGGAAACAGACTCCAGAGTCCAAGCGCACTCACGCTTCCAGGAGCACTTCAGGATGTCGCTTGGCAATGGTCAGTAACTTGAGCGCGGCATCGCTCGGTACTCTTATTCCCTGCTCCCACGCCTGCACAGTTTTCGGGCTGACGTTCAACACGCGAGCAAAAACAGATTGAGAGTATTTCAGTTGTTGCCGTAGGCGTGCGATGTCAGCGGATGACATCGGCCGCGGGGGTGGCGGCACCGCAATCCGCGTGACGCGATGCCCTGAAACCTCGCCCCGCTCATACGCGAGCGCCTGCTTAGCAGACGTCATCAATTCGGCGAACGTCTCATCCGTCATGTGTCGGCTCTTGGTCTTCTTTCTGCTCATATCAAGCCTCTCTCTTGATGCTGGCAATGATCTTTCCCAAAGCTTCGGTCTGCCCTGGGCTCAAATCGCTCTGCTCGTTCTTCGCAAACAGAAATATCAGATGGATTCGTCCCGCGTGCGTCAGATAAAGATAGATGTATCGAAAACTCCCGCTCTTCCCTCGGCCAGACTTCGTATCAGCGACTCTGCCTTTCCTCGCGCCATGCAGCCCTCGCACAATAGGCCATCGCTCCGGATTTTCGACTAACTCCGCTTGCAAGGCCTCTAGTGTCTCCGGTGAAGCCAACTCACGCAGTCGTTTACTGAAGATCGGAGTCTCGACAAACGTGTAGTGAACTAGCCTCTCAGGCATACGGTAGCATCCTACACAGTAGGACTATAAAGTCAAGTCCTTTTTGAATGGACAACAGGTGCCAGGGCGGGCGGTGCCCCCATGATCTGCGGCACACGTGCGCTTGACGAACCTCGCTTTAGCCGGCGTCCTTGAATGGGATTAAGGAATACGCCGGGCATTCGTCGATTGTCGAGATACAGCGATATTTGAAATTCATGCCGGAGTCAATAGAGTTAGCCGCAATGGTAACTAGCCGACTTGCCGAACTCTCCGGTTTCACTACTAGGTCATCTCCGAAAACGAATACAACCAGGAGGTGAATTTAACGATTTCTTAGGCCTCGAATCCGGCGTTTGGTTGCTGGGGTGAGGATAGTAACCTACAAAGGCGAAAGCCTCCGCCAACCCAGTCAGCAATGAAAGCAAGTTCGTGTTTGATCGGTGATCACGATGCCGTCCTAAATCCCAACGATGGATGGCGCTCTCGTAAGACCCGTATGAGATGGTCCTTGGTGACGTGGGTGTACCGTTGGGTCGTGGCGATCGAAGCATGGCCCAGGAACTCCTGCACGATTCGTATGTCCGCACCATTGCGCAGGAGCAGAGTAGCTACCGTGTGCCGAAGCATATGAGGAGTAATATGCCGCTCTATCCCCGCATCTTTGCGAAACTGTGCAATGATGTTTGCGATTCCTTGGGTAGAGAGGCGTTCACCCGAAGCATTTAGGAAGAGGGCCGGGCTTTCCGAGGTCAGTCGTGAACGCACTTCAATGTGCTCTCTCTGTATACGGATTGTCTGTTCGTCCACTACGAATGCCAGCCGATCTCGACCCCCTTTACC
>JALYSR010000112.1 GCA_030854715.1 Acidobacteriota bacterium
GTATGGATCGTCGACGCGCCCCTCGCCGGTAAAGTCCTGACTGTAGACAACACGATCGCCGAAAGATCTGTGGTTCGCATAGATACCGGAATCAAGAATGGCTATTCCGACTCCTGTCCCATCCAGCGAGTAGCTACTATGATAGCTCGTCTGTACGCGCACATCGTCGGCGCCGGTTGTGGAAGTAACGTGGCCCAGGGAAACGACTTCATCGTCTTGAGTCACAAAATCGACTTCATTGAATGAGGCCAGTTCATCAATGACTTTAGAAGGAAGCTCAAGTGCCTGGGAGTTGAAATTCTTGAAGTTTTTCTTTACGTGGATGCCGTTTCTGCTGAGAAGGGCGTTTAGTCGACCGCTCGTTGATCCGTTCAGTTGCAGAATCACGTTCACTTTGTCGTCGTTTCCGGAGTTGTTAGAGACATGTTCACGCAAATGCGTGCCGACCTTATCCCGATTGTTGCCCCGCTGATTGGCGGCGGACGCCCGGTTGACGATGAGGCCGCTGGTAACTGTCAGGAGGATCGACAGGCAGGTGGTAAGAGTTATTGCAACTGAGCGTGTTGTTCTGTTCATTATAATTACCTTAGTTTTCAGTCCCAGCATTCAAGCTGCGCCCGGTCGCACGAGATTCCGAGCGCAGCCCAGTTCGCAACGGGTATGCCAAATCGGGTACAGCGATGTAAGGCCTTATTAATCTGCAAGTTATGGAAATGGCAGGCGTTCGATGCCCTGGTAAGCCTCGGTCTGGCGAGTCAGGTTGACGGAATGGCTAATTCAATTTGATAGGATGTTGACGTGCCGCAAAGCCAGCTACCTGAGGAGATCGAGAGCTACCGCGACCGTTTCTGGGGCCGTGAGCCGGAACTTCGTATCGAGGACGCACTGGCAGCGGAAAGATTCATTGAACGGGTGGGTTTTTGTTCAGGATTAACAGATTCGCGACGACCCGGACCCTCTTTATATATTGCCGTCTGCGGACGCCGAGACGCTCATTCACCACGGAATGTTCTGAAGGACCCGGAAACTAGTCTTGCCTGGACCATAAAGGATGAGGTGATCCGGCGTGGTCGTATGTATTATGGCAAGCTGCGGGGGAGTCGGTCAATATTTATTACGCGGCGCCTAATTCCTCACTTTAACTCGCTCTTCGGTACAACGCGAAAACGAGAGCGGTTCGTACTGTCCGAGCCTGCTCAGGACGTTCTTCGGGTGCTGCAGAAAGAATGGGAAATGGCATCGCGAGACCTTCGCAGCGCAAGTGGGGTCAGCGACAGAATCACCTTCAACAAAGCCATCGACGAGCTACAAAGAACTTTAAAGGTTATTCCCAGCGAAGTTGTGTATGAGCCCGTGTTTACCTACATCTGGTCCTTGGCTGAGAGCAGGTTTCAGGATGAACTGGAGACTAAAGTAAGCCGGGAGCAAGCGCTCACCGAGATTGCGCGAGCTTATCTTAAGGGCGCCGGCATGACTTGGCGGGGAGAACTAGCGCGCGTCACGGGGTTATCCAACCCTGAGGCGGGACTCGGAAATTGGGCCCTTGTAGACGAAGGATTTGCCCAGCGAGTGGCACCTGGCGTCTACCGTCTAAAGGAACTGGATCGGGGAATTGTTTCGTAAGAGAGTGGCGCGCTGCTGTCGTTTAACGAACCTTATCGGGTTGCGAATTATTGATCTCGCGCAGGGCTTCTTCTTCCAAAGTCGCCATTTCGAGCGCCAGCGGGAACTGCTCCTGAGAAGCCGCCAACCGCCGCAGCATCAAATCGGTTTCACTCTGACTTAACTTGCGATTAGCAGCCGCTTCGATAGTTTGAAGGCGCGCCTTGGCCTGAGAAAGGCGAAGGGTAGCTTCCTTCCGAAGCTCATCAAACCGCTGGCGATCAGACATTAGATCATTCAAAAGTGAACTCGTGTCCACAGCGGGTATACTGCGGGTGCGACTAATCTGACGTTCAACCTTCAATATGTGTCCCCGCGATTTCGCAATAATGCGGGTTGCTGTCAAGCGCGCCGCCAGGGTCTCACAGTAGGCATCCGCCAACACTGGATTCTTCTGTGTAAGCTCACCCCACGTCGCGCGCTCTTCGGAGGTCAACTCCGACGCGAACCAGGTTACTTCAGCAGCGGTGATTCCATCCGCAGCGAGGCGGTCGCGCAACCGACTATGCCACCGTCTGCTATAGAACATGAGAACAAGCAGCACTATGAGACCGACAACTAAACCAAGCCCCATGGAAACAATGGACAGCAGAAGATAGATTGCGGCGGCGTCAGTGGAGGCGGACGCCAGAAACATCACCAGGAAAATGATCGGCAAGGGAAGCGTAACAAGGCCGAAAGAGAGCCAGGGGGTCCAACGCAGCAAATGCGCTACTTTCTCATCACCGGCTGTTAGTTTTCCCTGTGTAGTTGGAAGCATTGCTTCTCTCGATTCAATTGTCGTGGTATTCGTCGCGATCTTATCGGGTTAGCGTGGGCTTCGCCAGTTCAGCCGCAATCTGAGATAAGCGCTCTGGACTCGATACTGTATATAATGGTTTGAATCGTCAACGTGAAGAGGAGCTGATATGAGGCGATTTAAAACGCAGACAGCATTAACCACCCTTCTCGGGGTGCTCGGTTTAACGCTTCTGGTTGGCCATAGCGAAAACCAGTTTGCACAATCGCAGGGCGGCGCTGCCCGGCCCGTCACAATTCCGCTGACGATTCGCCTCAAAGGAAAGACCGCACCTGGGGAGCTGGAATTGCAAACCGTGGATTTGTCGGTGTTTGAAGACGGTGACCCGCAAACAATTCTTTCCATCAGGGCGA
This sequence comes from Acidobacteriota bacterium, assembly GCA_030854715.1. Classification (GTDB taxonomy): domain Bacteria; phylum Acidobacteriota; class Blastocatellia; order Pyrinomonadales; family Pyrinomonadaceae; genus PSRF01. The sequence continues at coordinate 2,815 of JALYSR010000112.1, forward strand.
TGGGAACAAGCTCGCCGATAACCCTTACCGTACTTATTCAGGATGATGTTGTTTCATCTGTTGCGCTCGAGATCAAAACACTGGGTGACTTTATTCGCAAGCTGCCGCGTGGCTCGCGAGTATCAGTAGGTTACTTGCGAGCTGGTAGTTTGCAGGTTCGTCAAAAGTTTACCGCGGACCTGGAAAAGGCCGCTAAGTCATTGCGTTCGCCGATCAGCGTCGCCAGCGCCGCGCCTTACAATCCCTACGTGGAAGTGATCGAAGCTCTCAGGCGATTCGATTCGCAGCCCGCTGGCCGTCGGGCGATCCTGCTCGTCTCAGACGGCCTGGATCTCTCGGGCGGTATTGATTCCAGTTCACCAACAGGAAGTGTTGATCTACAACGCGCGATAAATGAAGCTCAAAGCCGCAGCGTAGCAATCTACGCATTTTACGCGCCTACGGTCGTGACCTCCACAAATGGAAATTTGATTGGAAATGCGCAGAGCTCGCTGCAAAGATTGTCTGATGAAACCGGCGGGCATGCTTTTTTCCAGGGCTTCGGTGCGCCAACTAGTTTCGATCCGTTTATTAGGGAACTGAGCTCCGCGCTGGACAGACAGATCGCGCTGACCTATCTCTCCACTCATCCGAAGAAAGGATTTCACCGGGTTAAGATCACGTCCGCCACACCTGATGTAGAAGTGACTTATCCAGCCGGCTATGGGCGTAGGTAGGAAGCTAACGAGGGTGGACAGACCACTCGCGTTTCGCTTGGAGGTTATTGAACTGTGGCAGGAAGCAGGGAGCCACGCTGATCGCTGGCAGTAGCCAAACCATCAGCGAGCCTGCCAATCATTCCGTGAAAATGGATCTCCTCGCCTGAGAGCACTACCACGACATCACCGGCTTGATAACGGGGATCGTCAAGCGGGAAACGGACCACAGTGGCTTGGCCGTTTTGTTGCTCGAGTGTTTCATAAGTGAACGTATCGGCATCGACTACATAGGTTTGCGAGTTATTAGCTACTCTTTGTTCGTCTGGCACTTTATCTCCTTGACATATTCCGCTAGTAAACTGGCTTGGTATAAATTGGCACCGTGCTGCTTGAAAGCGTTTCGCTAGTCATTATTTCCTAAAGGAGAGTGATCAGCAAACGGACGCGTGTGAGTTCAATCGGACGGCTTCACATGTAAAGCAATCTGGTCGTTGCGGAAACCCGTCTAGCTTCGTCAATATCTCGAGACAGGACTTCTAAATTAAAGCTTACGTTTGTTAAGCTTTAGTCTCCTAACGCACAATTACGTTTAGAGGCGGGCACTGCCCGCCGGCTCAAGGTAACGCAATTCATTGGAGGCATGATGGTGGAACCATTCAGTAGTCGCCGGTCAGTAACAAAATTGGTTTTGCTCATGATCGGTCTGTTCGCATTCTCCGGTTGCGCCGCGGTTCACCAGGCGCACGCGGAACTGCAACTGGACCATCATCACGCAGAATCCTTAACCATATCTTCAGCTAACTCCGATACTGACGTGACACAGGATTGGGCCAAAGAGCGACTGGCGAAATCGCCGCGACATCAGGAATGGGTGACGGTCAAGTACAAGCCGGCGGGTGGTAATTCTGAACGCGAAGTGAGCGCATTTGTCGTTTATCCTGAAGTGAAGAAGAAGGCGGCTGCCGTGATCGTAATTCACGAGATTTTTGGGATGAGTGATTGGGTTCAGAGCTTGACTGACCAATTAGCGGAAGCAGGCTACGTTGCCATCGCCCCCGATTTGCTCTCCGGAATGGGACCGAATCACGGCGGCACGAGTGACGTCGCTACGGCTGGCAGCAATGCTATCGGCAAAGCAATTAGCGAGTTACCGCCGGATCAAATAACCGCGGACCTGAACGCTGTTGCTGACTACGTCACGAAGTTACCTGCCGCAAACGGCAAGGTAGTGGTCGGAGGCTTTTGTTGGGGTGGAACTCAGACATATCGTTACGCCACCAACAATCCCAATTTGAAAGCGGCATTTGTTTTCTACGGTACTGCACCACTGACTGGCCAGCCGCCCGCTTTACCACTCGATAAGGCGTCGCTGGCGAGGATCGTCGCACCCATCTATGGCTTCTACGCGGGCAATGACATGCGTATTAACTCGACTGTACCTGCGACCGGCGAAGCCATGAAGGGACTAAATAAAAGATATGATCCGGTAACTTATGAAGGGGCTGGACACGGCTTCATGCGCGCTGGAGAAGCGCCTGAACCCAAAGTTCCGGAAGCGAAAGGCAACGCGGACGCCGACAAGCTAGCCGCGGAGACTTACCAAAGAGCCCTGACCGGCTACAGGGCGAACAAGAAGGCCCGCGACGAAGCCTGGGTGCGTTGGAAGGGCATTCTCGCAAGAATCTAGCGGGGAGTTTGAACCCTATCTGGACACAGATCCCTACGAAGCCAATCTCCAACTGACCACCTTCACGATCTGAGAAGACGCTGAAAATGGAGCGAGCTTCTTCTAAAAGCCAATCGACGATAACAGCAGTGAGACTAACCCGGGGACATGAACGTCACCCGCCGCGGGGGGGAAAACCGACATCGCCCGCTATCCGGGGAGTGCTGATATCACCTGTTCTCCCAGGTGTAAGGATATCGCCAGCCAGTGCCGACATGGACAACACTAAAGTTAAAACAGCGGCAAAGGAAAGTTGGCGGAAACTTTTCATGAGATCCTCCGTGTGAGAAAGTTGAGACTGAAAGTTAATTGCGTCAAATATGAACGGTGTAGCAACGCCCGTAAAAGTATGCCCGGCTGGCTATTATGTCAATACTTCGTGACCATTTGTTAATTCTCAGTTGTGGGCTAACAAAAATTTAGAAATCCTTTCAATCGTTTCCTCCGGTTTTTCTTCCTGAGGGATGTGCCCACAATTGTCTATTACTTCAAGCCTCGAATTGGGAATGGCGTGCTCAAGTAGTTGACCAACTTTGAGTGGGATAACAGCATCCTCGCGCCCCCACAAAAGCAGAGTGGGAACGGTAATGCTACTTAGCTTGGCGATCATTTCGTCGCTTCGAGGCGGGACGCATTGCTTCGCTGTTTGCAAAAGGGCATGACGGCCACCGCTGCTTGCCATGGGCGAAGAATAGGCTCTGGTTTGCTCATCCGTCAATTTCTGGGAATCGTAATAGGCCGCGCGCAATACGAATCTTGTAGCCAATCGGCTTGGCGCCAAATAGATCATGGGTGGGCCCAGCGCAGTTCGCATAAGCTTGAGATAACGCGGCAGGTATTCTTTGTATGCACCTGCGGCAATCAACACCAGCTTTGATAAGCGATTGGGTTCTTGTTCACAGAGGCGGCTAGCCACCAGCAAAGCGATAGCCCCACCAAGAGAGTTTCCAATCAACGTTAACTTTGTTAAGTTGTCTCTTAGAATGATTTTGTAAATCTGGTCTGCGTGTTCTTCAACGGAATAGTGCAGGTCAATAGGCTTCGGCGATGCTCCGAATCCTCTCAAATCAACGAGTATTAATTTATGGTCGCGAGAGAACGGTTTGATGAAGTTCCGCCAGGTAAAAATATTGCCTCCTAAACCGTGGAGGCACAGTATAGGATCACCGTTGCCATATTCTTCCTGGTGAAGTTTGATTGAGGATGAGGCTTGATCATTGAACACGCCACTGTCTCCTTTGCTAAACTCCGGCACGCCAAGACTTGACGATGTCAAGCACGTGGTTAGTCTCTGCCTGTGAAGACTCTATTCCATAGCAATCCAAACTTGTACTTGTTCAGACGTTAGTTTTCAACGAACCCAAAGATCCTAATGTCGCCCGAAATCAGTCTTAACAGAGAGTCGCGCGTTGCTTGTTCAATCGCCGGCGGCGGTCCCGCGGGGATGTTGCTAGGCCTATTGTTGGCCCGCGCTGGTGTTGAAGTCTTGGTACTGGAGAAACACGCGGACTTTCTAAGAGACTTTCGCGGCGACACCGTTCACCCGTCCACCCTGGAGATAATGTATGAGCTGGGGATACTTGAGGAGTTTCTCCAGCGACCACATTCGGAAGTGCGCCAGATTGGAGCCCAGGTAGGTCAGGAATTTGTTATGGTCGCAGATTTTTCACATCTTCCTACCCACTGCAAATTTATTGCTTTTATGCCGCAGTGGGATTTTCTCGACTTCATCGTCAAACACGCCAGGCGCTATCCAACGTTTCATCTCAAAATGAAGGCCGAGGTAACCGACATTATTGAGCACGATGGTCGGATTGTCGGACTGCGCTCTGAGACGCCTGATGGGCCTTTGGACGTGAAAGCTGATTTAGTAATAGGCGCTGATGGCCGGCATTCGGTAGTTCGCGAACGCGCTGAACTTAAAGTTGACGAGTTCGGCGTACCTATTGATGTTCTATGGTTTCGCATCTCGCAACGACCGGAGGATGGAGGTCAAACGCTCGGTCGAATCGTAGACGGTAAGATTATGGTCATGCTCGACCGCAAAGATTACTGGCAATGCGGCTTTGTCATTCCCAAAGGTGAATTCGAAGGAATTAAGAAGAGAGGGCTTCCCGCGTTCCGCGAAGAGATCGTTAGCATCGCACCTTTTCTTCGGGAGAGAGTTGGAGAGTTAGGTAACTGGGACGATATCAGGTTGCTGACGGTCCTCGTGGATCGTTTGCGAGAATGGTCCCGACCTGGTCTGTTATGTATAGGCGATGCGGCTCACGCAATGTCGCCAATTGGCGGTGTCGGGATTAACCTCGCCATCCAGGACGCAGTTGCGGCAGCGAACATTCTCGCTCAGCCGCTGCGAGCGGGCACACTCTCAAGCGCAGATTTGAAGAGAGTACAAAGGCGTCGAGCACTTCCAACTCGTATTACGCAAAGCGCGCAAGTGTTTCTTCAAGACAAGGTAATTGGGCGGGTCCTTGGAAGTCGCCAAGTTTCTTTGCCCTGGCCGATTAGACTATTTCAGCGATTTCCCATTCTTCGCCGGATACCGGCGCGTTTGGTGGGAATAGGTGTTCGCGCAGAACATGTTAAATCGCCCAATTTCTCAAACTGAAGGAAGATGTACTGGACCCAGGTTTAAGTATTTCAAGCAAAACTGTGATGAAAAAGCACCCTATTGATAGAGTGGAGGCCCCGATGGTATATTGTTTTTAGGCAACCAGATTTCCTGGATGCTAGATCTTCCTTAGGCCCATTCGGATTCTCACCCGCCCCTCCTTAATCAAGCTTATGAAGACCCTAAAGATATTTACTTGTGTGTCTCTTAACGTTCTGATGCTGTGCCTGGTGACTCGCGACTTAAGCGCAACGCCTGGACTCGACACTGATTCGAATCAACCTGTCGCTGGGCAATTGCGACATACTCTGACGGGAGATATCCGTTTCCATCGAAATTTCCATTCCAAATTCCTTTCCACCGACCGCGACATCGTTGTTTACTTACCACCCGGCTATGAGACTAACAGGACGGCTCGCTACCCGGTTTTGTATCAACAGGACGGGCAAAACGCCTTTGACAGTGCAACCTCATTCTTCCTAGGTGAAGAGCGTCATCTGGATGAAGGGGCGCAGGAACTCATCCTGTCGCATAAGATTAAGCCCTTAATAATCGTAGGGATTTACAGCACCGGTCTAAATCGAATTAACGAGTACACACCAACGAGCCTGCCCTGTGAAAGGAAGGGCGGACAAGCGGACCTCTATGGCCGTACGCTGGTGGAAGAAATCAAGCCTTTCATCGATTCCCAGTATCGCACTCTGCGAGATCGCTCTAACACGGCTTTAGGAGGAAGTTCGTTGGGTGGCTTGGTTACCCTCTATCTCGGCTCAAAATATGTTGAGGTTTTTAGTAGTCTCGCCATTGCTTCACCGGCGGCCGACTGGGACAACGAGATGATTGTGCGATACTTGGAATCCCATACACCTAGACGCACCTTGCGTGTCTGGCTCAATGTAGGAACCGCTGAATCGCCGAATTTTCTAGATAGTACGCGAGCACTACGCGATGTCCTGGTCGCAAAGCATTGGGCAAAAGAGAAGGACTTTACCTATGCCGAGTTAGAAGGCGGGTTGCACAACCCTGACTCGTGGTCAAAATTCGCAGAGCCCATGCTCCAACATCTTTTTGCCAAGACGCGGATACATGAAAACCCACGCACGGGTCGATGATTCTTACCCCAAGGAAAGTTGTGCTTTTTAGAAAGGCTGGGGCGGCATGTGGGACTCGAACCCACGACCTCCTGAACCACAATCAGGCGTTCTAACCAACTGAACTAATGCCGCCATACATGAGTTGAAAAATCAGTTACGAGAATAAATGCCCCTGGCAGGAATCGAACCTGCGGCCCTCTGCTTAGCATCCAGCATCAGGTTTCCCTGACCGCCCGTATTTAAACAGGGTTGCTGGCTGGACTATATCTTGGACATCACAGTCCCGGCCCGTATAGTCTCTGAGGAGCCCCTTCCATTGTTATCTGCTGGAAAGGTTTCCTGCGGATTACCCAATCCTCATGGTTTGTTACTCAAATAGAATCGAGTACCAGAGGCTCTAAGGGCGTCCCCGCATATGGGGCCGTCCACTTAATGAGTTCTTCTCCAAAACTATTCCTCATTAAGGCTCCAACAAGGCAGATGCTCTATCCGCTGAGCTACAGGGGCACATGCCTGGCGCGGGGATGTTAGCACGCACACGACTCGCGTGGTCAACTTGCGAGCCTCATGGCACAAAAATAAAGAGATCGCCCTTTGGGGCAACCTCTTTAAGTTTGAGTAAGAAACTGATCAGGCTGCTTGAATCTGCTCGGCGCCTTCAGCAAAAACTCGACGACCATTTAAGGCGTCATCGATGATTTCTCTTACTGCTGAGGTGTCCGGGTTAACGTCCATGCGATCACAGGCGCGTAAGTGGCGAAGAATGCCCTGCGTGGCAATCTCCAGGGCGACCCCACCCAACTTTGAATAACGCCTGGCTTGAATGTGGTCAATTCTAAGAATCCGCTCGTCGAGCGGTAAGTGTCTATCAAAAGTCACGGTTACTATTTTCTCCTCCAAAACCGCCTTGGCGGCCATTTTTAGTGCGTAATATTATGATGCCTCAGCTTCGTCTGAGGATGCAGACCCGTTGCATTTGGCAACATTTTCCGTATCCGGACACTCAGTGCCCGCCGGCCATATTTTTGGGGTTCAGCAAAACTAGAGATTATACCGAAGAAAGTCACGAAAGGCCAGCTTTTTCTATGGCCCCTTTCGTGTCGGTTCGGCTGAGGGGAGCACGCCCTGGGTCAGGTCGCAATTGGGCAGTTGTTATGAGCCAATTCGCCCCAAAGTGAGGGTAAGTTTCAGTTTTTAACACGGCAAAAACGTAAGCGCCGCCCGTGTTCACAAAACATGAACTACGGGCGGCGCTTTAGACTCCGGAACTCGAAGATTCTTTACATTATTTCTTCGGTAAGACTGTATCTTTCATGCCTTTGCCAACGCGGAACTTGAGAGTTGTCTTAGCTGGTATCTGGATTGTTTCTCCGGTCGCGGGGTTTCTCCCCTCGCGCGCCTTCCGCTCCGATTTCACGAGTTTGCCGAAGCCGGGAAGAACAAATTCGCCGTTAGACTTTACCTCGCGCGAAGCAAGATTGTAGAGTTCGTCGAAAAACTCCTTAACCTGGCCACGCTTCATTCCTGTTTTTTCGGCAAAGTGATTGAAAACTTCCGACTGAGTCATGCGCTTTCTGCCTGTCGCGGCTTTGGTCGCCATAGTCTGGTGTAACACCTCCGATGATGCTTAATTGAAAACCTGTTCAGACTCATATATCACACTCAGGCAGCAAAGTCTCCACAAAATGTCGGTTTTTGGCGGTTTTTGCCAAAAAAGTTGTCGTAGTCGAGCCCTAAATTGATCCGGCAGCGGGAAGGACGTTCGCCCGTGGAGATGACGCAAGTCGTAGGCGGTCGAACCAGAGTTGGCCAAATTGAGAGGGGAATGGTTGGTAACGTTAAGCTGTAATCCTTATCCGAGTTGTACTTGAATTCCTCTCAAGTGACTTCACGATCGGCACCTCTCGGCACAAACGTGCCATTTTAATTAGGCGAATCATCCGATGACACGCGAAGGTGAAGTAATCTATTATCCCTCACGTTCATCGTGTAGCATCGGCCGCATCTAGAAGCACCTGCGGCATTCCGCACCTAAACACGCACACTTGGCGCGAGTAACAATTCAAAGCAATGAACTGCACCCTTGACTGACACAAAAAGTTAAGCACATATCCCTAACGGGGAGGAGAAGTAGTGAAAGGAGATTACTCTAACCTATTGGTGGAAATAAGGTGATGGTCGGGGCGAGAGGATTCGAACCTCCGACCTCTCGGTCCCAAACCGAGCGCACTACCAGGCTGTGCTACGCCCCGAACCGTACCTGATCTGACAGGCAGACTCTGCATTCTATGGGGCTGCCTCGTTAGCGGTCAAGTTTGGCCCATTGCAG
>JALYSR010000116.1 GCA_030854715.1 Acidobacteriota bacterium
TTATGGATCACTGTGACTGGATATTCATCTTTGTCTGTGGTGCGCATGCGGGCGAGACGCCGCGGTGCCAGTGAAAGCGTGGCCTACAAGGACCGAGCGAGGGCCGGGCGCTTTGTCTAGAAACGCCAGGCCCTCAGTTTAGTTTGGCACTCCCCGTGGGTCCTGCTAGTTCGCAGCGTTGACGCGATAGACTTTACCCTGGAAAACAACCACGACTCGATCGCCCAACGAGAAAAACTCCGCCAGCCTCGGTTCTTGTTTGAGTAAAGCGAAGTAATCGTCGCTGCCAAATTTGATTACGGTTTCGGGCAACCTGGCGCCTGCTTTGAACTCCGAATCTGTCCAGACACCTTCGCGCAAGTAAAACGTTTTGCCGCCCGCATTTCTGATTGCAGAAGACGCCGTGTCTTTGTCCAATCTGTCGCTTTCCTGCTGTTCACGCGCGCGTTTGCTCTGCTGCACCGCCACCGCTCCGGTGATTGCCTTCATATCCTCCGCTTTCGGAGGGGGCGGTGCGTTTGCCCCTCGTCCAGTGCCTGCCACGCCAAAGCGACCGTTCACGGGCAGACTGGACACATTTCGTGTTGCCGCTTCCGGCTCCAGCGCGAGATAAGAAGTGTAAGGAGTTACAATTCCATAACGCGTTCCCAGGTCGACAATTTCGTCCCGCAATTCAGGCTGCTCCCCGTTTGAGCGAACCTGCTCCATTAACCAGCCGACGCGACGCGTGGCCCACAAACGTGGCAGAAAATCGTTTGCGTCCTCACGCAGTGGGAAACGAAGATTATTATAGAAAAACGTTTTGTTTGAACCGCCGCTTCGGCCGGTCAACTTTAACCGCAGAAAGTCCATGTCGATTGGATTTCTGTATCGCCCAATGAGCGTAAGTTGCGAACCTTTGAATACGTCAGGAAGAGTGCGCGGATAGGTTAGATCCGTTTGCACGCCCGCCATATCAAGCGCCAGCTCGGTAAGAACCGGATAGTTAATCTTCGCAAAGAAGTTGGATACCTTAACTTCCAGGTCCTCTTTGGGCTCAACATAGTCGGCAACGCCGCCGTTGTCGGCTGCGAGTTTATCAAGCAGAGACGTGTTGACGTCATAACCAACGCCAAAGGTGAAGAGCCGCACGCCCGGCCGTCGAGCTGCATGCGCGTTGTCTACAATTCGACTGGGATTTGTCTCACCCACGGTGGGTAATCCATCGGTCATGAAAACGATAATCTTGGGGCGATCAGTTGCCTGAAACTGCGGCATTGCCTGGAGTAACGCTTGATTAATATTGGTTCCACCTAAAGGTCGCAGCGACTGTACGAACGCTTCGCCCCGTCTGTGACCCTGATCGTCAGCCGCGATCAGCCCGCTTTCCATCAAACGCTCTTCACCGGCAAACGAGATCACGTTGAACCGATCCTGCGGTCGCAGAATTCTTATGCCGTAGAGCAAAGCCGCACGCGCTTTCTCCATCTTGCCTTCCTCGGCCATCGAGCCCGACGTGTCCAACACAAACACGATGTCTTTCGCGGCATACTCCTGCTCCGACCAGTCGTCTTTCGGTGAAATCATCAGCAGGTAATAACCGTCCTTTCCGGGTTCACGATGAGTCAGAAGGGTTACGCCGAAATCCTCGCTTGAGAGTCCATAGAAAAGTTGGAAATCCTGCGGCTCCTGGCCGCCAGTGGTTTCAAAACTGACAACGGAGCGGCGGTCACCATTTCGTTTCACATCAATCCCGTGGCTAGGCGAATAAATGTTTCGCAGCGGTTCCTTGCTCTCAACTTCGACCCTGCCGGAGACCGTTCCAATTTGCGTAATCTGTCTTCCGGTTCCCAGCGGATATCGATAGGCGACTGTGCCTGACTGCGCCTGAAGAACCTGCGTGTAAGTTAGCTCGAGTTTCTTGTCGGAATGAGGCGGGATTGGAAAGATACTTGCCTGAAAAAGATCTTTGCCGGCATATTCCAGCAGGCCTGGGTCCCGCTGGCGTCTGACAATCTCGTCGTAGATACGCCTTGCCTCCTCGCGCGAACGTACCTCGCCAACCAGACGCCGGCTGCCATCCCAAATTGCAAACTCAGTAATCGAAGCGTGCTCCGGAATGGGGAAAAAATAAGTGCCTTCGAGCGTCGCGTCAGTATCGTTTCTAAACACCTGCTCAACGTGAGTCGTGGACACCTGGGACAATATTCTCGTGTCGATTTTGATGGATTTTACGGGAAGAGCACGCGGCAAAGTGACAGGACGAGGCGGTTCAGGACATCTGTTGCAGGGCCCGGGGACGATCACGCCCTGGGCGGCCGTGCTGGCGGCTGTCAAGAAAAATATTGCAACTGTTAGAAGTAATAATCGAAGCGTTAGGTGTCTCATTGAATCTCCTCGCTGGCATCTTCACAGAGTTTATCCCCCTGGTTGGTCTATAGAACGGCTCAACGGGCAGCCGCTTGCAGATTGCCAAGATTGCCAAGATTCCAAAGGGAATACGGGGAGATTTAGTAAAGGTCGCGCAGACGCTTATTCGAAATCATCATCGTTATCGCGAAGATCGCGATGATTAGGCCTCCGGTAGCGAGCGTGTGGGGTACACCAAAGCGTTGCGAGGCTGTGCCGGCGATGATGTTGCCGATTGGCATTGTGCCCATGAAGGAAAGGATGAACATGCTCATAACTCGGCCACGCATTTGATCGGTTACAAGTTTCTGCAGCAGCGTGTTTACCATCGCCACGGAAGTGACAACTGCGAAACCGAGACCAAAAAGAAATATGTACGAGAACATCAGGCGGGTTGAGAGGGCAAAAGCTGTGACACAAACACCGAACGCCAAACTGCCTCCCAGCACGGCCCATCCTTTTTTACGAAAGTCGCCGAGAACGGTTAACAATGCCGCGCCGCAAAAGGCGCCGGCACCGGCTGTGCCCATCAACCAAGCGAGCCCGGTCGCTCCCAAATGAAAAACGTCACGCGCATAGATTGGAATCAACGCGAAGTAGGGAGCACCGAATAGGCTGTTCACCGACGAGATCATCAGCAATGAGAACACGCGCGGACGGGTTTTCACATACCGAAAACCCTCCAGCAGATTTCGCCACAGGGCGTGCCGGTCTCGTGCCGCAGGCGCGCCGGACACATGCTTGCCCGGTTCGATACGTACCATGCCCAGGCTTACCACCACGGCGATGAAGGAGAGCCCGTTTATGAAAAAACAGCCGGCCAGGCCGAACAGTTTGAAACCAAAGCCGGCCAGGGCCGGGCCCACTACTCTTGAAAGTTGAAACTGCGATGAATTCAAGGCCACCGCATTCGCAAGATCTTCGCGCCCAACGAGATCATAAGTGAGAGCCAGGTACGACGGACTGGCGAGCGCCATGCAACAACCAGTAATGAAAGAAAAGCCTAACACCATCCATCTATTGACCGCGCCAGTCCAAATCAGAGTTGCCAGTCCCAGCGCGGCCAAACCGGCGGCTACCTGGGTATAGATCAGCAAACGGCGTCGATCGACGAGGTCCGCGAAAACTCCGCCCAGAAGTGTCAGGAAAAATCCCGGCGCTGTGGCCATGAAGGCATCAAGCCCCAACCAAAACGCGGAGTTTGTTAACTGCAAGACCAGCCAGCCCTGAGCGACCGCTTGCATCCACGTGCCCACGTTGGAGAGAAAAGCTCCCATCCAGAAAAGACGAAAGTTGCGATGCGAGAGAGCGCGAAACATTCCGGGCCGACGACCGGGCACGCTCTTCGTCGGCTCCAGTTCTTGAACTTCTACTGACATGACTTAACTGTTCTTAACCATAGCACGAAAGCTCCAGCGCTGGTGAAGTCAGGCTTGTCTACTAAACTTTTGCGGGGGCTTGTTGCATCATGTTTTAATCAACCACATAAGGCGAGGAAGAAACAATGGACAGGATGAACAGGATTCACAGGACGAACCAAAAGACGCAACTGAATCTGCTTCTTAATCTTGTTCATCCTGTAATCCTGTCTGTGATTTTTATTAGAGGAGAATCGCGAATGAAGCTCATCTCACCGGAGGTTAGATCCTTTATTACTTTGGCTATCATCTGTGGCGCTTTCGCCATCGCGGTGGCCCAGAATGAAAAGCCAGCGCCAACGCCAATGCAAAAACCAGCCACCAATGAGACACCGGCGCCTCCCGCGGCGAATCCTGCCGATGCAAATTCAATCGATGCGATCATCGCTGCGGTTTACGACGTCATTTCCGGGCCTGCCGGCAAGAAACGCGATTGGGATCGTATGCGTTCGCTCTTTGTCCCCGGCGCGCGGTTAATTCCGACTGGCCCGCGCCAAACTGGCGGTTACGGCTCCCGAGTTTTAACTGTTGACGAGTATATCGAGCGAGCCAGCGCTTCTTCGAGAAGGAAGGGTTTTTTGAGCGGGAGGCCGCGCGCCGAACCGAAGAGGTTGGCCAGATTGCGCATGTCTTCAGCACTTATGAATCGCGCCACGCACCGGATGACGCGAAACCGTTTCAACGCGGCATTAACAGCATTCAGTTAATGAATGACGGCAAGCGCTGGTGGGTGGTGACGATCTTCTGGCAAGGCGAGGACGAAAAGCATCCGCTGCCGGAGAAATACCTTAAGAGATAGGCGCGAAATTTAGATTCAAACTGCTGGATAGTCAGCTTCCAACATTGATGGGCCAACGTGCGGTGCGGCCAACATCACGCCAATGATAGTCTTGGCGTCTTCTATTTCACCTGTGCTGATCATCGTGAGCGCTTGGGAAAAGGGAATCCGGACCACCTGAACGATTTCATCCTCTTCGAGACGCTGCTCTGTTTCGGTTAGCTCCGTTGCCAGGTAGATCCACATTTTCTCTTCGCAGAACCCTGGTGAAACGAAGAACTCCGATAACTTCTCCAGCCGGCCGGCAACGAAACCCAGCTCTTCCTCCAGTTCGCGAGCCGCCCCTTCCTCGGGCACTTCGCCGCGATCCAAAGTCCCGGCCGGCGCTTCCAGCAAATAACGCACGGCCGGGTGGCGATACTGGCGAACAAAGGCAATCGTGCCATCGTCGAATATGGGTATGATCACCGCGCTGCCCGGGTGATGCACAACTTCACGCTGATAGGTCTTATCGCCCTCACGAATCGTGTCTACAGTTACATTAAACACACGCCCTTGAAAAATTTCTTTGCTGTCAAGAATTTGAGGACAGTCTGTTGAAGCCATCAAGATTCCTTTACTTAAACTGAAAATGGTTTAGTGCCCAACCTGCGATAATAACCCTGCATTAATTAACGCCTTAAACTCGCCCACCAGATACAGTGAGCCCGTGACGCAAATGACACCTTCGGTGGGTGTAACATCTTTCGCCTTTTGCAGCGCCTCGTTTGGTGTCAACGCCATAACAATCTTCTTGCTCTCAATAGACTGACCTGCCACGCCTTGCAACTCAGCTATGCCGGCAGCCCGCGGATTATCGGGTTGAGTAAGAATCAGATTGTTGGCGACAGGGAAGAGAATGCTTCCAATCTCCGCCAGCTTTTTGTCTTTCATAGCGCCAAAGACCAGCGTCAGCGGTACCTTCACAAACTCATCGAGGAACTCGCGAAGAGCGAGGGCCCCGGAAGGATTGTGCGCACCGTCAAACAAGAGAGAAGGATGGCCCTGGAGTAATTCCAGCCTGCCCTCATGCCGCGCCTGCTCCACTCCCTCGATGATCGCACTTTGCGAAATCTCGAAACCTGGCTTTCGTAGAGCCTCGGCTAGTGCGATCGCGACTGCCGCATTCACAATCTGATGCCGGCCACGCAATCCCAGCCGAACCCTTTCATAGCGGGCTTCGCTAGTCTCAAACGTAACGATCAAGCAGCCGTCGTTGGTCACAGCTTCGACCCGACTGGCGGTTTGATCTATGACCACGGGTTCCACGTCGCAGTCAGCACAGCGTCGCAAAACAACATCCAACGCCGAGTCGGGCTGCGGAGCAATTATCGCGGTGACGCCGTGACGAATAATGCTCGCCTTCTCAAACGCAATCTCTTCGAGAGTTTCGCCGAGATACTCCTGGTGATCCAGAGCCAAAGGTGTGATAGCTACGGTTGCGGCTTCGGCGACGGTAGTTGCGTCCAGTCGTCCACCCAGTCCGGTCTCGAGAATCGCCAGCCTGACACCGGCGTCTCTGAAAGCAAGCAGTGCAATCGCGGTTACCTGCTCAAAAAAGGTTGGTAAAGTCGCGAGCTTCCCGCGGCCGACCAAATCTTCTGCGGCCCCTCGAACTTCGCTGGCATACTTCGCAAAGTCATCTTCAGAAATATCGGTTCCGTCGACCTTTATTCGTTCTGTGACTGAAACTAAATGGGGAGAAGTGTAGAGGCCGGTTCTCACTCCGGCGGCGCGGCAGATTGAATCTAGTATGACAGCGGTGGAACCTTTGCCATTCGTTCCGGCAATCTGAACCGACTCAAACGCTCTTTGAGGATTACCAAGGCCCTCAAGAAGCATTTCTGTATTTTTCAGACCCAGCTTGATAGCGAGCGTTTCGTGTCCGAGGCTAAACAAATACTGGAGTGTGTCGTTGAAGTTCATGAGACGTAAAGCATTAGCATCTCGCGAACTAAACCGCAAAGGAGAATTGAAGGATGAGGTTGGAGGCGGCAGGATGAATCAGAACCGGGAGCGGTAGCGACCGGGTGTTAGCACTCAGCGTTGTTAGGAAATCAGAATGGCGCAAGATAGGTTGAGCGTAGGACCCGGTCGCTACCGCTCCCGGTTCTGTATTTCTCGTCCCACTCAACAGCCACTAACCGCCCTTACATCCCGGGCGTCGCGCGAGTACGCAGTCGTTCGATGCCTGACACGCTGGAGATTTCGGGATTCAACATGAAATTAAGCAGTTTGATAATGTAATCTCGCAGCTCTCGGCGGTCTACGATGGCGTCGACCATGCCATGCTCAAGCAGAAACTCAGACTTCTGAAAATCCTTTGGCAGTTTCTGACGAATCGTCTGCTCAATGACTCGCGGACCGGCAAAACCGATGAGCGCTTTTGGCTCAGCGATGACGATGTCTCCGAGCGTGGCAAAGCTTGCAGTAACGCCGCCAGTCGTTGGGTCCGTTAACACCGAAATAAAGGGAAGGCAGGCCTCGTCTAATTCAGCCAGCGCCGCGGCGATTTTGGCCATCTGCATTAGCGACAGCGCGCCCTCCTGCATGCGAGCTCCGCCAGAAGCAGCGAAGACTACAACGGCGCCATGCTCTTTCAAAGCGCGTTCAATTAACCTGGTGACTTTCTCCCCAACCGCCGACCCCATCGAGCCCCCAATGAACGACATGTCCATCGCACCCGCAAGCACCAAATGATCACCCACCTTGCCGCGAGCGTTGATTATCGCTTCCGGCAAACCGGAGTTTCTCTTTGCTTGTTTGAGCCTGTCGGGATAAGGCTTGGTGTCAACAAACTCAAGTGGGTCGATCGAGATGACTTCGGCGTCAAGCTCTTCATATTTCCCTTCGTCAAAGAGTGTCGCCAGACGTTCGCGCGCTCCGATCCGAAAATGGTAACCACAGTGAGAACAAACCTGGAGTCCCTCCTCAAGTTCGCGTTTGTACAGGTGGGCCTCACAACCGTCGCACTTCACAAAGACGTTCTCCGTCTTTACGACGCGTTCTTCGGGCGGGACAGCCTCAATCTGTTTACTTTTTTTGCTGAACCAGGGCATAGGCGACTAGTTTACGTTGAAATACGTCGGGTTTGAATTGTCGGTATGGACTAGAGCCTAACACAGAAAAGGATGAGGGATGAAGGATGAAGGAAGATCGGGGCTGCCGGCTAGAGTCGTGTCTTCTTAGATAAAGCCAGGCGTTTCGCATTTGGAGTGCGTCGCCGCACTCCAAATAATTAGAACTCGATTCCTTGCTGAGCGCGGATGCCGGCGTTGAATGGGTGCTTTATCTCGGTCATTTCCGTAACCAGGTCAGCGGCCTCAATTAACTCCGCCGGGGCGTTGCGGCCAGTTACGACGATATGTAACGCGGGTTGTGAAGCACGAACGCTGCGAAACTCTTCCACGACCTCTGCAACCGGCAACAACTCGTAACTGAGCACGTAAACCAGCTCATCGAAGACCAGCAAATCGTAGGCCCCACTGCGCAGCTTCTCAACACAAAGGTTCCAGGTTTCCCGAGCGGTGGCGCGATCCTGTTCCGGGTTCTTCGTGTCCCAGGTGAATCCGTCACCCATCGTATGCACTTCAATACCCAGTTTCTCAGCCGATTCGTGCTCGCCGTAGCGATCGCTGCGCGACTTCATAAACTGAATCATGCAACACTTCAAACCTCTTCCCGCAGCCCGCATCATCAGCCCCAGCGCGGAGGTGGTCTTGCCCTTGCCGTTGCCGGTATGGACCATCAGCAGGCCGCGTGTCTTCTCCTGGTAGTCCTCGCGACGCCACTTGTATTTCTTGTCGAGCATTGTTTGTGATGAGTCAGCAGCCGACGAATGGCTCTATAACAGTCGTGCATCGTTTAGAAAGCGGACTTGTCCGCCTAGCGCGGCGGGGCACAAGTGCCCTATCTAAACGACAGGCGTAGAAAATCTTGGCGACTGATTAACGAAAGATATCAAACAGAGAAAATGAAAATGGTTATTTCTGACTAGTCCTGAAGTGCGTCTTCGGTAAGATCCACCGAGCCGTTCGCGCGCGCCACCGCATCTTGCAGGAGCGCGATGATCTTTTCTTCCGCCTCTTCCCAGGTACCGCGCAGCGTGCAGCCGGCTGCGTTACGATGTCCGCCGCCGCCAAACTTTTCCGCCACCTTCGCAACGTTAACCTCGCCCTTGGATCGCAGGCTGGTGCGATAGACTCCCAGCTCGCATTCCTTAAGCATTGCCACGGCTTCAACTTCACCAACCGTCAGCGGATAGTTAACAAAACCGTCAGCGTCTTCGTCGGAAGCCTCGGCGCTGTGTTGCATTTCAAGACTATGGCGCAACAACGCCACGTGGCCGGTTGAATCACGCCGCGCTGTTGACAGTACCGCCCCCATCAATTGAATTCTGCTCCAGGGATAACTGGCGAAAACAGCCTCAGCGGTCTTGGCGGGTTTCACTCCGGTACGAAGAAGCTCCGACGCTACTTTGAATGTCCGTTCCGTCGTATTGGAGTAATGAAATGAACCGGTATCGGTGATAAGTGCCGTGTAACAGCATTCGGCGATTTCCTTAGTCACGCGAACGCCGAGAGCTTTGGCGAGGTTGTAGATCATCTCGCCGCAAGCAGCAGCGGTGGAGTCGATCCAGTTGATCTTGCCAAAGTGCGCAGTGGTGGCGTGGTGATCGATGTTGACGACGAATTGCTTTTCGAGATCCCGCAGACCCGGACGCTCGACGTCGGAACATTCAATAACGAATATGCCGTCGTATGTATCATCCGCCGCGGGTGTGACTCGTACGTTTTTAGCTCCCGGCAACTTCTGATAAGTATGAGGCACCGGATCGCGCATGATGACTTCAACATCTTTGTCGAGGGCCCGCAGCAACCAGTAGAGACCAAGGGAAGAACCCAGACTGTCGCCATCAGGACGAAGGTGGGCGGTGATCGCAAACTTACTTTTCTCTTCGATCAACTCAACAACTTGACTAAGCATCTTTTAAAGGATGAAGGATGAAGGATGAAGGATGAAGAACAAACCGAGACAAGCTCAAGGTTCATCCCTCATCCTTCCGCCTTCATCCTTTAACTCTCATCCTTCATCCTTTCCACGGTTTTCCGTTCCCGATCGATTTCCTGAAGTAACCGGTCCACACGCTCGCCTTGCTCTTCAACCAAGTCCCTCACAAAATGAATCTCTGGAGTGCGTGGAAGGTTGAGAGAAAGACCCAGTTGTTTGCGAACGTAAGGGGCGGCGTGACGCAAAGCGCTGAGGGCCAGACGGTGTTCTTCTTCATCTCCTGAAATCGTGACAAACACTCGAGCTTCCCTGCCGTTGTCAGAAAGGCGAACGTCAGTCACCGTGACCATTGTGAGCCGTGGGTCTTCCAGCTCGTATCCGACAATCTGGGAAATTTCCTCACGAAGGATGTCTGCAACTCTCTCTGGGCGACGCATCTTACGAAAGGATGAAGGCGGAGGGATGAAGGATGAAACAATAGACGACAATTCATCCTTCCGCCTTCATACTTCATCCTTCCTACAGTTCAGTGGCGGCAACCTTCTCTACGATGTAAGCCTCGATCTGGTCGCCGACTTTAAGGTCGTTGAAGTTTTCCAGGCCAATACCGCATTCAAAGCCTTCGCGCACCTCCGAAACGTCGTCTTTGAAGCGACGCAGCGAAGCGATATTGCCTTCCCAACTAACGACGCCATCGCGAATTAGTCGCGCGCGCGCATTACGCCGGATGTTGCCGTCAACTACCATGGAACCGGCAACCACTCCGGCCTTGGGAACGCGGAACACTTCGCGCACGTCGGCCTTGCCGATGATTTTCTCTTTCTCAATTGCTTCAAGCATGCCGATCATAGCCGCCCGAATCTCTTCTTCGACCTTGTAGATGATCGAGTGGAGTCGAATGTCCACGCTTTCCTGTTTCGCTAAATCGGCGGCACGCGCGCCCGGCCTTACATTGAAACCAATGACGACTACCGCTGAAACAGCCGAGCCGGCCTGCGTGGCGGAAGCCAGCAAGACGTCCGACTCGGTGATCGCTCCCACGCCCGAACGAATGACTTTGACCTTCACGCGTTCGGTGGAAAGTTTTTGCAAGGTGGATTTGAGAACTTCAACTGAACCCTGCACGTCGGCTTTAATTACAACCAGCAGTTCTTTGACTTCACTTTCGCCCAAAGCCTCGATGCCGCGCTTGGTGGTTTGCAGCAGCGTCGCCTGACGATTCAGCATTTGCCGGTGACCGGAGATCTGCTGCGCGCGAGCGATGTCGGCAACCACCTGGAAGCTTTCGCCTGCCTGTGGCACGCCTTGCAGTCCGAGCACTTCCACCGGCGTCGCCGGCGCTGCCTCGGTAATCGCTTCACCCTTGTCGTTGAACATCGCGCGCACGCGACCAAAAATCTGGCCGACAATGAAAGGCTCGTGAATATGCAACGTTCCCTGTTGTACGAGCACAGTAGCCACGGCGCCGCGACCACGATCCAGCTTCGCTTCCAGCACAACTCCTGACGCCAATCGCGTGGGACTGGCGCGCAAATTGAGAATGTCGGAAGTTAGCAAAATCGTTTCCAGGAGTGTTTCGAGATTCTCTCGCTTTTTAGCAGAGACCTGGACCATTTCCGTATCGCCGCCCCACTCCACCGGGTTCAGTCCCTGTTTCGCCAGTTCTTGTCTGACTCGATCAGGATTCGCGTCCGGCTTGTCGATTTTATTGATGGCTACAACGATAGGAACACCGGCAGCACGGGAGTGTTCGATTGCTTCAACTGTTTGCGGCATCACGCCGTCATCGGCAGCAACAACCAATACCACCACGTCGGTGGCTTTGGCGCCACGCGCGCGCATCAAGGTGAAAGCTTCGTGACCGGGCGTGTCCAGAAACACGACCCGGCGTGTTTCACCCGAATGGTCCGGACTCGGCACCTGCACACTGTAGGCCCCGATGTGCTGAGTTATACCTCCAGCTTCACCTGCCGCGACTTCCGTTGTTCTAATCGCGTCCAGCAGGGAAGTCTTGCCGTGATCGACGTGGCCCATGACGGTTACAACGGGTGCGCGAGGCAATTCAACGTCGTCGGCATCAGCCGCGATCAGCTCTTCAAACTCTTCTTCAGCAACCATCTCCTCGAAAGGAACAAAGGTGACTTCATAACCAAAGCGGCTGCCGAGATCGACTGCGACGTCGTCGTTCAGAGGTTGATTAATCGTGGCGAAAACACCGCGTTGCAGGAGCAGGGTCACGATATCTTTTGGCTTGATGCCGAGCTTCTCCGCAAATTCCTTAACGGTCGAACCTTCGATTATGCGTACGGCTTTGAGTTCGCCGGGAACCGCGCCGGGTTCCAGTCTTCCGGCAATGCGGTCTTCAAGAGATAGAGCTTTCGGTGGCGGAATGAAGTCGCCTTTATCAAAACGGCCCGCCTTGCCTTCCATTTTCCGTCCACGCGCAGGCGTACGGCGGGAGCGGCGTCGGCCCGCATCGGGTGGTGGAATGTATGTGGTCTGCGGCGTCAGGGTTTCTCCGGGAGTCCCCAGCCGCTCAGTTTTTGCAAGAGGTGTTCGTTCTCTGACGCGCGTCCCTCGCTCGGCTCGCTCCCGTGGCGTAACCGACGGAGGTATTACAGGCGTAGGAGCACGCTCACCGGGTCGAATTCCGGCGTTAAGCGCGGCAACGGTGGGACGCATTACTCTGACTTGACGTCCCGGCGGCGGGCCTGGGCTGGGCGAACTAACCGCGGCTCCCGGGGCACCAACATCGCTGAAGACCGTTTCCGCAGGGCTGCTCTCTTCAAGCTCGAGCGCGTCAGGCGGCGCGGCAGCATCCGGTGTTGGTTGTTCGGCACGCGCAGCCGGACTCAGTTTCCTTACCAATCTCGCTGTTGTGGGTTGCTTGGCGACGTCGGGAGCGGCAGGAGGAGTAACAGCTTCGGGTTGGGGAGCTTCGGCGGCTACTTCGGCGCTGGGTTCCGCGGCAGCTTCGGCGCTTTCCAGTACCGGCGCTTCTTCCACGGCGCGCTCGGCCCGCTTGACGACTCGCACACCCCGCTTGGCAGCGGTTTCTTTCTTGGGGAAGTACTTGTTGCGAATCTTTTCTGCCAACTCCTTAGAAACAGAGTTGGAAGGAACGCTGACGTCAACGCCTTCGCGTCGCACCTCTTCAATGAGCCGCTTTGTGTCGAGCTTTAGTTCCTTGGCGAGATCGTAAATACGAATCTTAGAGGTAACGGTCATGCACTCCTTCTGAGACGCGATAACTCCCTGCGTCTTTGCTTCTTCAGGTGGTTTAAAGAACGCTCGCTCTTAACCACTTGAAGCGTGCATTCAGAAACGCAACACGCAGGAGTGGCAAGGGAGCGAGCAACGCAAGCGTCCGGAAACACCGGCGCCTGAGTTGGGTCTACTTCGCCGCATCGGGGGAAGCATCCTGCTTCTCTTCGTCAGTGCTCTCGCTTGATGCAGCATCTTCCAGGACTGCGGGAGCAGATTTTCCAGCTTCGTCAGCTAATTCTTCCGAAGCATTTTCTTCATGGGCAAGAAACTCATCGAGACTCTCAAGGGAAGCGGTGTCTGTCGCAGTAAGATCCGGAGACGGCACTATTGTGTCCGGCCGCAAATCGCGGCCCGGTTCCTGGAGAACAATTTCGTCTTCGGTAAATGGTTCAGCTTCGGTAAGCGCTACGGGGTCGGCGGATTCCTTCGCCAGTATTTCAGGCTCCGCCCCAAACGGCACGCCTGCCTCCACCGCTTCGTCGTATCCTTCAGCGGTCATCTCGAGCGAAGGTTCAACTTCGCCCGCTTCAACACTCTCATCGAGCTCTGCTGAAACTGCATGAACCCCGCTGGATTCCGAATCATTTGCTTCTGCTTCGCCCTGCAGCGTCTGGTCGCGCATGGCAACGACAGCCTTCGCGGCATTCAGAATCACTTCAGCTTCGTCCAAACTCAGATCGAGAAACTCAACCAGATCGTCAATGGAAGTTTGAGTAAGAGCGTCGATGTCATTGATGCCGTGCTCCGCTAAGGCATCAGTCTGCTGAACTGTTACACCTTCGATGACCGACAGCGGCACTGACGCCCCTGAAGCGATAAGTGCGCCCATCTGTTCAGTGACCTCGCGCTTGATCTCTTCCTCACTGCGAATGTCGATGTTCCAGCCAACCAGCTTGGTGGCAAGGCGGACGTTTTGTCCGCGCTTACCGATAGCGAGCGAGAGTTGATCCTCGTTCACAATCACTTCCATCTGGCGATTGTCGATGTCAGTGATGCGAACTTTATTAACTTTGGCGGGCGACAAGGCGTTTGCGGCAAATACCGAAGGCTCGTCCGACCACTCAATGATGTCGATTTTCTCCCCGCGCAACTCTCTAATGATCGCCTGTACGCGCGAACCCTTCATGCCAACGCAAGCGCCGACCGGATCCACATCACGCTCATTTGAGGTCACTGCAATCTTCGCGCGCTCGCCGGGCTCTCGCACCGCCGACTTGATAACGACAGTGCCGTCGTAGATTTCCGGGACTTCCATCTCAAACAAACGCAGAAGTAGTTCTGGAGAAGTGCGCGACACTTCAACCTGCGGGCCCTTCGACTCTTTGGAAACATTATTGATTACGACGCGGATTCTCTCGCCCTGGTTCCATTGTTCGCCGCGGGATTGTTGCGAGCGAGGCAGGATGGCTTCGAGATTTCCCAAGTCAACAATGATGTTGCCGCGCTCGAAGCGTTTCACATAACCGTTGACCAAATCGCCAATCTTGTCGACGTATTGTTCGTAAACATTGCTGCGAACGGCGTCGCGGACTTTTTGAAACAGGATCTGCTTCGCGGTTTGAGCGGCAATGCGCCCAAGTTCTTCCATCGGCAAGGGCAGCAGGAGAGCGTCGCCTAATTCGACCTCTTCACCGGCTAGTTCCTTAGCCTCGTCTATCGAGAGTTCTGTTGCTCCGTTGGTTACTTCATCAACCACGACTTTCGTGGCTGAAAGCTCAATGCCGGTTTCAGGATTCCAATCGACCTGGATGTCTTCGCCGGAACGAAACTGTTTCTTGGCGGCAGCCCGAACAGCTTCTTTCATTGCGTCTATTACGAGATCGCGTTCGATTCCTTGCTCCTGACAGAGCGCCTCGATGTTTTGTGCGATGGATGAACTCATGTGAACCTTTAGTTTCTCTGCTTGGCTCGACGCTAAGTGCTGCGCCGTTGAGCCTATTCAGTTGTTATTCAGTTGTAGTTGCACAGGTCTAACCTGTGATTCGCTTCGCTATCGCGCCGGCTTTTACTCGGCTGTTTGCGCCGCCTTCTCCCCCTGGGCGCTGCTCTAACCTCGCTTGTGCGCGTCGAAATTCCTGGTCGACGTCCAATTCCAGATTCGCTTTGGCGATGGAGTCGAGCGGAATTCTCACTTGTCCGCTGGTACGGTCTTCAACCAACACTTCCTCGCCATCTACACCCAGCAACCGCCCGCGGAAATTTCGTTGGCCATCGATCGGCCGGCGAGTTCGAATCTTAGCCAGGCTGCCCGCGAATCGCTCGTAATCAGCCGGCTTGTAAAGACCTCTTTCCAGACCGGGTGACGAAACTTCCAGTGTGTAGGAAGAATGAATGAAGTCTTCGACGTCGAGAACGGTGCCAACGTGTAAACTCACCGCAGCGCAATCCTCGTGAGTCACCCCAGCCGGCTTGTCAATAAAGATGCGGACAATAGGCT
Organism: Acidobacteriota bacterium; assembly: GCA_030854715.1. GTDB lineage: Bacteria > Acidobacteriota > Blastocatellia > Pyrinomonadales > Pyrinomonadaceae > PSRF01. The sequence goes on from JALYSR010000116.1 coordinate 15,338, forward strand.
TGTTATCAGGTCCAGCGACTTCGGCGTGAACCAGTTCCAGTCCCTGGTCGATTGCCGCTCGTTCAGCGATAGCTTGCACGCGATCTTCAACTGAACCCGGCACCATCAACTACCTCCGAAAAAGCACTCGCCCAAAAGAAAAAGTGGGCGCGAACCCACCGGACGATACCGCCGCGCTTCGAGCAAGCCGTGAATTATACGGAAAGGGAACTAGGTAAGCAAGTTGCCCTTCCTGAGCTTGCAACGCCACAAATTCCCCGTATTCAGCCCGGGATTCCCGCTAAAGTGATTGAAAAGGCCCGGGCACTATCGTAGTATTCGGCAGTACTGCATTAGCTCTTCGTCAAAGCTTCCTTACGTGTTGTTTCCCGCCGTCGTTGTAAGGGCGACCGCGCAACTGTTGGTTGTGCATCAATCTTCGCCAATGATCGGGCAAACAGTTTCACACTATCGCATTCTTGAACCCCTCGGCGAGGGTGGTATGGGAACTGTTTACCTCGCCGAAGATACCCATCTCGGTCGCCGGGTCGCCATCAAATTTCCGTCGGTAAACTCCGATTCGCACGATTACCGGGCCAGGTTCCTGCGCGAGGCCCGGGCCGTTTCAGAACTGAATCATCCGTGCATCGCGACGCTCTTTGACTATGGTGAGACTAAGCAAGGCCGACCATTCCTGGTTATGGAACTCGCGAAAGGACGCCCGCTCGCCGATCTCATGCAAAAAGGGGAGCTCAGCCTTTCCCGCGCCGTGACTATTGTCACTGAGGTCGCCATGGCCCTGGTTGAAGCTCATGCGCGTGGGGTGGTTCATCGCGACATTAAACCCTCAAACATAATGATCGACGACGGCGGGCAGGTGAAGGTGCTCGATTTCGGACTCGCCAAACAACTCAACAAGGACCACATACTAAGTTCAGAGCCCGAAGCCCAAACTTTACTGTCCACTGAAACTCGCAGTGGAGTTGTGCTTGGTACTCCTGCTTACCTTTCGCCGGAACAGGCGGTAGGCAGCGCGGTTGACGGCCGCAGTGATCTGTTTTCATTGGGGACGCTTCTCTATGAAGCAATCACGGGCCGAACGCCATTTGCCGGCAATAGCTTTATTGAAATTGCGGCCAACGTGCTTCACATTGAGCCCGCACCCCCGTCGAAGATCAACGCAATCGTGCCCCGCGAACTGGACTTCATCACGCTGAAGGCGCTCGCAAAGAAACCAAACAAACGTTACCAATCAGCCAGGGAAATGATTGCGGATCTCAACGCCGTTAAAGAGCAGTTGGAAGAGGCTTCCGGGCACACACTCATCAAACGCACGTCGCCATCGGCGATTGCGGCCCACCGCAAAACGCTGAACAGCCTTGCTAAGGGTACCTCCCCATTGGCGATCCACAACAAAACCCTCAGTGACCTTTCTGCAATTCTGCAGCGACCGCGCATTCCGATTTCATACATTCTGATCGGGGTCGTCATCCTGATAACCGCGGGAGGGCTGGCTCTCCGTTTTGGGCGGACTTCGCCGCATCTGCCGCCTGCCGAAGCTCAGCGGTGGTACGACATTGGGACCGGCGCTCTCAGAGATGGCGCCTTTTATCAAGCAACCCAGGCCCTTCAGCGCGCCATAACCTCCGACGACGGTTACATGCTGGCCCGCGCCCGTTTGGCCGAGGCGTTAGTCGAGCTGGATTACGTCGACCGCGCAAAAGATGAGCTGCTGCGCGTCAACGCCACCGAGCGGGCGACACTGCCAAAACTGGACGCGCTTTACCTCGATGCTATTACGGCCACCGCTCGCCGAGATTTTGCGAAAGCAATCGAACTCTATAAGCAGATCGTCGGGCAAGTAGCAGACGCCGAAAAAGCCTATGTACTCGTAGACCTTGGCCGCGCCTATGAAAACAACAATGACGTTAAGGACGCTATTCAAAGTTACAAGGACGCCAGCACACGAAATTCGCAATACGCGACTGCTTACCTCCATTTGGGAATCCTCTACGGCCAACAGGGTGATCTAGCTGCGGCTCTCTCGGCATTGGATCAGGCGGAATCCATTTACCAGGCGCTGGGGAACTTGGAGGGACGTGCGGAAGTAAGTTTTCAACGCGGAGCACTCTTCAACAATCGAAACAAACTCTCCGAGGCGCGAGCGCAGTTGGAACAAGCGTTGACCCTGGCAAAGGCAAACGACAATAAGTCGCAAACCATCAAAACGCTTCTGCAGTTGTGCAGCGTTGCTTTCGATGGTGGTGAAACCGCCCGCTCGACCGAATACGCACAGGAAGCCGTTGAGCTGGCGCGGAAAAACGGCATGGAGAATCTCAGCACGCGGGGCCTGGTGGATTTGGGTTACTCCTTCCTGGTGCGCGGTAAACAGGCGGAAGCCGAAAGATATCTTGAGCAAGCGCTTGACTCGGCGCAGAGAGGCAAAGCCAAACGCAACGAAGCGAGAGCGCGATCTGCGATGGCCAGTTTGCGCCAGCAGCAAGGTAGATCTGACGAGGCAGTCCAGTATCTCGAGCCCGCTTTGGCTTTTTATCAACAGGGCGGTTATCGATCGGAAGCAGTTTCGTGTCTATTCTTGCTGGCTCGCGTTAACTTTCAAAGAGGAGACTACCCCTCAGCGGCAAAGAGTCAGGAAGAACTGTTGCAGTTAACGCAACAGCTCAACGACCAGGCGTTGATTGCGCGGGCTCATGCGGAGCGTGGCTCGGGCCTGGTTCGCGAGGAAAAGTTTACCGAGGCCCTCGACCACTTGAATCAGGCCTATGCCATCTACAGCTCCCAGGGTATCCAGCGGAGTATGGGTCATAACCTCGTGACGAGGGGAGACGTCGAAGCGCGGCTGGGGCACTTTGATCGGGCCCAGGCACTTCTGGATCAGGGGATCGCTATTGCTGACAAGCCCGGCGGCGAGATAAAGCGGCTTTCACTTGACGGCAAACTCGTGTTTGCCAAAATCGCCCTGACTCAGGGCAACTTTGCCGATGCTCGGAGCAAGGCACAAAAAATATTTGAAGCTGCGGGGTCAGAATTCAAGGGTACGGCCACCGACGCGAAGATTGTGATGGGTTTGGCCCAGTCGTACGGCGGCGCAACGGCCGCGGGAAAGCAAGCCGCCACCGAAGCTTTCGAAATGGCCAAACAACTTAACGATCCTGCTCAAGTTGCCATGGCACAGATGGCGCTTGCCGAAGCTCAACTACTCTCAGGCGATTCCAGGTCCGCATCCGGAAACGCCTTACAAGCGGATGACATCTTCGCCCGGCTCGGTCAACCGGCTTCCGAGTGGCGGGCGCTCGTGATTGCGGCCCAGGCCAGCCAAAAGCTAGGCGACAAAAGCAAAGCGCACGAGTATGCTATGCGGGCAAGAGATTCACTTTCCAAACTCGAGCAACGTTGGGGTAGCGAGAATTACAACAGCTATCTCAGTCGTCCAGACGTTCAGCGTTTTCGGAAACAACTTGATCAACTTGGAGCTTCGGTGTAGGACAGGCCTTCCCGCCTGTCGGTTTCCTTTTATTTGAAACAAGGACAGACAGGAATGTCTGTCCCACTCACAACAACCTTTCCACCCCAGAAAAGGAGAGAGATCATGACTCAACTGCGCAGACTAATAATTGCCCTGGCGGCTATCTGTGTGCTTGCCCTCGCTGCCTTTGCACTCATCAATCGGCCTATGGTTCCAGTAGTGTCGGATGACGACATTATTATCAAGGGCGGCTCCTTGGAGATTGATTGTGGCAAGAATCACGGCAAAGACTGCTTCGGCGATTCCAGTCCCGGCCAGGTCAAGCCCAAACACAAGGACGCTAACAAACACATAATGCAGGTCGTCGTCAGGGACAGTGGCGGCGGACAGTTGGCCAACAACAACTTTGACAAGAACCATCAACCGACGATAACGATCACTTATAAGTAGACCTCGAACGCCTTGGTTTCTCAGAACTTTAGTTTGGCCGCTGACTATAAGAAAAAGCCAGGAAGCGTCAATGTCCGACAAAACTTGAGTTTGTCGAACATGGACTAGCCGAGCCTCGCTTTCACGATCTCGCTGACAGTGCGTCCATCGGCATTCTTGCCGGTAAGGGCAGCCTGCACGGCTTTCATGACTTTGCCCATGTCTTTCATTGAACTGGCGCCTGCTTCAGATATCGCGGCGGCGACGACGGCTTCAATCTCTTCGCGGGAAGCTGCCTGCGGCAAGTAAGTTTCTATGATCTCGATCTCAGCTTTTTCTTTGTCGGCAAGATCCTGCCGCGCGCCTTTCTCGTACTGTTCGACGGAGTCCTTTCGCTGCTTCACCATCGAACGCAGCAACTTCGCCATCTCTTCGTCGTCAAGCTCCCCGCCTTTTTCAATCTCGCGGTTCATGAGCGCGGCCTTTACCATTCGCAACGTTGAAGTGCGCGCCGCATCCTGCGCCTTCATCGAAGCAGTCAAACTTGAAGTGATCTTTTCTTTTAAACTCATCGCAACCCAATCCTCCGCGCGACAATATAAGTCGACTATAGCATCCGGCGCTACCGCGCTCGGTTCTGTACGGCCTTCACTACTCGAGACTAAGCCGCAACCCAATCATGGCGTGAGCATGGGGATGTTCAGCTCCTTGAGCATCCCTCTCTGTGAAATAAATTTCAACAACTCCGATGTTATCAGGCGATGCCCCATGTGATTCGGATGAATTAATTCTTCAAACCATCCCTGATTGGACGGGTTCGCCTCCTCAGTCAATTCTTGAATTTCAAGAAAAGGCACTCCACGTTGCTCCATTACCGAGCGCAAGCCGGCGCGGTAACGCATCATGACTTCAGCTTCGGGCACGTTGGTTACGCGATCACGGTAAGGTGCAGCAATCACAATCACGTGCGCCCCTCGGTCCTGCGCCAGTTGAGTTAGGGCTAGCATGTTCTCGAAATACTCCTGCTGTGAAACCCGAGCAGCTGGCCGGAAACCCGGGCCTGGCTTCACCGCTTGCCGCGCTCGCAACCAGCGGGTCGCATGCGCAAACGCTTGGCTGTAATCGATCAGACTTCGGACAGCGACGGCGTACCAGTTGGTTCTGATGGCCTGGCGATCCGGCACGTCACTGAAGCTCGCATCATTCCAGCCAAAGCTTACGGTTAACAAATCGGGTTTTAATTTATCAATGTCACGTCGCAACCACGCTAGCCCCTGGTGACTGGTGTACCCTGGCACGGCCATCGTTACTACCTCTATGGTTCGACTCGGGTTGGCGGCACGCAATTGTTTTTCGAGCAACATCGGAAAGGGTAGCGACTCCGGATCGTATTCCGTCGGCTTCTCCGGCCAGACGGCAGGCACGCGATAGCCAAAAGTCACTGAATCGCCCAGACACACAATACGGATTGCTCCTGGTTGCCTGGTGCCGAGATCGTAATCTGCGCGAAGGTGTTGGGAGTTTGTCGAGAGTACGGTGAAGTCCCACACCGCATGATCGAGATTAGGTTTCAGTCGCCACAGCAATAGTGGATCGCCTTCGAAAATTCCCGACTGTTCCCGGTTAGCAACTTGTGCTTTTTGCTGAGGCGTGACGACAAAGAGATCGAGACTTGAGACATGGTCCAGAGTCAGCCGCGTTCCCACTTCAATTGTCCCCAGCAGTAGCAGAAAGCCGACATAGATCAGCCCGGCGTAGGCGAGGCGGCGTTTGAGGGGGATGCGTGACGGTGGGACAGCAGTTGTCATCTTCGGAGCATGATAATTCAGAGGTGGTCAGCCGAGCCAAAACCGGTAGCGGGTCTCGCGGCAAGCCGCAAAGGAGAAGTTGGCGGAAACTAGGGTTCGGAAGGGCGCTTAGCTCCCGAGCGGAGGACTGAAGACTCCATCTTACCCCCGCCGTTAGGTGACAGTGCATGCCCGTTTGATTTGGCCAGATGTGCCTTCAAATATCGTCCGGTATGTGACTCTTTCACGCGCATAATTTCCTCAGGCGTGCCTGTGACAACCACATGACCCCCGGCGTCTCCGCCTTCGGGGCCAAGGTCGATGATGTAATCCGCAGTCTTGATCACATCGAGATTGTGTTCGATAACGAGCAACGACCCGCCTGCCTCGATCAACGCGCGAAAAGCCAACAGCAGTTTGTTAATATCGTCGAAATGCAAACCCGTGGTGGGCTCGTCGAAAATATAAAGCGTTCTGGCGCCGGTCTTTTTGGAAAGTTGCGCCGCCAGTTTGATTCTTTGGGCTTCGCCGCCCGACAGCGTGGTGGCTGACTGGCCCAGCCGTAAGTAACCGAGTCCAACTTCATCCAGCACGCGCAGCCGATTGATAATCTTTGGTACCTCGCGGAAGAATGTGATCGCTTCGCGCACCGTCATGTTCAAAACATCGTGTACGTTCTTGCCGCGATAACGCACATCGAGAATCTGTTGCTTGAAGCGCGTTCCTTTGCACTCTTCGCAGACCAGCTCAACGTCCGCCAGAAACTGCATTTCCACCGTAACTGTCCCGTCGCCCTGACAAACGTCACACCGGCCGCCTGGCAGGTTGAATGAAAAGTGTGAAGGATCGAAGCCCCGGGCCTGCGCCTCACGAGTTGAAGAAAACACTTCGCGGATGGCGTCGTAAACTTTAATGTAGGTAACGGGATTGGAACGTGGCGTTCGTCCAATCGGAGACTGGTCAACCAGAATAACATCATCAATAAGCTGGCCGCCGTCCAATTTTGAAAACGCGCCCACGTGGCCTTGCCAATCCCCACGCTGTTTTTTCAAACCCGCGTAGATGCAATCGTGAATCAGTGTTGACTTGCCCGAACCACTGACACCGGTCACGCACACCAGCATGTCGAGCGGAAACTCCACGTCGATCGATTTCAAGTTATGTTCCGACGCGCCCTGCAAACTTAAACGCCTTTTTTGCAGCCGGCGTCGCTGCTTCGGTTCTTTTATCTCGGCCTCGCCGCGAAGGTACCGCGCAGTTAGGGAGTCTTCGTCAACCATCAGCCCTTCGAAGTCGCCTTCATAGATGACCCGGCCGCCAAGTTCGCCCGCCGATGGTCCTATATCGAGAATATGATCCGCGGCGCGCATCATGTCTTCGTCATGCTCAACCACCAGCACGGTATTTCCGATGTCGCGCAGGTTATGCAGGAGGCTGATGAGTCGATCGTTGTCGCGTGGATGCAGACCGATGGAAGGCTCATCGAGAACGTAAAGCGCGCCGACTAATGAAGACCCGAGATTGGTTGCCAGTTGTATGCGCTGTGCTTCGCCGCCAGAGAGCGTAGAAGCCAGCCGGTCGAGCGTCAGATAGTCGAGGCCAACTTCAACCAGGAAGCGCAAACGTCGCCGGATTTCAAACAGGATCCGCTCGGCAATCGCGCCCTGCTCGTTTGAAAGGTTCAGCGAATCGAAAAACAGGGCTGCGTCTTTGATCGCGAGTGCGCACACTTCAGGCAACGTGCGATCGCCAACCTTGACGTCGCGGGCCTCTTGTCTTAGGCGACCGCCGCCGCAATCGGGACACAAGGTGTAGCCGCGATACTTGGACAGAAAAACGCGAACATGAAGCTTATATTTCTTGGTCTCAAGCCAGTCGAAAAACCCGCGCACTCCGCCCCAGTCTTTTTTGCCTTCGACAATCGCGCGCTGCTCGGCGCGCGACAGTTGGGCAAAGGGAACGTTCATCGGAATCTTCTCCGACTTGCAAAACTGCTTCAGCTCGTCCAGGGCCCATTCATGCTGCGGCTTGGTCCATGGCTCAATGGCGCCCTCTTTAAGACTCAATCCGGGATTGGGAATGACGAGGTCGAGATCGAGTCCAATCGTGTTGCCAAATCCCTGGCAGGTTGGGCACGCGCCGTAAGGGTTATTAAAACTGAAGAGCCGCGGTTCGGGTTGGGCGTAGATTGTGCCGTCGTACTTGCACTCGAATCTATCAGAGAATTTCAGGCGAACCGGTTCTGGCTCCGCGGTCTCAATATTGGCCGCGCCGTGCCCTTCCTGAAAACAAATCTCCAAAGAGTCGACCAGCCGCTGGCGGACGTCCTCGTTAGCGACAAGCCGGTCAACCATGACGAAAACATTTTCGAAGTCCTCGAGCTGGTAATCGTCTGGCGAATGAAGTTCGATTATCTGACCGGCCCGGAAGAGTCGAGTGAAGCCCCGCTGCATCAAACTCATGATGTGTGCGGTTATTACGCGACGGGGCGACGGGGCAACTGTGCGACGGGCCGAGGGTTTGTTTTTCCGGGTTGCCCCCTCTCCTCGTTTTCCTTTCTCCCCCTCTGAGTTGTTTTGTGTCTCAGCTAAACCAGCGTGCGCGGGAAAGAGAACATAGAAACGCGTTCCCTCAGGAAGTGTCCTCAGGATTTCGTCTGCGACAGACTCCGGCGAATCCTTGTAAACCTGACGGCCACACACCCGGCAATAGGTTATTCCGACGCGAGCGTAAAGCAGGCGCAGGTAGTCGAAGACTTCGGTTTGCGTGCCCACCGTCGAGCGCGGGTTCCGTGTCGAGTTCTTTTGGCGAATGGCGATTGCGGGCGCGATGCCGCGCACTTCGTCAACGTCGGGCTTGTCCATCCGCTCCAAAAATTGGCGGGCATATGCTGAAAGGGATTCGACGTAGCGGCGCTGTCCTTCGGCGTAAATCGTGTCGAAAGCCAGGGAGGACTTACCCGATCCGCTAACCCCGGTGACCACGGTCATCTGGTTGATAGGGATCGAGAAGGAGATATTTTTGAGGTTATTAACCCGGGCCCCGCGTACTGAAATGGCTTCTTCCGACATAGGTAAACCTGGCCGCACGCCTACGGATTGCAATCGCGGCTACTCCAAAACCTCGAATAATACCGCGATACGTCGCTAAGGCGAAATGGACTGAAGGAGTTGAGGGTGGCCGCGGGCTTTAACTGCCCTTGAAGTGTTCTATAGTCGGTAGTCTCACAGTTTGGGCTTTTCTCTGTGCAACCTTTGTGTCCTCTGTGTCTCTGTGGTGGGCAAACGCCTAACAACCTAACCACAGAGACACAGAGGACACAGAGAATTCGAACTGAATACACCACGCAGAATTAGGGATTAAACACCGCGAGTGAGGAAAGGCTAGGGCCGAGACAACCTCGCGACAATTTTTGGTACGGCATTCAGTGCAATAAGGCGTTGCCCACGAACGGTCCATCTATTCATTCGACCCGGAATAACTAAACCGCCTCCGCGGTCCAGCTTTTTCAATGTTTCACTGACTACTTCTTCATGGCTTTGTTCACCACCCGGGACTTTGCTCCTTTTCTCTTTGCCGGTTTCGTCTTCAAGATCAGCCTGGAGCCTGCCGGGGCAAACGGTAACGACCTTCACGCCGGATGGTCGCACCTCTTCCCGTAGGGCCATGGAGAAGGTGGTGAGAAACGACTTGCTAGCTGAATAGATCGCCGCGTAGGGCACCGGCTGAAAACCTGCCAGCGAAGAAACATTGATGATCCCTCCGTGACCTGCTTCGATCATCGCCGGCAACAACCGATAGCTTAGCTCGACCACTGAAG
>JALYSR010000132.1 GCA_030854715.1 Acidobacteriota bacterium
GGCTATTACTTTACAATGGCCGCTTACGGTGACGACACGGATTACAACAGTTGAAAACGACAACGGACCACTGACCACGAACCAATCAATGGAAATCCCTAAACAATACGATCCAAAACAGGCGGAACAGAGCCACTACGAGCGCTGGGAAAAGCTGGGATTTTTTGCCCCGGAGATAAACCAGGATGTGAACGCGCCGGTCTTTTCAATAGTAATTCCACCGCCAAACGTGACCGGCTCACTACACATGGGCCACGCGTTGCAGCACACCATGATGGATGTGCTCACGCGCTACAAGCGCATGTGCGGCTATCGAACGCTGTGGTTGCCGGGCATGGACCATGCCGGCATCTCCACGCAATTGGTGGTGACACGGGAGCTGAAGAAAGAAGGGCTGAGCCGCCACGATCTGGGTCGGGAAAGATTTGTCGAACGCGTCTGGAAATGGAAGAAAGAATCCGGCGGACAAATCACCAGACAAATGCGTCGTGAAGGCGCGTCAGTCGACTGGTCGCGCGAAAAGTTTACGATGGATGAGGATCTTTCGCGTGCCGTGCGCGAAGTCTTTGTGCGTCTCCATGACGAAGGGATGATCTATCGCGGCAACCGCATTGTCAACTGGTGTCCGAATGACCAAACGGTGCTTTCCGATCTTGAAGTGCAAAAGGAGCCACAGGCCGGCAAGCTTTATTACCTTCGCTACCCGGAGAAAAATGGTGCGCGGAGCGTAACCGTAGCCACGACCCGCCCGGAAACAATGCTCGGCGACACCGCCGTAGCCGTGAACCCAAACGATGAGCGTTACCGCGCCCTGGTGGGCACCACCTTGTCACTGCCACTAACCGGTCGCGAGATTCCTGTGGTAGCGGACGAGTTTGTCGATCCTGAATTTGGCACCGGTGCCGTTAAGGTTACGCCCGCCCACGATCCCAACGATTACGATATGGGCGTGCGTCATGACCTCGACCGAATTGTCGTTATCGACGTCCACGCGAAAATGACGGAAGCCGCCGGGGCTGAATTTGCCGGACTCGATCGTTACAAAGCGCGCGCTAAAGTCGTCGAGAAATTTGAAGACTTAGGCTTACTTGAAAAAATCGTCGACTACGAGTTTTCGATCTCAAAGTGTGAACGCTGCAAGACTGTTATCGAGCCGCTGATTTCTACCCAGTGGTTTCTGCGGATGGATGAGTTGCGCGACCTGGCGCTGGATTTGATGGTCCGCGAAAAGAAGCCTGCCTTTGTTCCCGAAGTACCTTACGAGAAGGTTTACACAAACTGGCTCGAGAACTTGCGGGACTGGACCATCTCACGGCAGCTTTGGTGGGGGCACCAAATCCCCGCCTGGCACACAGAAGACGGACAGATAGTCGTTGCCCGCTCAGAAGAAGAAGCGCGCGCCAAGGCTGGAACTGATCGGCTCAGGCAGGATCAAGACGTGCTCGACACCTGGTTCTCATCCGCGCTATGGCCCTTCTCTACGCTGGGCTGGCCGAACGAAACCGACGATCTCAAGACGTTCCATCCGACGTCTGTGCTGGTGACAGCGCGCGACATTATTTTCCTTTGGGTGTCGCGCATGGTGATGATGGGCCTGAAGTTCATGGGCGAACGGCCGTTCGATGACGTCTTCGTCACCGGAACCATTCTCGACAAGCATGGGCAGCGCATGTCGAAGACCAAAGGCAACGGCGTCGATCCGCTGGAGGTATTTGATAAATATGGCGTCGATGCCACGCGGCTGACGCTTGCTTCGGTAGGCACGACGGATACGCGCTGGAATGAGAAGCAGGTCGAATCGTATCGAAACTTTGCCAACAAGATTTGGAACGCAGCGCGATTCTGTTTGATGAATTCAGAAGGCGCGTCCGTCGCTAACGGCTTCGCAGGGAACCGCAACGAATGGGCGCTTCATGATCGTTGGATAGTTTCTCGCTTGAACAAGACAGCCCGCGACGTTCGCGAAGCACTGGCTGGTTATCAGTTTCACGAAGCCGTACAAACGCTTTACCACTTCTTCTGGGACGACTTCTGCGACTGGTACATCGAACTCACGAAGAGCGATGTCACCGCTGAAGCAGCCACGCCCGAGCGCGACTCAGCGCGCACACGTTTGTTAACAGTGCTCGAACAGGCGCTGCGTTTGTTGCATCCCTTTATGCCCTACATTACCGAAGAGCTATGGCGGATGCTTCCCGGCGAAAGTAAGCAGTTGTTGCACCAAGCTTATCGCGGCGCGGAGCCGACAATCATGCTGGCTGCATATCCCGAGGGCCAGGAGGGTTTAATCGATGAAGGCGCCGAGTGGGAAATGCAGGCCCTTATCGATCTCATCTCGCGCGTACGAAATATTCGATCCGAAATGAATATTAAACCCAGCGAATCTATTCCCGTGGTGATTGGTGCGCCGGACGAAAAACTGCGCGCCGTGTTTTCAGCAAATACGAATCAAATTAGCCGGCTGTTACGCGCCTCCGGAGTTTCGATCAGCGATCAACTCGATGCGCCACGTGCTTCAGCGCGAGCCGTCCTAGCTGGCGGCGCCGAAGTAGCCGTGCCACTGGAGGGTTTGATTGATTTCACACTGGAACGGATTCGATTAGGCAAGGAGAAAGAAAAACTTGCCGCTGAGGCCTCCAAGCTTGAGGCCCAACTCACTAATCCTCAGTTTGCCGAGCGCGCGCCTGCCGAGAAGGTGGATGAGATTCGCGCGCGCATCGCGGATATTGCACAACGCACTGCGCAGCTTGATGAGACAATATCTAATCTTGCTTGAGTTTTCCCGCTGCTTGCCGAGCTTGGACCAGGTTTGTGGCATGAAAGTGCCCACCCGAGTGCCCGCCGGTCAAAAGACACTAGCCCTGGAGGCAGTTTGAGGAACAAGGCGTCCCGATAGCCGTTTAACTTGCCAAGCAGCTTGCGGGCGCTTGAACGCATCTCCTGAGAGAGCGTATCTTTGAAGCACTTTGGGAGAGGCTCATATTTCGGGGAGTTTGCTATGTACCATCGATTTCTTCGCCAAACCGCATTCCTAATTAGCCTGCTCATACTGGTAAGTGTCTGCATGATTGACGCGAGTGCTCAGACCAGGCGCAAGCGGCGTCCGCGCCGTGTCAACCGGCCAGTCGTTACAAATCCCACGATTGCCCCTCCTGGTAGCGAACAGGCCACCGGGCCTGCCGGTGAGAAGATCATCAGCACTGCGGAAGAGACGCCGTCTGAAGGCGATCAAGCCACCGAAACCGCTACGTCAAAAAAGAACAAAGCGCGAAGCCAAAAATCCTCAGATGAGAGCATGCAGCAGACAATCAACACGCTCTCCACGCAGGTCGACAGGCTAAATGATAAGTTGACCCAAATGCAGGAGAATGATCGCTCTCTCATCGATATGGAGCGTTTAACGCGTGCCGAGCAACGCGCCGAGAGTTTGCGATCGCAGCTAGTGGACGTTCAGAGCAAGCTGGCGGATCTGCAGTCTAAAGCTGAGCAGGTTGACTATGGGCTCAGGCCTGAGAACATCGAGCGGGCGTCAGGCTATGGGACGGTCCATCCGGAAGAGGCGCGCGAGGCGCGCCGTCGTCAACTGGAAAATGAAAAGACGCGTCTGCAAGCTCAGATCAGAATACTGGAAACCAGCCAACAG
>JALYSR010000138.1 GCA_030854715.1 Acidobacteriota bacterium
AACCGAAACTCTCTGATGCCTGTCCTTTCACGTCGTCCGTTGTGACCCAATCGAGATGCGGCAGAGCGGGGGCGTTGGGCAAGAATGAGTGGGCAAATTTTCCTTCCGAGAACATCTGGTAGGAACGGTGGAATCCGTGAGTCGTAAGAGCGACTCTTGCCTGGCAGTCAAGCGCGATAAACGTGAGCTGCGTAAGGCCCTTCTGGAAACTCGTTTGTGTCGGCGGATAAACGGGCACTGGGATTACGCCGATGCGAGCGCAGGCGAAGAAGGCCACAATGACTTCGAGCCCAGGGGGATACACGAGCAGCGCTCGGTCGCCGCGCTTCACACCCACTTGGCGGGAAAGATACTCCGCAAGGTAGCGGCTGCGTTCGTTAAAGCCCAGGTAGGTATAGCTCTCCGTCTCTTTCCCGTGGACATCCAGGAAGCTGCTATAGCATTTGTCCGGCTGGATCGCCGCCCAGTGCTCCAGGTACCCAATGATTGAGTTCATCTGCGATTCGGTATTTCCCTTCGGCCTTGATAATAAGCTCATGAGCGAGAAGGTAAGAAAAGAGAGAGGGCGCCGAGGGCGGAACTCAAACCTGAACAGAGTTACCCCCAAGTGACTTAGAACCGGTGAAACCTGTCCCACCCAATCCTACGCGGTAATCCCCAAGAAGTCCTCAACGCATTTTCAGCCGTTTCATAAGTCTTTTAGTCATTAGTTTGTGAGAGTGGGCTCAATTGCTGAGCCAAGCGGGCGTGAATCCTTATTTGAGGCAGTCTGGCGTTCGCAGCTCACAATTAAATCTGCAGCAAACGCCCGGCATATTACACCACTAATCCCGCTCACGTCACTCGTAGAACATTTAGCAGGGAGACAGAATCATCACCGAATGTTAATCCAATCCTGACCTAACGTCTCGATTGGGATTATCTACTATTGACCGATCGGTGGATCAGCTATCGTCGCCGGCTGGGTCGTGTTAACGTGAATCGTGTTGCTGTCTGAGTCGAGGTAGAAGTGGTTCTTGCCGGTAGCGCCAACCCCTTCGGTGACCTGCGGGTCTGCATTGACTGCGTAACCGGGTTGCGTGGAGGTCGATTTCGGAATCACCCGCATGGTAAATACATATCCTTCAACTACAGGCGTACCTCCCGCGAAACGACTGTCAAGCATATTCTCTTTCAACATCTCGTCGAAGGTCCCAAACGTGCTGCGCTGGTGAGAGTTGTAATAAAGCATTTGTTGTTCGGCGACAGTTCTAAGGGTCTTGATCGCGGCCGCCTCGTTGGCTGACTTGACCGCGGCTTTCCAGCCCGTTACACCGACGGCGATCAGGATGCCAATGATTGCGATAACGATCATCAGCTCGATGAGCGAAAAGCCCTGTTCATCGTGACGATATTTTCTATCCGATTTCATAAAAACTCCTTGCGTCTGATTACACGTCTAAATCGCTTGCAGGTTCCCCGATTTAACCCCTGATTACCCCTTGATTACATTGACACTGGAAACCCCGTGTGTGATCGAGACCGAACGTAGTCTACTACAGCAGATTGGGAACGTCATGTGGTGGAAGCAGAAGCCATTTCCAGATCCAGGCGGAAGCCCGACCGTCGGCGAGGGCTTATCCGGAAGCTAACAAACCCTCCCTTATGGTTGCACTACTACTTGGGTAGGCCAGCGAACTTTGACGTGCGACAGCGAGTCTTAGCATGTAGAATGAAGCGAATTTGACCCTGATGGGAAACACTTAATGAGACGTATTGACACCGTAAACGGCCAGGAGTCTTCGTTCGCCTCAGAAGCGATTGAGAAGATCGACCGTCTGCAAGCCGCGATTGAGACGGTCATCAAGGGCAAGCCGGAGGCAGTTCGGCTGGCAATTGTATCCCTGATTGCCGGCGGTCATTTGTTGGTTGAAGATGTGCCCGGCGTCGGCAAAACGACCCTGGCCCATGCGTTGGCACGAGCGCTCCACTGCACTTTTCAGCGCATACAGTTTACGTCCGACCTGTTGCCCTCAGATGTGATTGGGCTGTCAATCTACAACCAACACTCGAACGTTTTTGAATGGAAGCCTGGTCCAATCTTCGCGAATGTTGTGTTGGCCGATGAGATCAACCGCACAACCCCGAAGACGCAATCAGCCTTGCTGGAGGCGATGGCCGAGCGCCAGGTAACTGCCGAAGGCGTTACGCGCCCGTTGCCGGCGCCGTTTATCGTGCTGGCAACTCAGAATCCAATCGAGCACCACGGCACCTATCCTTTGCCGGAATCGCAACTCGATCGATTCATGTTGCGCCTGCGAATAGGTTACCCGGCCACGGATGACGAGAAACAAATTCTTCGCGACCGCGAATACAGCGATCCGCTTGACGATCTCCGGCCCGTAATGACGGCAGCAGAAATTGTGGAGCTGCAGCGAAATGTAGCAGACGTCTCGGTAGACGACGCCCTGATTGAATATTTGATGCGTATTGTCGCGGCAACTCGCGATTCGGAAATGCTCGATCTTGGAGTTAGTCCGCGCGGAAGTCTGGCGCTCTTCCGCGCCGCGCAGGCACTCGCGTTAACTGAAGAACGTTCCTACTGCATCCCCGACGACATCAAGCGCCTGGTACTCCCTGTCTTTGCTCATCGCATACTCGTCAGCACGCGCTTCGCCTCATCGATGCGCCGCAGCGAAGAAGCCGAAGCAGTGCTTAAGGAAATAATGAAGACGGTTAGCGTGCCGCTTTGAAGAAGGATGAAGGCGGAAGGATGAAGTAAGATCCTTCAAACTCGTCATGAGCAGTATCGAGAACCCACGCCCCGTTTCCCCTTCATCCTTCATCCCTCATCCTTCATCCTTCTCTCGCTGGCGCAACACGATCTTAGGAACTCTTTTGGTTCTCGCAGGTCTCGGTGCCGCTATCATCACTGTTTTAGCTCGTCACACAGACAATTACATCCTTGCCGCAACAGCAGCCATCTTATCCCTGGTAAGCGCCGCGTTGATGCTGATCTTCGTGGTGCCGCCGCTGGCCCGTTCGGCACGACTGGAGGTGGGACGCCTCGATTTTCCCATCGAAATGACCAGTGGCGGCCTAATCTT
>JALYSR010000141.1 GCA_030854715.1 Acidobacteriota bacterium
GGTTACGAGTTTCGCTTTGAGAGCGTGTCGCGAGGAACCGAAAAAGGTGATCTGAAGCTTTGGGGCCGCGTGATATTTTTGCCAACCGGCGTTTCAGGCGACCAGACAGGCGCGACCGTGATCCTGCTCGCTACTTCGCTGGCTCCGGAATTATCGGGCGTGGAGGATGTCGGCGAGAAGGGCGAACTACCCGTCATTCTTCAATCGTTCCGCTTCGGCAAATAGCGAAGTGTCTTGGCAGCTGGGCTGTTTGCCTAAGCAGTCGGCACTTTCGTCCGGTCAATTTAGTAATATGCGGCTGGGATGGTATCCTGCTTAGCAAATAGAGATATTGGTTTCTGGGAAATAAGAAATGCAATTAAGTAAGAAATCTGAAACCGGAAAGCGATTGTGGACGCCGGCGCGTCTTGCTTTCACCGTTGTAGTGTTGTCGTTGTTCGCAGCTTTTGGAATTTCCAGTTGTACCTCCAGCGATGAGAAGCGTGCGCCGTCAGCACCGGTCAATAACGCTCCGCCCACGGCCAAAAATATACCGGCCGCCCCGGCGGCCATTACCACTCTGCCTGCAAGCGTGGTAGACGCTGAATTGAGGGCCGCAGCCGGCGAGCCAATAAAACTTTCCAACTATTCGGGCAAAGTTTTACTCGTAAACTTGTGGGCTACCTGGTGTGGTCCTTGCCGTCTGGAAACTCCCGAACTGGTAAAACTCCACAAGGAGTTTCGTTCGCAGGGTGTTGAGGTAGTGGGATTATCGACTGAGAATCCGGATTCTTCCGCCGAGAGTGTGAAGAGATTCGTTAAGGACTTCGACGTGGATTACCGTATTGGCTGGGCGACGCCAGAGGTAGCGGTAACCTTGATGCAGGGCCGCGATGCCATACCCCAAAGCTTTGTGATTTCACGCAGCGGACGTGTGGTTAGACGCTTTGTCGGGTTCAATCCCATGTCCACGCCGCCCCAGATAAAAGAAGCTATTCAGGAGGCGCTCAACGAAAAAGCAGCAGCCGATTGATTGAAAATCTCAGATCTCAAATGTCAGAGCTTGATTTCAAATAGAAGACCTAAGGTAAAGAATGCTAACACACAAACGAACACTGCAATCAGGTTGACTCTTTGGCCTCTTTCAAATCGCGCTCACCCTCTTCTTTTAGTCTTTCTCCTTCGCGAGCCAATTTATCATCCTGCAAGCCGTCCGCTACCAGCTTCTTTGCTTCGCCCTTCAGTTTCTTCATCTCAGCTTCGACGCGTTCTTCAACCAGATCCATGGCTGCCGGTTCACCCGTTTCATCTTGGGTTTGAATATTCTCTTTATTCAGATCCATGTTCGATCGCTCCATTACTGTCGCATCTATTCGTTCGTTACTACCCTTAAATAATAACGCCGGGTTCGTTTCAGAAGTAAGAGAAAACGGTGACAATTTGAAGTTTTTTCAGTCCGCGGCCAGACATGTCCACTAAAAACCTGACTGAGCTGTTGCTGCAGTGGCGATTCGTGCAACATGAAAATGAAGGACATGAAAGATAAGCAGTAGGCTAACAAAGCGTAACGGTGCGGGCGTTTGCAATTAAATTCAGCGAACGCCCGCGCCCTAAGACCAGGTAGGGATCAGGCGCTCAGGTTCGCAGATTGAGGCGGATGTGTAATAATGAATTTGCATCCATGCAGATGAAGCGACTCTTATTAACCGGCCTTGCGTTATTGCTCATGCTGAGCAGTTTGGGTCACGTGCTAGCAGCAGCGTTCTGCCCGCGTGCGGTTAGACGTCATTGTTGTTTTGCAAAGGCCGCCAATCACCCGCACAATCCATCCTCCAGTCACGTAAACCAGCCTGTGGCTGACAGGCACATGGGTGGAATGCCGATGGATGGCTTGCACATGGACGATATGGCGATGGGCGATAACTCGACGGATCACAACGCCATGGGTGATATGGTGAGCGACGCTGCAACCGCTGATGTGTCCATCCCATCTCGGCTCGCTTATGGTGAGGAAGTTGTAGCGAACAGGTTTAACCAGCCTGTTGAATCGTGCGCGCACTGTTTGGGACATTCAGGTGTTGTCAACGCGCCTGTCTCATCCGTAAGCGTATCGGATCAGTCTGCAAAAAATATTGGGCCCGTTCTATTGCCAGTCTCAAGATTTCTTAGTCCACCTGCTACACTATTAACGCAGATCGGACTACCAAGGGAGCATGCACCACCCGGCAGCGGTGCCCCCCGTCATGTCCTCATCGGCGTTTTTCTGATCTAGTCCCCTCCTTGACGTTTCAGATCTTATAACTGAACCGCGTCGCTTGCTTTCACACAAAATCAATCTTTTTAGTCCTGCCGAAGTTATCTTTCCATCGAAAGACTTCTTTGGCGCTACGAGTTTTCGAGGGGGAATTATGAAGAACGTCAACAAGATCAATTTTGGTTTGAGTATCAAGGTCTGCGCACTTCTTTTTGCGGCCTTTCTATTAGTCGCCAACTTACCTGTGCTGGCACAACACGATATGTCCAATATGCCCGGGATGAGTAAACCGAAGGCGAAATCTAAGCCACAGGGAACATCACGGAAAAAGAGAAAACCAACACGTAAGAATAAAACTGCTAAGAAGCATGACATGAGCAATATGCCGGGTATGAACATGCCCGGAATGAACATGTCCGGCATGCATAGACGTAAGACAGGGTCGCGGAGGAAAAAAGCATCGGCGCGAAAGAATTCCGCAAACATAAACCAGATGGGCAACATGTCAGGAATGAACATGCCTACGCAGTCGTCGTCACCTAAACAATCTGCGGCGCCTCATGCTCCTCAGCAAATGCAGATGAACATGCCTGGAATGCAGATGCCGGCGACTTCGCCGTCACCCGGTGCACAACCTTCGGCTTCGCCCCAGATGAACATGAATATGCCGGGAATGCAGATGCCTTCGGCTTCGCCAAACCCGCAGGCTTCGCCTCAACCAAAGATGGACATGAACATGCCGATGCCATCCGCGAGTCCGTCGGCAAGTCCGATGGGTCAAATGCCCGGCATGGATATGGGGGGAATGAACATGAATATGGGGCCGCTAATGGTCATGATGGGAAACGATATGGGCATCCGCGTGGGTTCGAGTGATACCAACATTATGTCCATGGGGGCCATGGGATCGGGTACAACCTGGCAACCGTCGTCAGGACCAATGCACATGCATTACAAAGTCGCCGGTGACTGGCTGTTGCTGTTCCATTACAACGTGATCGTGGGCATGAATAAGCAAGGCGGCCCACGCGGCGTAACGAAACTTGATTCGCAAAACTGGTTCATGCCGATGGCTTATCACAAGCTTGGCAAAGGCACGGTCCAGTTGCGTGGCATGTTCAGTTTCGAACCATTCACATTTCCGCCAGGGGGCTCGCCGCTACTCTTCCAAACCGGCGAAACTTATAAAGGACAACCAATAATTGACAAGCAGCACCCGCACGATCTGTTCATGGAACTATCGGCGCAATACTCGCTGCCGCTGGGCGAGCACGGAACGTGGTTCACGTATTTCGGTTATCCCGGCGAGCCCGCGCTGGGGCCGGTCGCTTTCATGCACCGGATGTCAGCGTCGGAGAATCCTTCGGCTACGCTCGCCCACCACGAGCAGGATTCAACTCATATTTCATTCGGCGTATTGACCACCGGCTTCACCTATCGTTGGCTAAAGCTGGAAGGTTCGATCTTCAATGGACGCGAGCCGAATGAGAACCGTTACAACTTCGACGCGCACAAGTGGAACTCGCGGTCGGCACGGATTTCAATCATGCCGAACGCCAACTGGACCATGCAGGCGAGCTACGGATTCCTGAGAAGTCCGGAGGCACAGGAAGCTAATGCGGACATTCGCCGCGCGACCGCCTCAGTGCAATACAACAGACCCATCAATCGAGGGAACTGGGCGTCAGCATTAGTGTGGGGGCGAAATCATGTGACGGCTCTAGGGGAGATTCACAACCTGAATGGCTACACCGCGGAATCAACGCTGAACTTTCTCGACAAGAACTATGCTTACACACGACTTGAATTGGTAGACAAAGACGATCTGCTTCGGCCAGCCGATCGCGCCCTCCTGGGAATCAAGACCGATCATCCTTCATTTCGCATCGGGGCTTACACGTTCGGAGGAGTACGTGACATCTGGAATACCGACAAGGTTTCCCTGGGCATTGGAAGTGACGTCACATTTTATTCGAAGCCCGCGATTCTGGATCGCATCTACGGAGCCAATCCGGTTTCCTGGAAACTGTTCTTTCGAATTCGCCCAGGGAAGATGGATATGAGCAGCATGCAGTCCACGCACGGCAATATGAACTCAGGCGCGGAGAACCCGCCGACTAAGCCGTAGAGCGAGAGCAGAGTTGTCCAGAGAGACACATTCCGGGAGGTTGAAGAGAGATGATCGATTCACCGCTTAACAAGCTATGCAAACGAAGAGCCGTCGCCGGTGCGGTCTTCGTCATTCTCCTCATGGTCCATTCGTCGGCCTTTGGGCATGCGCGACTCGTTCGATCACAACCAGCAGCAAACTCCACGTCAAGGCAAGCTCCGAAGATCGTTGAACTCTGGTTCAGCGAAGATTTAGAGCCTACGATGAGCACGATCATCGTCACCGATCAAAGCGGCAAACGTGTTGATAAGAACAACGCCACGGCTGCTGAAGGAAACAAGAAGTTACAGATCGACCTGGAAGATTTGGGATCGGGGACGTTCACCGTGGAGTGGAAGGCGTTAGCCACAGACCAGCATACAATGAAGGGCAAGTTTGCCTTCAACGTTTCCGTTGCTGAAAAGGCATCGAACACCTCAACTCCTATTCAAACACCAAACCAAAGCAACAAACAGCCTGCACAGATTCCGTCCCCTTTACCTCAAGCAGCAGAATCAACTGAGGAGTCTGGCAGCACGTGGATGATGAGCCTGGTTCGCTGGCTCCAGTATCTATCCATGATGTCGCTGGTTGGAGGTTCTGCGCTCCGTCTCCTCGTACTCGGACCAGCACTTCGCGCAGATAATGGCTCAGTCGTTACCGGAAAGAGCGACGCGCTGGTATTGGGTCAGCGCCGTATCTTGTTTCTCTCGTGGGCGAGTGTCGTTCTGCTCTTAATCACGATATTCATCGCGCTGGTACAACAAGCCTCAGCGGTATTCGACAAAACGTTAGGAGAATCCCTCTCGCCGTCCGTTTTAGGGGAGGTGCTTACAAAGACTGGTTACGGTGGAGCTTGGTTTCTGCAAGTGGGAACAGCTTTCGCTCTGGTGATTATCCTTCTTCTGCTGGGCCTCGGTCTGAGGCGCGCACCCGCCAAAGAACATACGGCGCATTGGTGGGCCGCTCTGTTAGTGGGCGTTGTCTTGCTAGTAGCTCCGAGTTGGACTGGTCATGCGGCTGCGGCCATTAAGGATTTTCGCTTAGCCGTCGTAACTGACTGGCTCCATCTTGTGGCGGGCGCGTTCTGGGTAGGGGGTCTCTTTCATCTCGCATTTACTACCCGACCTATTTTGCGAGTACTAGATAGAACGAAACGAGCCGGTGTGCTTCATCAAATCGTCAGGCTGTTTACCAAAGTTGCTATTCCAACGGTCGCCGTACTTGTACTCGCCGGCTTATACAACACGTGGGTTCATGTCGATAGTTTTGGGGCGCTGTGGTCCACTGCCTACGGAAGAACTCTCCTGCTCAAGCTTATGCTCGTGGTCCTCATGCTAGCTCTAGGTGGAGTAAACAACTTTCATTTCGGCAAAAAGGCTGCGCGCTTGTCGGAATCACAAGAAGGCGATGTCGCAGCTCAGGAGCATAGCAAACTGGAACAGGGCTTCTCTCGTTCCGTCATGTTGGAAGCTGCGTTTGGAGTTGCAGTGCTGCTGGTAACAGCGATTCTTGTCTTCCAGACGCCCGCGCGTAGTCATCCCGTAATGACTTCCGGCAAAGCCGAATCAACTTTAGTTCAGACAAGGAAATAAAGATTAATGAAAACGAAATACTTGATCCTGCTTCTCGTTCTCCTTGTCGCTACGGTGGCAGCGTTGTTCGTCATGCAAGGAAGGGGCATCAATGAGCGTGAACCGCATTCTTCCGTTGTGGAAAAACAGGTTACTCCGCAGCCAGACACCGCAACCGTTCGAGTGCCGGCGCATTACGAGCAAGCTCCCAGGCTCAATAGTCTTGGGCCAACGCTGGCGCCAGAGAAGTTCACTGGTATGACGCGAGCTGCCTACCAGGCAGCCAGGGAGATCCCGCAAACCATCGCCCGAATGCCTTGTTACTGCCATTGTGATCAGAGCCTCGGACACAAGAGTCTGCACAGTTGTTTTGAGGACGATCACGCTGCTCACTGTGCCGTGTGTGCTGGAGAAGCGCTAATGGCTTACCGGCTTCAAACAGAGCAGAAGCTTTCTGTGGCGCAGATTCGCGAGCGAATCATTGCGGAGTATCAACCGCAATAAGCATTCGCCTCGCAATTTGAAGTATGGAGGTGCCAAAAAAATGAAGCTAGTCACAGCAATCGCCGTTTTGGTACTTATCGCCATGGGCGCGACGCTTACAACTGTGCCAACTTCCGTTGCTCAGTCGAACCGTCAGCCCGCAAAGCCGCAAGCTACGCCGCAGCGTCCGCAGGAAGTTGGCGAAGGCGAGGTCATTCGGGTTGATTCTGACTTAGTGTCGCTGACTGCGACCGTAGTCGACTCACGAGGACGTAACGTCGCCAATCTCAGACAGAATGACTTCGCTCTCTACGAAGATGGGGTGAAGCAGGAGCTGGCCTACTTCAGCACCGGAGATCGCGTGCCCGTAAGTCTCGGAATCCTGTTCGATACCAGCGGGAGCATGATCGATAAGATCGAAGGCGTGAGCGATGCGGTCGAACACTTCGTTAAGTCAGTCGCTCCCGGCGATGAGATCTTCCTCATTCGATTCAGTGATCTGGCCGAGCTCGTCCAGGACTTCACTGATGATCGCAGCCGCATTCTGCGCGCAGTCAAAGATCTTGAAGCCCAGGGTAGTACAGCGCTCTACGACGCGATTCTGCTGGGATTACAGCGCGTGGCTCAAGGCAAGCACCGAAAGCGAGCTCTTCTGCTCGTCACTGATGGGAATGACACCGCGAGCAGCGTGAGCTTTAATGATGTGCTGGCCTTGGCGCGCCGGTCTGAAGTGATCGTTTATGCGATGGGGATCGGCCATGGCGAAAAGGGCTCGTTCGGTCATGACAGTCAAACGAAAGACGAAGTTGATATGCGTGTCTTAAACGCCTTTGCCGATGCAACGGGAGGCCGTGGGTTCTTTCTTGAAAACGCGCACTCAGGCGGACGCGACCTGATAGACGATGCGGCTGCGGAAGTCGCAGCCGAGTTGAAGCAGCAGTACACACTCGGTTATCGGCCGACGAATCGGAAACGAGACGGCACTCTTCGAGAAATCAAGGTCGAGTTGCCTGACAAGTCGTTGCGCGTTCGTACCAAGCGAGGCTATTACACCCAGCCGGCAGGATGAACAATCTAACTCGCTTAGAGTGGAAGCCTAGGGAGTCTTCTTAGGGTTTGCTTTTTTATTGGCATTACCCATGTTCATGTTGGCATGCTCTTTGGCATTCATGTTCGCCATATTTGCGTTCCCGTTGTTGGTGTTAGCTGAGCTCGTGTTTGCGTTGGCTGGGGAAGCGGCGACATTCGCGTTTGCGGCGGTATTTGAGTTATTAGCCGTCGCGCAACCGACACAGAAAACTGTTGCAGCGAGCAGAATCAGAAAAGCTGTGGTTCGTAGCATTGAAGTCCCTCCGATGTACATTAGATCGCTTGCTTGTTGAGCAGAAGAGAAAGAACTGGGGGCCTCTTAGATTCAGGATGAGAACTATATCGCTGTCAGTTTCGCTTGTCACCTAAAAAAGGCGGTGTGAAGCGTTGGAGAGACCAGGGATCGTATGAGCGGAGGTAGGAGAATGACTAGAAGAATACTGATTTCCGTGCTCGTGGCGTTGTTCATCGGGGCCACTGTGAGCGCTCACGATCTTTTCCTGAAACTCGACAGTTATTTTCTTGCGCCAAACGCAAAGGCAAAGGTGCAAATGCTCAATGGCACTTTCCAGTCGAGTGACGGAATAGTCAGACGTGACCGCATGCGCGACATAAGTCTCATGACTCCGGATGCTGAAGTCTCGTCGGCGAAATCAATTAGCTGGCTGGACTTGGAAAAAACTACAACGATGGAGATTCAAACGGGCCGCCCTGGAACTTACGTCGTTGGAATCTCGACCAAGCCCCGAGAGATCGATCTGAAGGCCGCTGACTTCAATGATTATCTGAAGCATGACGGCATTCCCGATATTCTTGCCAAACGCACGAAGGGTGGCGAGCTTGGCAAGGACATTCGCGAGCGCTATTCGAAGCATGTTAGGGGAATCTTTCAAGTCGGAAGCGCACGAACGGAAGAATACAGAATGTCTCTGCATTATCCAGTGGAGATCATCCCGCAAAGTAACCCATACTCGCTCAAGGTAGGACAGACTCTGCCCGTGCTTTGCACACTTGACGGCAAGCCCCTTGTAGATCAATTTGTCATCGCCGGTTGGGAGTCGGTAGATGGAAAATTGCATTCGCTCGACACGAGAACTGATGCAACCGGCATAGCGCGCTTTAAGTTAATGGCCGCGGGGAAATGGTATGTGAAGCTGATCCACATGGCGGCGAGCAATGAGCCGGGAATTAACTACGAGTCCAAATGGGCAACGTTGACTTTCCAGATCAGATGAAGACAGCGACCGCAACTGTTCAATGATCGTTCAACCAATCGACTACCTCCTGATCGTCTGGTTCGCGCTGGCGGCTCTGTCTACGGTGTGCGTCGCTTGGGACCAGTTCACGAACAATCCTGAGCCCGTGGTAATGAAGTGGGGTTTTATCCTCGTCACCCTCTACATGGGACCTATCGGCCTGCTGCTTTATGTTCTCGCTGACAAGGAGCCGAAGCCGGGGACCCACGAGGAATTCACGGCGCCACTCTGGAAGCAGGGAGTCGGCAGCAATAAACGGATACCAAAAGGAGCATGCTCTATGCAGAAACTAATAATGAGAACGAAGCTTCCATTCGTGCTATTACCCTTGCTGATTCTCGGCCTTTCTTTCGGCATTGCGTACCGAGCATATGCCCACGCTGATGACGAGGCGGCGGTGCGCGATGCGCTAATGAAGAGCGCATTGAGTTTTGAGAAGAATGATCTCCCAATGGCTTCACAAATCTGGGCCAACGACGAATCGCTGACCATCTTTGAGAGTGGGCACGCGAATTATGGCTGGGCTGATTATCGCGATCATCATCTCGTGCCAGAGATGGGGGAGCTGAAAAACACGAAGTATGCCTTTAGCGATATGAAAATCCACCTGGCCGGTAAGACTGCCTGGGCAACTCTCAAGTACACAATTTCGGCTGACGTGATGGACAACGGAAAACCGCGTCATGTCGACGGCGGCGGGCTGGGAACCGCTGTGCTCGAAAATCGCGATGGTCAGTGGCGTATCGTGTATTGGCATTCCAGCGCCCCGCGTCGAGCGCCAAGCAATCCGGCACCGCCAAAAAACTGATTACGTAGCTTTGCAGTTCCCCCACGAATTCAAACGTAATGAACAAGAAGGAGAAAGAATCATGAAAACTGTTTCGCGAATGTTGATGCTACTCGTACTTGGAGTGGTGTTGGTTACTCCGCTCTCGGGCGTTGCTCGGAAAACCCAACCGGCAGAGAAAACGCTTACCGGCTATGTAAGCGACAACCATTGTGGCTTGAAACACATGGCGGGTATGGGCGATGACAAGTCCTGCACTCTGATGTGCGTAAAGCACGGCAAGTTCGTGCTCGCCGATCGCGACCACAAACGAGTTTACCAACTCGACAAAGCGGGCCAGGAGAAGGCGCGTGAATTTGCCGGACAGAAAGTAAAAGTGACTGGACGACTCAGCGGCAAGACAATTCGTGTGCCCGCGATTGAGGCTG
>JALYSR010000147.1 GCA_030854715.1 Acidobacteriota bacterium
AAGCCTACATTGTGCTGGCCAGCAAGGACTGGGACTGTTCCTTTAAGATGACGGAACTTCCCAGCAACAAAGTAACCACTCTTGGCGCGGGAAACAAAGCCACAGTTTCATATAAGAAGCCAAAAGAGCAAAAAGAGTTTGACACTGCTCAGCAATGCATCAAGCGAGGGCTCGAAGAAATAGAAAACGCGATCAAGCTGGATCCCAATAGCGAAGCTGCCTGGTCGTACAAAACGAATCTATTGCTCGAGGCCGCAAAGCTGGCTGAGATGGACGGGAAAATGGACCAGAAGACTGAATTTGACAAGCAACGAGAAATCGCACAGAAACGGACGAGTGCGCTGAGCGAAGCAAATCAAAAGAAGAAAGCGGAACAGGAGGCGAAGAAGTCAGCCTCGCCCGGGAAAAAAGGTTAGCCAGCACTTCCTTTAAAGGCTTCGGATCAAGGTGATGCTCGACTTTCGGGTCGGGCATCACCTTTTTGTTATAATCAACATAAGCACTCGTTTTCTTTATTTGAACCAATCGGGCGCGATTTATTAATGATTCGAATCGAAGAAATTGTCGAGAACGTGGCGGCCAATCATCCGCAAGCGAATCTCGATCTGTTGCGCCGTGCATACCTTTTCTCCGCCAGGGAGCATAAGGGGCAGAAGCGGGCCTCCGGTGAATCGTACCTGGTCCATCCGCTCGAGGTGGCAAATATTCTTGCCAATATGAAACTCGACGAGGTCTCCGTCGCCACTGGCCTGCTTCACGATGTGGTCGAAGACACCCTCGTCGATCTCGACACCATCCGCAAGTACTTCGGCGAAGAGATCGCACATCTGGTCGACGGCCTCACTAAGATAGCGCAGATTAGCAACATCTCGCGTGAAGAACAGCAGGCAGAAAACGTGCGCAAGATGCTGCTGGCCATGGTTGACGACGTTCGCATTGTTCTCGTTAAGTTGGCCGATCGTCTTCACAACATGCGGACGCTGCAATATCTCAACCCCGAGAAACGAAAACGCATTGCCGAAGAAACCATGGAGATCTTTGCGCCCATTGCACACCGGTTGGGCATGGGTAAACTCCGCGGCGAACTGGAAGATCTCGCGTTTCGCCATCTTCATCCGGAAGACTATCGCGAACTAGCCGAACAACTCGAAAAACGACGCGCCGAGAACGAAGCGTTTCTGGGTGGCGTCACCGACCGTATTGAAGCAAAGATGAATGAAGCCGGCGTGCCGTTTGTACGGGTTGAAGGTCGCGTCAAGCGTCTCTATTCCATCTGGAAAAAGCTGAAGCTCCAGAAGATTGAGCTCGACCAGGTTTACGATCTAGTTGCGGCGCGAGTGATTACCCCCAATGAGGTCCGGCACTGTTACGCGGCACTGGGCATAATCCATAACACCTGGCGGCCGGTCCCGGGTCGCATAAAAGACTGGATTGCCACACCACGGGACAATCTTTACCAGTCGCTGCATACGTCGGTGATTGGCACTGACGGACAATCATTCGAAGTTCAGATTCGCACGCAGGACATGCACCAGATTGCCGAGGAAGGCGTCGCCGCACATTGGAAATACAAGGAAGGAAAGCGCGGCGCGCGCGATGATGATAACGCTTTCCAGGCTTTGCGTTCCCTGGTGGAATGGACGCAGGAAGTTAAAGACTCGCGCGACTTTCTCGATTCGTTAAAGCTTGATCTATATCCAAAAGACGTTTACGCCTTCACCCCGATGGGCAAGGTGATTCAACTTCCGCGCGGAGCTACTCCGGTCGATTTCGCTTACATGATTCACTCGGAAGTAGGAAACACCTGCACCGGTGCGCGGGTCAACGGCCGAATCGTTCCGCTGCGCAGCGAGATACAAAACGGCGAGGTCGTTGAGATTCTCACGTCGCCAAATTCTCATCCGTCGCGCGACTGGCTCAACTTCATCGTGACCTCGCGGGCCAAAAACAGAGTTCGTCACTGGGTTGCTGAGCAACAGCGGGCCGAGTCGATCGATATTGGAAGAAAACTCTTTGAGAAGGAGGCCGCAAGGTTTCAGCTTTCCGCGAAGAAGCTTTTCGGCGACGGCGATAAAGAAATGAAGCGCGTGGCGGGCGAGTACGGTTACGGGCGCGTCGAGGACCTGTTGGCCGGCATCGGTTACGGAAAACTTATTCCGCGCAACGTAATCGCCAAGTATCTTGGTCAGGAACAGTTTGAACAACTCGACAAGCAAAAAGAGTCGCGGCTGCGCAGCGGAGTTCGCGCGGTTAAAAGACTTATCCGGCTCGGTGATGATGCAATCGTTGTCCGCGGCGTCGACGACTTGATGGTTACACGCGCACGCTGCTGCAACCCCCTGCATGGCGAAGAAATCGTAGGTTATGTTACTCGCGGGAAGGGTGTGGCCGTTCACGAGAAGCGCTGCAAGAATGTCGCGTCGCTAATGATCAACCGGGAACGTATTGTTGATGTTGAGTGGGCCGGCCGGCCGGAGAAAACTGCTTATGCGGTTAAACTGCTGGCGGTTACGGAAAACCGCACGGGGATGATAGCGGGCATCACCGGCGCAATCTCTGACATGAAAACCGGCATCCGCGATGCGCGCGCGTCCGTGGCTTCGGATGAAAAGGGACACATCGAGGTCACGGTGGAAGTGTTTGACGTCAAGCATCTGGATAAAGTTATCAACTCCATCAAAGGTGTGCCAGGCGTTCTGGACGTCGAAAGAATGCAAGGCGCGGTTTGATCGAGTTGGATGGTCTTTCGATAGTCTTTATCTTTAGGACCTATCTGACACGGCCACTTTTGCCCTTCCTTGAGCCTTTCTGCTAGAATCCGCGTTTCGTCTGCACGACCAAAAATGAGGGCTTCGCTACTGTGAGGGAGATAATCCAAACAGACCGTGCTCCGCACGCGATCGGACCGTATTCTCAAGCCGTGAAGACAAAAGGGCTGGTGTTCGCGTCTGGTCAGATACCGACAGATCCCGAAACCGGACAATTCGTGCCAGGCGGAATTGCAGAGCAAACGGAGCAGGTCTTAAAAAACCTGGCTGCAGTGCTTGAAGCGGCAGGGAGCGGTTTGAATCGGGTGGTAAAGACCACGGTATTTTTACTGGACATGAATGAATTCGGAGCGATGAACGAAGTTTACGGTAGGTTTTTTAAGAATGAGCCCCCGGCTCGCGCTACGGTCGAGGCCGCGCGCCTACCGCGTGATGCTCGCGTGGAAATCGACGCAATTGCGTTGGCTTAAACGAAAAACCGGCGCGGACCCTTTGGGCCAACGCCGGAATTGTTTAGTAAAAACGAATGATTAGGCCGCTTTGGCGATTTTCCCCGCTTTGATGCAGCTCGTACAAACCTTCATTCGCTGGGCGCCACCTTTTGGAAGCTGCACCCGAATTGATTGCAGGTTTGGATTGAAGCGCCGTGGGGTGCGGTTGTTTGCATGAGAAACATTGTTTCCAAATTGAGGCCCTTTACCGCAGACTTCGCAACGTTTGGCCATGATTTATTATACCTCCCGAGCCTTATCAATTGGCGCGGCTCACAGACCGAGCCGGCGCAGAACATCGAATCGAGATTTATAACAACCCGTTCCGGGATCGTCAAGTGGGCGCCCCGCAAACGACAGGCATTTTTTCAAAGGAGTACACAACGCAAGTGCAACGAATCGTAAAGCTAACCATCACCGCTACCCTTATTTCGCTGATCTCTCTCCTTTTTGCTGGCTGTGGTACTGGCGGAGGATCTGACAGCAAGGACAGCCTGGTCGCCGCCACGGTTAACGGAAAAAATATCATGTCGGCGGAAGTCGAAAGGGGCGTGAGTCAGCAATCGGCTGGCAAACAAGCGCAGCTTTCGCAGCTCGAGCTGGCCCAGGCGCGGTTGCAGGTGCTTGGCAGCTTGATTCAAAGGGAAGTGCTTTTTCAGCGCGCCGAGAAAGAAAAATTGCTGCCCACTGAGGATCAAATTACGGCCATCATCAATCAGCAGAAGCAGCAGAGTGGCATGACTGACGACGACTTTCAGAAGAGTTTGGCAGCACAGAAACTGACGATGGAGTCGCTGCGTGAAGAGGCGCGGAAAGATATTGCCATCAAGAACCTTCAGGACAAATACAGTTCCAAGATTACAGTTAGCGACAAAGAGGTTGAAGACTTCTATAACGGCAATCGGGAAAGATTTGTCAGCTCACGCGGAGTAGCACTGGCGATGGTTATGGTTGATCCGGCGGACAATTCTGCCCAGGGCATTCAAAACGACGCCAAGAACGAAGCTGAAGCGAAGCTTAAGATTGATAACGTTTCCCAGCAGCTCAAGGGCGGCGCGGATTTCGCTACTGTAGCCCGGGCTAAGAGCGAAGACGCTCAAAGCCTGGCTCGCGGCGGTGACATTGGTTTTGCTACTGAGGATGATCTCAAACAAACGGGCTTTCCATCAGAGTTGGTCACTAGGGTTTTTGCCATGCAACCCGGAGATACGACCGAGCCCATTCGCTTCAGCAGCGGTAAGTGGTACATCTTTAAACTGGAGGAAAAACGGCTGCAGACGGAGAACCTTACGCTTGAAAGCCCTGGCGTTCGCCAGCAAATTACGCAGGCCTTAATAAATCAACGAAAAGACATTCTCAACGCGGCGCTGCTTGAAGTAGCAATGAACGAGTCCAAGATTGTAAGCAATCTCGCCGCCACCATGCTGAATAATCCGAGTAACCTGGGCTTGAGGCCGGCGTCGTCAGGCACGGTTGCTTCGCCGGCGGCAAGTCCGGCAGCCGCAGCAATTCCCTCGGCAACAGCGCCCGCTGCAACTTCGTCGGGCCCTTCTTCGCCTGGCGCTGCGGCCAGCCCAAAGGCGAACGGTTCACCGAAGCGGTAAGTTGAGCGAAGAGGTTTTTGCGGGTGCAGGAGTCTTCATAAACTCCGCACCCGCTTTGTTCTGCGCCGGCGGGATACTTTATATTTCAAACTAGATGCTCTTTCGTCTTTCAGATGTACATAAGTCTTACGGCACGCAGGACGTGTTGCGCGGCGCCTCACTACAGATCAATCCGGGCGAACACATCGGGCTGGTTGGTCGCAATGGAGCGGGTAAGACGACGATTTTTCGGTTAGTAAATGGTGAAGAAACGCCAGACCGCGGGGAGGTCATTCGCGCTCGCGGAACGCGGCTCGGATTGCTCGCGCAGCATATCCATTTCGAAGCTGGATCGACCGTGCACGAATCAGCACTCTCCGCCTTTGGTCACCTGCAACAGATCGAGCACGAGATGCACGAGCTGGAGCATCGCATGGCCGAAGTTACTGATGAGCTGGACAAGATCCTCGAGCTCTATAGCGACTTGCAGCACCAGTTTGAGCGTGAGGGCGGATTTGCTTATGCGGCCAGGGCTGAAGCGATCTTGCAGGGGCTCGGCTTTGAGCGTGAAAGCTGGTCATTAGAAACTGAAAAGCTGTCAGGTGGTCAGCAGAACCGCCTGGGCCTTGTTCGGCTGCTGCTGGCGGAACCCGACGTGCTCCTGCTGGATGAACCGACAAACCATTTGGACGTTTTGGCGATTGAGTGGCTCGAGGAATTCCTGCAAAGCTACTCTGCCTGGTTCGTAATAATTTCGCATGACCGGTATTTTCTCGACCGCACCTGCCGCCGCATTATTGAGCTTGAAAACGGGCGCGCTGCGAGCTACACAGGTAACTATTCCGACTATCTCGTCGAGCGTGAAGAGCGACGCGAGGCCCAACAGCGCGCCTACGACAACCAGCAACAGTTGATAGCGAAGACCGAAGAATTTATCCGCCGCAACCTGGCTGGACAAAAGACGAAGCAGGCGAAGTCTCGCCGCACGATGTTGCAGAAGCTGGACCGCATAGATGCAGTCCGACCCGATCAGTCATCGGGTGACTTTCGTTTGCAGAAGATCGAGCGTACCGGAAATCACGTTCTCATGGTCGACGAAGCGGCAATCGGCTATGGCGAAAAAGTTCTTGCTCGAGACATTTCGTTTATCCTTAGACGTGGCGAATGCCTGGGCGTAATCGGGCCAAACGGATCCGGCAAAACCACATTTCTAAAGACGATTCTCAAAAAGATTCCACCCCTTGCAGGAGAAATTCGCTGGGGCACCAAGGTGCAAATAGGCTACTACTCGCAACAACTCGAAGACCTCGACGATCGAAATGAGATCATCATGGAGCTGAGAAGGGTTGCGCTGCCGGGCGCAACTGCCGGAGAGCTTCGTTCATTTCTCGCAAAGTTTTTGTTTACAGGCGATGACGTTTACAAGCATGTGCGCGATTTGTCAGGCGGAGAAAAGGGAAGATTGGCCCTTGCCAAATTGATCTATTCGCGGGTTAACGTGCTGGCGCTGGATGAGCCTACCAATCATCTGGATATTCCGTCGCGTGAGGCGCTGGAAGAGGCGCTTGACGCCTTTGAGGGAACTATCGTCACCATCAGCCACGACCGCTATTTCCTCGACCGCGTGGCCACGCAGATCCTGGCGCTGGATGACAACGGTAACGCTACGCACTACAACGGTGACTACACCGAATTCCACGACTGGAAAGCGGGGCGAAGTTTACCAGGCGAAACTGGTTTGATGGGCGAAGGCGGGGATACTGAAAAGAAGCGTTTGGAACCGGAGCGCGCAGTCAGCGGACAACGAGCAGATCAGGCTCTGCAGGAA
>JALYSR010000151.1 GCA_030854715.1 Acidobacteriota bacterium
CCTGAATTGGTTTCGCAAGCCGGGCATTCTGGTCCGGTCTACTCAGTCGCTTTCAGTCCTGATGGGAAGACTCTCGCCAGCGGAAGTCAGGACCACACCGTCAAGCTGTGGGATGTCGCGACCGGCACAGAGTTGCGCACTCTCAAAGGGCATTCTGATTCTATCGACTCAGTCGCCTTCAGTCCTGACGGAAAGACTCTTGCCAGCGGTAGTGAGGATGATACCGTCAAGCTGTGGGAGGTCTCGACCGGCACACAGTTGCGCACTGTCCCAGGGCACTCTGATGAGGTCAACTCAGTCGCCTTCAGTTCTGACGGGAGGACTCTCGCCAGCGGTAGTTACGACAACACCGTCAAGCTGTGGGATGTCTCGACCCGCACAGAGTTGCGCACTCTCGAAGGGACTGTTGAATCGAATATCAACTGGGACAACAGAAAACAGTTACCGCTCCGATTGCGGACCTGACCTTGACTTTGCCAGCCGATTTGACGGAAAGCAGCCCGTCAGTCAAACCGGAGAAGAACGGTGACGTAACTTGGACTGATTATTCTTATGACTGGGGTGTGAAACGTGAATTAGAGTTATCTGGTTTGATGCTCAGGATAGCCGTCCACGTCACGAGGCGAGGGGAATAACCGCCACACTTGGAGGGTGGCAGAATGTTCGAGACCCGTGCGAAACTGCTTGGCATTTTTCCTCCAGCCCTGGAGAAGAATTCGATGGCTCATATCCTGTACAGGTCATCTGTTTTTATTCTTTTTCTGCTCGCCGTGACTTTCCTGAGCCATCAAAGCTGTGCACCGAGGGCGGATGAAATCAACAGTGCGGCCGCTGATGTGACTTCGGATACACCAGCAGAGCGGGAAATACGGGCCGGATACTGCGACAATCAACATAAGAATTATGCCGGCGCGCAAAGTCACTTCAGCAAGGCTTTGGAACTCGACCCGAAACAGAAATACGCCCAGTTCTTAATTGCCACCATGCTTGAGAAACAATTCAAGCCCGGCGACAAATCGCCCGAGAACCTCGCCATAGCGCGGCAGGCTATCGCTGCCTATCAGAAAACAATAGATAACCCAAACAGCGATTCTGCGATGAAGGAAGACGCAGACAAGGAGATTGTTGTGCTCTACGGTCACATCAGTCGGGAGGAGCAAGAGCGTGAATTACTAGCCAGGGCGACTTCGCCGGCCAGGTACAACGAGAAGCGCGCTGAAGCATACACAGTATTGGCTGATCTGGCCTGGGATTGCTCGTACAAGATCACAGAGAGCAGCGAGAACAAGCGGCCGATGGAACGAGGCGGCAAAACCATTATTCAATATGTCCGGCCAAAGGATCCGACTCTTCTGGAAAACGCCCGCACCTGTGCCACAAGCGGATTGGAGTACGCGAATCAGGCTATCACCCTTAACCCCAACGACAGTTCTGCATGGTCTTCTAAGGAGAATGTGTTGCGCGAGTTGGCGAAGCTCGCGGAAATGAGCGGTGACATAGAAAAGAAGCTCAAGTTTGAAAAGCAGGTAGCAGAGACGAAAGCTGTTAGGGACCGGCTTTACGCTGAGGAATCAAAGCAAGCCGAGGAACGAGCCGAACAGCAAACCAAGAAGCCGGACTCCCTTTCAGTAGATAACCTTACTTACGAACAGCTCAAGAGTCTCACGATTGAAGAGTTCACTTACTTCAAATCGGAACCAACGATTTCCAAGCTGGTCGAGGAGATGCGCATTGACCTCTTACCGACAGGGCCGATCGCGCCCGCCTCTGAGGACGAAAGAACAGATCGGCGGACGCAGGCTGAAGCCGCGCTGCAACTGAAACGCGATTGGAAGCAATTCCGTCCCGCGGGCGAGCATTTCTCAGCTATGATGCCCGACCCGGTGCAACAGAACTCGGACGGCGAAATGAAGATGTACGACAGCAGCAGCGAAGGTATTACCTACGGGATCTTCTCTCTGGAAAGGCACGAACTACCCGAGCTTCCCTCGAAATACGATCAGGCTACGTACGATACCATGGTGTTGAACACGACAATCCACGCAACTGCGGCTCTGTTAACCAACTTTCTCCTCCGGAGTGATGCTGGCGCCGTGGTCGAAGTGAAGCTCGCACGGAAAGAGCCGGTAAGCGGACGGCAGACGAGGCAGTACGCCGTCACTATGACCAGTTGCGATAAGACGACTAAGTCAGTTCTGAATTACTACGCCGGTAGTAAACACACTTACATTGTCCTTATTCGCGGCGCTGATGAAAACGATCCGCGGGCGCAACAGTTCCTTCGGTCATGGCGGATCAGTTGATGCTGCTTCATCCTCAGTGACGGCAAGACTAGCACGGTGAAGTCACCCGATCGGGCGTAGGATAGCATTGTACCTAATCGATAGCTGCCAGAAGAATAGGTTAAGCCATGGAGACGATCAAAGGCCGAGTCACCCAGGTCCTCTTTGATGTTGAGATAGAAAATACTACTGATGAGTACGGCACAGATTACTACCGCCGCACGTGGGACCTGATCAAGTTTGAACTCGATGGCAAACAGATGGTCTACAAAGCTCTTCAGCGCGTCGAGGACATCAACGTCGGCGACGAGTTGGTGGTGGCCGGGAAGCCGAGCCGCGAACTTTTTATCGTTATTGCATATCGAAACCTGACTACAGGAACGGCGAGCCACCGGCAGCTCTCGCCTGTCGTCCGGGTAACTGCCGGTTTCTTAATCCTATTGGGCGTGCTCGGAATCGCAGCGGGAGTGTGGGCCCCGTGGAAGAGCATTCGGCTGGTATTTGCCGCCTCTGGAGGAACGCTCTTTATTAGCGGGCTCTACTTGCTCTACGTTGATCAGAAACTGCGGAAGGGGATCACCGCAATTTACAATTACCGCTGAGCGCCGCCGCGCCCAGCATGAAAAAGACGGCGATAACTACTAGAGATGATTCGGTCAGTCAACCCGTGCAACTGTCAGCGGAAGTAACCTTTGAACGCGTCTTTTCAAAAGGAGGAAATCGTGGCTACAGAAACAACGCATCGCTTCAAAGCTTGCGGGGCATCGATGGCGTTCATCGCGTCTTGTTGTATCGTTCTGGTTGTTGCTTGCGCGCAACGCGCTTCACAGACAAAGACAGCGCCATCTCCGAGCCCACCAGAATTGGTTTCGCAAACCGGGCATTCTGGTCCGGTCTACTCAGTCGCTTTCAGTCCTGATGGGAAGACTCTCGCCAGCGGAAGTCAGGACCACACCGTCAAG
The DNA here is from genome assembly GCA_030854715.1 of Acidobacteriota bacterium. GTDB lineage: Bacteria > Acidobacteriota > Blastocatellia > Pyrinomonadales > Pyrinomonadaceae > PSRF01. The sequence goes on from JALYSR010000151.1 coordinate 3,245, forward strand.
CTGTGGGATGTTTCGACCGGCGCAGTGCGGCGCACTCTCGAAGGGCATTCGTCGCCTGTGCGCTCAATCGCCTTCAGTCCTAACGGGAAAACTCTGGCCAGTGGCAGCGGCGAGATCATTCCCAGCGTGAGATATAACAAGATTGTAAAACTGGACGAGAATGCCATCAAAGTATGGGATGTCTCGAGCGGGGCGGAGCTGCGGACTCTCACCGGGCATTCTTCTTCGGTCACCTCAGTCGCCTTCAGCCCTGATGGAAAGACCCTCGCCAGCGGTAGTTACGACGAAACCATCACAGTGTGGGATGTATCGACCGGCGCTACGTTGCGCACTCTCAGGCACTCTGATCTTGTTTACTCAGTTGCGTTCAGTCCCGATGGAAAGACTCTCGCCAGCGTTGGTGGTAGAAGCGCAACCGTTACGCTATTCGATGTCTCGACCGGCACCGTGCTGCGTACTCTCAAAGGACATTCTGATATCGTTTACTCAGTAGCCTTTAGTCCCGACAGGAAGACTCTCGCCAGCGCTAGTAGAGACGACACCGTAATGCTATGGGATGTCTCGACGGGCGCTGTGTTGCGCACTCTGAAAGGGCAGTCGAACCCAATCGCCTTCAGTCCTGATGGAACGACTCTCGCCAGTCAAGGAGAGGTCGCAACGGTCACGCTCTGGGATGTTTCGACTGGCACAGAGTTGCACACTCTCAAAGGGCACTCTGGCCCGGTCACCTCAGTCGCTTTCAGCCCCGACGGGAAGATTCTCGCCAGCGGTAGTAATGACAAAAGCATCAGGCTGTGGAACGTTTCTAGCGGAGTCCTGTTGCGCACTCTCGAAGGGCCTTAGATTTACACGCCAGCGGGAAAAATCCCTCACGAATTCAAATGATGAAAGTGTGCAACGGCAGGGTCGGATTGAACAGCGGCGAGTTCATGATGGTCTTACGGGGAGTACGACTCGAACTCGGATTAAGAAGTGGTCGTTGGATCTGAGTTTTCTCCCATTGGAACCAATAAGTTGCCGCAGGCTATTGGAACCAATAAGTTGCCAGGGCGGCAAAGTATTGGTTCAAGTTACATTCCCGCGTTTTTCTTCGCTGGATGTTTTGGCTGGGAGGCAGGGATTCGAACCCCGATAGGCGGATTCAGAGTCCGCAGTCCTACCGTTAGACGACCTCCCAGCAAGAGGATTTTCAATGTAAGTGTAGAGGCTTTTCTTTGTCAACCGCGTGTACAAGTGAATGGTATTAGTGAATGGTACTATTCGCTATTTACTATTCACTGTTCCTCGAGGCACAATAGGTTAACCGCTGGAACCTCCCACGTTAGGGCCCCTCGGCCAGATCGCTCCCACACTGAAAATTGGTTTTGGAAACATGGGAGTAACATGACTGAACCCGATAAACAGACTGCGAAGACTAATTCAACAGCAAACAATACGGAAGAAAAAGTGCGCGCGCTCAGTGCGGAATACGAAGCAAGAATAGATGCAATTGCTGAGCTGGTTGCTCGTGTGCGGCATGAGATTAACAATCCGCTGGCGGGCGTGTTGGGCCAGGCCCAATTGTTGTTGCGTGAAGATCTCAGTGACAAGGCGCGAAAACGCGCCGAAACAATCGAGGAGCTGGCTATCCGCCTGCGCGACGTGGTGGCCCAGTTACGCCAGGTGCAGAAACCGATCCCAGGATCTGACGAATAGTAAACAAAACGCCTCATCACCATGATGCCGAGTGGAAACGTCTTGAAAGGAACATGGTAAAAGTTCGGGTGCCTTGTGGTGACCGGTCGTGGTAGAAGGCGTTTGAGGATGGTAGACTTTTGCGCATGGCAGCTCGAAAACCTCTCGCCCGGAATAACCACCTCGAAGAAGCCATGGCGCTACTCATTCGTAACCAGGCAGCGTTTGTGGAGCAAATTGCCAGAAATGATCAAGAACGCCTTAAGCTACAGATAAAAGGCGAAGATTGGATGCGCAGGACCGAGGAATGGCAGCGCATGACCGAGGAATGGCAACGGAAGGCGGAGGAACGATTCGACAAGATTGAGCAACGGCTCGAGAGAATGGAAGCCACCCTCGTTCAGCTACCTAAGACGATTCTTGCGCAACTACCCAAAGCAGTTAGGAAAGAAATCTTATTCAATCCTCAGACGTAACTCCGCCTTGCTTCTTCCCGACATTAAAAAAAGATGCGTGACAGTAAATCTGCCACGCATCCGTACGACCAATTTTTCGTTTTCTTGGGCTGTGTGCTTCTGCTTTTCGTTAGACTGACACCGACTCTTCTTCGTGGTCTTGGACCAGATATGGCGAGACGACCACAGGTTTCTCGTCGGCATCGTCTGCAAGCACCGCCTGGATAATCGGCAAGCTCAACGAATGTTTCTTGGAAATACCGGGAACGTTATGGCCGGCGGCGTACACAGCATGTCGTTCGTTTTCCTGGTACCAGTCGGCGAGGTTCGCGGTCTTGTGCATGTTCTCAATAATCTGCCGCCATCCGACGCCCGTGTTGTAAGCGCAGAATGAAATTTCGCCTTCCTGGGTGCCGTAAGGAATTACGCACATCTCGGTGCGGCGGAAGTCATAATTGAAGAGATCCTGAAACCACATGCCTTCAACACAAAGGACGCGCCAGATGTCGTTAGGGTCTTCGGCCTTCTCAGCCTTCATGCGATCGTTGCGATCGGAACTGGAATTAGTCGACGAGGGTTTGAAAAGATTCAAAATCTGCGAAATCGGAAATCCTTCCGGCGCCTGTTCGGCGTTGAAGTTGCGCAGGATTGCCATGCCGAGCTGCGCGTACGAAAGTTTTTTGCCGCGCGCGGTGTCAGTGATGGTGGCGACGTCTTTCATGAATTGCTCGTAATCGAAAAACTCAAACAGCGATTTGAATTCGCCCGTCTTTCGATTTACCACCATGAGGGTGAAGATGCCGCAGTTTGGATGGCAGTTGCAGGACGACCAACCCCAGGGCGCATCGGCGCCTTGTAGCATGTCCATCACGCTGGTGAATGCCGAATAGGATGACAGCGGAAACCAATCGCGCAACGGCTGTAGTTGTCCGCCGAGTTGATCGTTCAAATCGTGAGTCATGCCGGCGAGCGTGTAACGCTGCTTGATGCGCAGCTCGTCGGTAACATCTTCGTCGCGGCCTGTAAACGATACGGGCTGGAACGCGATTGTCTGAACCTTATCTATATTCTTCGCTGCAAACTCGACAATCTGTCCGATACCGTCGTTGTTGATAGTGTTAACGATTGTAGTTACAAGAGTGACCTTAATGCCCACGCTGGAGAGGTTCTCAATGGCCTGCTGCTTCACATCAAACAGGTTGCCGACGCCACGGTGTTTGTTCTTCTCTTCACTGACGCCGTCAAATTGCAGATACACGCCATGCTGGCCGGCAGCCTTGGCTGCTTTGCAGAACTCGATGTCTTCGGCGAAGCGAATGCCGTTTGTCGCCGCGAGAATTCGATAGAAACCAATCTTCTTCGCATAGGCGACTGCTTCGAGATAGTAGGGAGAAAGGGTGGGCTCGCCACCCGAAAAGAGAATGATGACCTGCCGCTTTGGTTTGAATGAAACTGCGCGATCAAGAATTGCTTTGGTGTCTTCGTACGTGGGCTCGTGAACATAGCCAACCTGGTTTGCATCCATGAAGCAGGGATTACACATCATGTTGCAGCGGTTGGTAAGATCCACAGTCAATACGGCACCGCGGCCAAATTTGATGTTGGAAGCTCCGTGGTGATGGACCGAGGCATCTTCCGCCACTCGGAAGTCGCGTCCAAAGAAAAGCGATTCAATGCGCTCGAGGAAGGCGGGGTCAGTTGCCATCACGTCCACGAACTCGCCGTGCTTGGGACAAGTCTTGCGCATGACCACTTGTCCGTTCTCTTCAACAATCTGTGCCTTGATTTCGCCCGGGTGTTCATACATCAACGTCTCGAGCGGTGTCTCGCCGGAAATGACGGCGTTACGAACTTCCTTCACACAGGTTGGACAAAGACTGTCTGTCTCCCGCGGAAATCCCAGCGGAGGCGCACTTCTTTCGTAAGACTTTAGTAGTGGACCGGGGGCCCAGTTGGGACGAATAGCCTCGCCTTCAGGCAGCCGTTTGTTGACTGACTGAAAAACCTTCCAGGCGAGGCCTGAAAGGTTTGAAAGCACCTTGGAGCTCTTAACTCCAGTGAGCTTGGCTTTCTCTGATTCTCCCCGGCGAAATTGATCACTAAACAATGAGCATTCTCCTGACGGCAATTACTGCTTAGACGCGCCGACTGTCAATAAAAGCGAGATTTTTCTAATTAAGCTGACGAGCTGAGCACACTTAGCCCCTGAATTTTCAACCGGGTCATGATAGTTGGTCTGTTGAGGCATGGCAAGGCAAAAGACCCACTGCTATTAGGCCTTACCAGCGCGTTGGTTCGACATCCCGGCCTTAATCCCAATGGATTAGGGCCTTACTCCCATCGGGATTTGTTGCCTCACAGTTCACTACCTTCCCAGGAAAAAGTGTAATATCAGCCCCGCTCGGAGATCGGCCTTAAGACTGTCCGCTTTGAAAGCCTTCTGCTGTTTTTAACTGTCAATTCATGGCTGAAACAAAATTGCTAACAGTTGCTGAGCTTGCCGCGCATGTAGGTGGACGTCTGGTTGGCGATGGCAGCCTTCACATTGCGCAAGTGGCCAATCTTGACAGCGCGGCGGTGGGCGAGATTGCCTACGTCGAGGACGAAAAATTCTTTGAAGCCGGGAGGGCCAGCAATGCATCCTGCCTAATCGTCTCCCCGGAATTTGTCGCATCCCTCAAGGAGTTGATCATAGAACATGAGTTTGGGCCGGCACTGATTGAAGTTGCCAAGCCCAAGCTCGCGTTCGCCTTGGTTGCCGAACTATTGCACCCACAGAAGCGTCGCGAACCTTTTGTCCATCCAACCGCCGTTATTGCGGAGGGCGCCGATATCGACCTGACTGTTTTTATCGGCGCGCATGTTGCGATAGGTGAAGGCGCGAGAATCGGGGCGGGCACACGCATTGAAGCCGGAGTAAGCATCGGCGAACACGTCACCGTCGGCCGCGACTGCGTGCTTCATCCGGGTGTAATCCTTTACGACGATGTAACGATTGGCGATCGCGTAATTCTGCATGCCGGCGTTTGTATCGGCGCGGATGGTTTTGGTTACGTCCGGGATGATGAAGAAGGGGGCGGCTATCACAAGTTTCCACAGAGAGGAACGGTGCTCGTCGAAGACGACGTTGAACTGGGCGCCTACACCTGTGTCGATAGCGCAGCCCTGGGACGAACACGAATTGGGCGTGGTACGAAGATCGATAATCTGGTGCACGTGGGCCACAACTGCGATATCGGCGAGCGCGTGGTGATTGCAGCGCAAACCGGCATCAGCGGCAGCGTAGTTATTGAAGATGACGTGGTGATCGGGGGACAAGTTGGGTTCGGCGATCACATACGCGTCTTGAGCGGCGCAGTGATCGGTTCAAAAGCGGGCGTGCTTCCGGGAAAAATTGTGCGGCCCGGCGTTTGGTGGGGAATTCCGATTCAACCTCTCGATGAATACAAGCGTTTGAACGCGCATCTGGGTCGTCTGCCGCAAATGCGCGAGGAGATTAAGGAGCTGCGAAAACGGTTGGACGAACTTGAGAAACGCCGCGGTGAATGAATCGGTCCTATTTTCCCTGCCAGGAATTAACGGCATCTAAAACGTGATCTGCTGCTCGTCTGGAAGCGCCACCCTCACCAAGTTGCTCGGCCACCTCGTGCAAGCGTCTTCGCATCGCCGCATTTCGTTCCTTGTCCAACAACGAAAGCAACTCTTTTGCTAACCGCTCGCCGTTTAAATCATCCTGCATTAGTTCAGTCGCCACGCGTTCGCCGGCTACCAGGTTCACCAGTCCGAAATGATCGGTGCTTATCAAATTTCCCAGCGTATGCCAGTTGATCAGCGACTCTTTGTAAACGACAACCATCGGCGTTCCCAGTAAAGCCGCTTCCAATGTGGCGGTGCCACTCGCAATCGCAGCAACGTTTGACGCCGCGAGCGCTTCGCGAGACTGGCCGGCGACGATATGCAAACACGACGGGAGCGGCAGCGGCGTTGCGCGCTGCGCCCGCACAATATTTCTCACCTCGTCCGATGAACGGCTGGGCGCGACGACGACAACGAATTGAACTTCCGGACGGCGATCAGCAATAAGCGCGGCCGCTTCGAGCATAGGTGGCAGAATGCGCTCCAGTTCCTTGCGGCGGCTGCCTGGCAGAAGCGAAATGATGGGCAATCTGGGATCGAGCTTCGTCTGCAGGCAAAACCCGGTGCGATCGAAACGAGATTGAACTTCCCCGGCGAGCGGATGACCTACAAACTCTACCTGCTCAACCCCACGCTCGGCGTACCACTCCTGTTCGAACGGAAGAATTGAAAGCAGTAGATCGACATCGCGGCGAACATTTCGGATTCGGTATGAGCGCCAGGCCCACAATTGCGGACTGATGTAATAAATAACTTTTAGACCACGACGATGGAGAGCGCGTGCCAATTTGAAGTTGAAGTCGGGCCAGTCAACGAGAATTACGGCGTCGGGCCTTCGTTCAATAGCTGCTTGCTTCAGTAGTTTGTAGGCACGCAAAAACTTCGGTAGTGCGCTTCCGATTTCGAGCAGGCCAACGATGGCAAGATCGTCCGTGCTGACAATGGATTGAACGCCCGCGGCCCGCAACAATGGTCCAGTCGCACCGAAAAATTCAAACTTCGTGTGAGGCTCGGCCTTTCGTAAAGCGTCGACCAATGCCGCCGCGTGGGCGTCACCTGAAGGCTCACCGGCAACGATCATTAATCCATAGGTGTCGGTCACGCGCGGCATGATAGCAGAACGAGACAGACAACTAGTTTGCGGCTTTGCCGCCTGATGTGCGGAAGGGCTTTGCCCTTCCGTAAATCTTCAAAACTATTGGGGCTTCGCCCGTGCATTTTGAAACATCACCGACCCTTCATTCCGCTGGTTCCTAAACGGGGGCGAAGCCCCAATAATTATCGCGGCCTATCGGAAGGGCAGAGCCCTTCCGCACATCAGGGTGGCAAAGCCACAAACACGAGCATGGCAAACACTGCACACCGCCCACTGCCCACTGCTCACTATTCCGTGTTAGCATCGCCCTCGTTCTAAAAAAGCCGGCGCGCGCTTTTCCCCGAGTGTGTAGTGCTCGCTCGCCAGTCCCCCGGAGGTTTTCACTTTCTTTGCGCGCCGCTCTTCGCTCAAGTGGTATTTCGACTGTGGTCCGCTTTGCGGTTTTGATTGCATTCCTGGGTGTTGCCTCACTCACCGCCAGCGCACAACAAACTAATCCCGTCGATCGCCAGGTAACAAACCCGATGACGGACACGCCTAACGTCAATCCATTAACTCAGGATCAGCCCGTCAGACCTAAACCTCCGGCATCGAGAACGGAAGTCGGCGAAGCGACTGATTTGCTCAAAGTGGATG
>JALYSR010000279.1 GCA_030854715.1 Acidobacteriota bacterium
ATTTTATTGGTCGTCGGATTTGCCGCCTGGAACACTGGAAACAATCTTCTATTTCTCGTTTTCTCGTTGCTGGTCTCAACGCTTTTTGTTGGCGGCGTGGCGGCCAGAGCTTCGCTGCGCGATCTGATTGTGTCCGCGCGATTTCCTGACCACATCTTCGCCGGCGAGGCGGCTCCGGTTATCGTGACATTGCGAAATGCCAAACGCGTCCTGCCCTCATTCTCCATTCTCGTCGAAGCGCGTGGGCCAATTGACTCAACGGCGGGCGACAGTCCCAAACGCCGGCGCCGGCGTTTCTCAAAGCGCGCACTCGCCTACTTCACATATGTCCCGCATCACGCGGCCGCGGAGCAACGAGTCGAGCAGCTATTTACCAAACGTGGTCACGTGCTTATCAATGGCTTTGAGTTATCAACTCGATTCCCCTTTGGGTTCTTCCGCTTCCGTCGACGGCTGCGAGCTCGCGATGTGGAGATAATCGTTTATCCGAAGCCGCAAGCGGTGGGCGACGAACTGCATCTTCTGCCGATGTATGCCGGACGCATGGCCTCGGTAAGACGAGGCGTGGGCCAGGACCTGTTTTCACTCCGCGATTACCAGGCACAGGATGACCTGCGGCATATTGATTGGAAAGCAACTGCACGCTCACGAAATTTGACTGTACGGGAGTTCACCGCAGAGGACGAACGGCGCATCACGATTGTTTTCGATACCAGAGAGCTAACTGATTCTGACAACTTCGCGCAGCGGTTTGAAGCAGGCGTGGTCCAAACTGCTTCACTCCTGAACCATTTCATTGAGGAGCGTGCGGAAGTACGCCTAATGCTGGGTGGCGATCTGGGAAGTTATGGCGGCGGGCTCAAACATCTCTATGAATGTCTACGTCGGCTTGCGCTCATAGCACCTCAAAAGCAAGACATGGACGTGGGACTCTCCACGAGCCTCAACGATCCTGAAAGGGTAAAAGACAGCAATGCCTTTGACGAGGATTACGCTATCGTGCTCACCACCGCTGCACCCGGCTCGATTCCCGCAAAGATCTGGCGAGCTTCACATGTCATCTACGTCTGAGCTCGCTGTAGCCTTGCCGTCCGGGTTCGAGTTTACTTCGCCAACATCTCGATTAGCTGATCGGCGCCGGTCTCACCGCTGCGAATGCAGTCAGGGATACCGGGGCCTGAGTAAGCATTGCCCGCGAGCGTGAGGCGTGGCAGGGAAGCGGCGCGTTCTCGAATTCGCTTCACTTTTTCAAGATGGCCCAGCGTGTACTGCGGCATCGAAAGTTCCCAGTTTGAAACTTCTCCGAAAAGCGGAGGCCGCTCGATTCCCAACAAGTCGCGCAGGTCACTGCGGACTCGCGAAATCAACTCAGCGTCGTCCAGCCCAAACATCTCAGGTTGCAGGGCCCCGCCGACGAATGCTCGGAGCAAAACGCGATCGTGCGGCGCGCGCCCCGAAAACTTCACACTGCTAAAGGTACATGCGATTAGAGATCGCTTTTCAACAAAAGGAACAACGAAACCAAAACCATCTAGGGAATGCGGAATGTCTTCCCGTTGGTAGGCGAGGTTGATTGTGGAGCTTGACGCGTAGGCAATATTGTCCAGCTCGGAAGCTAGTGGCGCGTCTACATTGCGAAGCAAGCGCGCGCAGACAAAACCGGGCAGCGCCAGACAAACAGCGTCAGCAGTCAACGTTTCATTGTTATTGGTTCTAATTTTCCAGCTCGCCGGCTCGTTGGGAGTCGCATGCTGGCGCTCGAAAGACTCGACGCGCGTGTTAAGTCGAATAGAACCAGAGCTGGAATTTGCAATAGCGTTCGCGAGTTTGTCAGTAAGCAATTGCATGCCGCGATCGAATGAAAGGAAAAGACTGTAACGGGCGCCACTAACTGCTTGTGTGCCGCTCAAAGCCTCGGAACCCTCCTTTACCGTCGGGCTTCTGCTTTGTTTTCTTAGCGCGCGGATTACGCTGCCGTGCTCGCGTTCCATTTCCAGAAAGCGCGGCATCGTCGCTCGCAAGCTGAGCGTCTCCGGATCGGCCGTATAAATTCCACCGACCATGGGCTGGGCCATGCGTTCAAGCGCTTCGCGTCCCAGACGCCGGCGCACAAACTGCGCGAGGCTTTCATCCGCGGTCGCCACATCTCCATTGATATTGCGTCTTGGTAGCAGCAGCTCCATTGCCATTCGGGCTTTTCCGGGCCAACTAAAAACGCCACTTTGAAGAAAGGGCCAAAGACGGCCGGGAGCAAGCAGATGAAATCCTTCGGGTACTGGCAGGAGTTTGCCTTGCCGCACGACGAAACTGCGACGGTGGCTTTGATTGGTTTCGATCAGGTTAGATTCGAGGCCGAGGCGCTTGGCGAGTCGAATCACTTCTGGTTTCTCGGCGATGAAAGAATCAGGACCACTTTCGAGAAGAAATCCGTCGCGCTCCCGAGTTTGAACGATCCCGCCAATCCGACTGCCAGCCTCGAGTAGAGTGACGTCGATTTGCTCGCCCGTTTCATGGCTGCGCTCAAGGATTCGATGTGTCGCCGACAGCCCTGTGATGCCGCCGCCAATGATTACAATACGTTTCATTTTGATCTTCGCTTGCGGCACAGCCGCAGGCCACTCACCGCATGCAGCAACCCACAGGACAGGTGTCCTTCGCTGGCCCGAGCGGGCCGAGAAATTTTTTTTCTCGACCAGGTTCAATACGCTCAAGTATCAGTTCGCGAATCATTCTAATAAACGCTGGATGAGTGCCGACTGTTTCGGCGCGAATCATATTCAAGCCAAGCTCGTCACAAAGACGGCGCGCTTCGGTGTCCAGATCATAAATGATTTCCATATGATCTGAGACGAAACCAATCGGCGCCAACACTACCTCTCTGGTACCCAACCCGTGCAGCTGCTTTAGATAGTCGCGAACATCAGGTCCCAACCACGGCTGCGTCGCTGGACCACTGCGGCTCTGAAATACAAGCTGCCATTTTTCCACGCCCAAAGACTTGGCGATGAGTGTGCTCGTCTCCCTGAGCTGCGCTTCGTAGTCGCAAGCCTGTGCCATAGAATCAGGAATGCTGTGGGCCGTGAAAACTATATGAGCCGCGGAGCGCTGGGGTTCCGGAAACTGGGCGAGCCCAGCCTGAATCTGCGCGACGTTCGCCTGGATGAACAAAGGATGGTTGTAAAAAGTCCGCAGCTTGTCTACGTGGGTTGCATCCGGACCGACGGACTGGCGCGCGCTTTCAATGTTCTCCAAATACTGCCGGCAACTTGCGTAAGAACTGTAAGCCGAAGTCACAAAGCCAAGGGCACGCTTCACTCCGTCGTCGCGCATCTGCCGCATTGTGACAGGCAACAGTGGATGCCAGTTGCGGTTGCCGAAGTAGATGGGCAGGCGCGTTCCATTGTTTTCAAGCTCTTGTTTGAGAGCAGAAATAAGTTTGCGATTCTGCTCGTTGATAGGACTGACGCCACCGAACAGTTCGTAATGTTTGGCAACTTCGAGCAGTCGTTCGCGCGGAACGTTACGGCCCCGCAGAACGTTCTCAAGAAACGGCATGACGTCGTTCGTGCCTTCGGGCCCGCCAAAAGAAATTATTAAGACTGCATCGTAAGGCAGGCCAGCAGACTCTGTTGTGATGGTGTTACCCTCGACCATTCCTGGCAGAAGGATACGGACTCAGTGGTAAGAGTCAAACTACTGGCGGAGGAAATTACTGGTTCAATTAAACTATTAGGTCCGAAGGACTGGCAGTTAGTAGCCCCGTCCGTAAGGGCGGGGAACTCCCTCCCCTCGAAAGCCTAAAGGCCCGGGGGCCGGCACAAATCGTGGCGCACCTTCGGCGCTCAGCCAAATTACTGCGGATCTACCGCGCCCTTACGGACGGGGCTATTAACTGCCGGTCCTTCGGACCTAAAGCATGCTGACGATTGAAATCAAGCAAGCACCTGGGAGTGGCCTGCGTGCTGTAGTGCCACAGGTGGATCTGGGAAGGTTAACTTTGAATGTTGAAGGCTAACGACTGGATTCTTACCTCAGTTCTTTTCAGCTCCCTGCTGGCGCGTAATTTCAGCCGGCCGTGGCGCATAACTGACCCGGCGCAATTCGCGCATGCGGCCATCATTGAGAGTGCCTTCGACGATTTCGTATCCAAGCAGTGCCAGCACTCGTCCGCGCACGAAAAGCGGCCGCGCATTTCCATACCAGTCTACGCACGAGGCGCGACACGCATCGTCGACCGCCGCTTCCGGTCTGGCGGCAAGTTCACCGACTTCCTCGAAATGTAGCGAATCGTTGTGCAGGAACAGGATCGCCGCCGACGCATCAAAGAGATGGCGATAACCGGGACGGCCCGGCACGCTTATCGGCAAACCGAGTGTGCCGGAGTTTGGTCCGTCCGGCTTGTAAAAGAAGCCATGGCTGCGCAACTCACCCTGCGACGCTCCTTTGCGCGTGTAGCGATCGACAATTCCTGCATACGATCCCAGATGAATTGAAGTGAAGTGGAGGTCCTTGCCGTCGGTGCCCACCACCACTGCGTCTGCGCCCATTTGCTCGATACGGTCGACGCCGTGAACGAGTGAAAGTGTTTGCGCGCGGCCATCTAACCAGTGTACCGCGTAGAGCAGTGCGTGGTCATTTTGCTGCGGATATCCCCAGCCGCTGCCAGTACCGTACAACAGGTAGTCGCCCACGAAGCGATTCTGGAAAGTATAGCCTTCAGGTTTTGGCAGCCTGCGATAGTTTGACGCCGGCGCCGCGTCTCTGCCGTCTGAAAAATTTAGAAGCGACACGCGCAGCAACGCCACCTCACCAGCCGCCACCTCCGCCCCCCACATTCCATCACCAACGGAATTTGAGCGAACCAGCACGTTGAGATAACCATCCTGACTTTCCAAAAAAGAAAACTGGTCCACCGGACTGCCTGACACGCGGAGCGCGCTCGGGCCTGAACCGTCAAGCGGCATCCGATAGAGCATCGACTCCGTGCTGGTTTGGTTTCCGCGGTTCACCCAGGAGTTAACCCAAACGTAGACTGATTCCGGCGACACATAAAAAACGCGTCCTGGCTGTCCGAGCACAGCTGTTGCCTGGCAAGCAAAGCCACCGCCGGAGAGATCGCATACAGTGACGGTATGTAGCGCCAAACCATAATCCGCATTGATCGGTTGTTCCGGGCGGTAAACGTTCGTCGCCGAGACTATTCGTTGAAACTCCTCGTTGGTGGCGCCTTTGTGCCACTTGCGCACTGCCGGGAAACTCTGGAAAGGATCTTCGCCGCCAGGATTCAAATAAAGCGGTGTATAGAAAATCAGTTTGCTGCCGATTAACCGGCTCGCGTAATTGCGCGATGAATAGTAATCGTTGGAACGCAGATGATGCGTCGAGCGATAGCTGAGGTGTCCCTCGTCATCGATGTGAAATAAGCCGATCTCGGTACCACCGCGCTCATAGCTATATCCGATCACTGCAATCGTGTCGTCGGACACAAGCATCTCGTCGTACCAGGTGTAGCCCGGGTTAATATCGGGGCCAAAGGCATCGACGGCGGAGATTGGCCTCAACGCTCCATCACCGATTTTCACCGTAAACAATCGGCCGCGTCGCAAGACAACCAGATGATCGCCGTGCACTTTTACAATTCCGCCTTCATCAACTCCCGCGTGTTGGACGTTTGTGACCGAGTCATCTTTGTCGGCGTTGGCTTTCAGCTCTGAGGTACCGTAGCCCGTCGCGGCTGGAGCAGCAGGAGGCTGCGGCTCATTCTTAGCTAGCGCCTGGCGCCCGCGTCTTTGTTTTTCCGCCAGCTCCTTGAGAAAGGATGCGAGCTCCTGCTCTGAGCGAAAAGGGCGCATCGTCTTCTTCGCCGGTCTCATCGAGCCAGACGCAAAAGCCGGCGGCACACCGTTGGCTGGCACTTCGGCACAACCAGGAAGAGCTGAAATAACGAACACGGTCGTGATAGCGATTAGGAAGATGGTTTTCATGGGTTGTCTTAGCCTCACTTTGTTACCTGGTAAGTCAAACTGCCTTCACGCCCCATGAACGAGCGAGCGAGGAAAACTTGCGTGCGCACGCCTTGGGAGAGCGGTGGGCCCATTCTTGTTTTGAGCGCACTTCGCAATGGCCACGATCAGTTTGTTAGTGAATTGGCGAGGGAGGCGGCGGTCAGTCGTCAATGGGCAAGTGGAGAATTACTGAATGGCAGCCGCACTTTATTGCTGGTTTTGCCATGAAGCGTAATGCTGATAAAGACGTCTCCGTTAACTGCAAAGCTGTCAGGCAATTTCACCACCACTTCGGTAAGCCAGTTAAAATCGGGAACCTTGCCGACGAATTCGACTGCGAGTGGATATACGACGTGGAGCGCGTCTTCGGCTTGAGCTGTCAATGCTGAACTGGTTTCGCCCGAAAGCAGATCGGCATCAATGGCGAAAAGCATTATTCGGGTGCGATGGTCAGAACTGAAATCCCATGCGGGACGAAGTCCAAAAGGATTGCGCATCATGATCACCGAGTCGAAGGCTATCGCGCTATCCGTGTTTTGTTCCGTCAAGAGTGTTGGCGGCGGCGGCTGCACTGTCAGGGTCGCTTCATTGCTGGTGGCGTTGCCGAAGGCATTCGTTACCACGCAGCGAAACTTAGCGCCGCTGTCTGACAGTGTCGCATTTGGAATGGTGTAAGTCGAAAGGCTCAACTTCATGTTTGCCCCAGGCGTACGTGTGCAGGTTATGAATAATGTTCCCGCTTCCGATCACGAGCACCCCTTCATCACGTAGCGGTTGCAGCTGCTTTCCCACTTTGTAGTGGAACTCCGGCGCTTGTGTTTCATCAATGCGGAGTTGGACCACCGGAATATCCGCCTGAGGAAAAACGTGGCAGAGCACTGACCACGTTCCGTGATCCAATCCCCAACTCTGATCGAGGTCGACTGCGATGCCTTCGTTGCCGGATTTCGCCGACAGCAACTCCTGAACGCGTTGGGCGAGTTCAGGGTCGCCCGGCGCTGGATATTCGACCTCATAGAGTTCCCGAGGAAAGCCTCCGAAATCGTGAATGGTCCGCGGCGCAGACATCGCGGTGACCGCAGTACCAGACAAGTACCAATGAGCGGAGACGCAGAGCACAGCCTCTGGGCGCGGAAGGGAATTGCCAATAGCTGCCCACGCTTCTGTGTACGCGTTACGGGACACGGCATTCATGGGATTGCCGTGTCCGAAGAAGATGGCAGGCATTGGCTTGGTCATTGAAGGTTGTGACAAGGAAAAGTGACTACTTCCCCTTGATGAACTGTAGCAGCGAGATAAGACCTCCGAGGACGGGCGCCGAGACAGCAATGACGGTCCTCAAGCGCTCTGTCATCGTAAGAGCCAACAACTTTTCAAGACTTTCCCGTCTCGTGCAGCGATTCTCCCATTGATCGCTGTGGGGCGATGGGATTGGCAATAGGTCATCGCGCAACTTATTCCCGGTGGCAATAAGCAGTGAAAATGTTGGAAGGAACGTCAAAATCAGAATCAGAGTGTAGTACAAACCAAAAACCATCACTTTGTCCCAACCGAATCCGAATGCAGTCGGATCGCCCGGCACGCAGATATGGTCAACATGCTGGATAAAATATCGCTTGGCACCTTGAGCTAATACCACCAGTCCCAGCATTATCCCGAGAAGCGAAAGAAAATGGAGGAACCTTCCACGCAGGAATAGATACGTCCTTATGAAACCTGCTTGCTCTTCCTCGACGAGCTCTACATTATCCGGCTCGACTTTTGCTGCTTTTTCTCTTTCAACCGCGGGTTTGCTTGTAGCTAAGATTTCACGTAAGCCGATATTTACCAGAATGCTGCCGCCCGCCGCCATTATGGCAACCACGCCGCCAAGGTAAGTGAGAATGTCCAATTTCGTTCCGTGATGTTGAAGCGAGTAGGCCTTACAGCTGAAGGCAAAGAATCTTGAGCAAAAGACCAGAGCCGCGAAGAGAAGCAACCAGGCGGTTATCTCTGGCCAATGGCCTTTTGTATACCTCCAAAGCACGCGCAAAGCCGGCAACATCGAGCCGACTGCGACGGACCAAAAGACTGTTTGCGCTACGACAGCGAAAAGAAACAATTGAAAAGCGGGTTTATGAATGTGGTTAGGAAAATTCTTATCGGGCCATAAAAGGTAATCGAATAAAAGCACGCCCACTCCGATTAAGAAACCTGCAACAACCAGGAGTGTTCCGGAAGTAAAGGTGCTAAAGCTTCTCGAGAGTTTGCTGGAAAATCTATTTTCGGTGGAGAGATTTAAGTTATCCGGTGCAGATGGATGAGTAGACATTGCAGTCTCCTAATAATTGTCAGACGGCGAGGCCATGGTGATTGGGGTTCAAAACCCTCGCCTTTCGCGTAACCAGTTTGAACGCCTTCATCTGAACTCAAAAGAGGCAAGATGACAGAGGCGGGCTTGAGTGCTGACAGTAAGACGCGCGAGGCGAGTGCACAGTAGGACAACCGCGAACGGTCGTCAAGGGGAGATCAAGTTAGACGTTCGCGTCCTGGGCGAAGGGATATTCCGAGCCTTCAAGGCGACAAACGTTACTTCGACTTATACAAACCCGGAAGTTCCTTCCGCAGGTTCTCCAACTTCGGAAGATCGTTGATTACGATGTAGGGATCGTCGGTGTGATTGATGAGATAGTCCTGGTGATACGCCTCCGCCTCATTGAAGGATTGCAGAGCAGCGACTTGTGTAACGATGGGTCGCGCGAACACTTTGGCCCGGTTAAGTTGAGTGATGTAGGCCTGGGCGATCCGCTTCTGTTCGTCGTTTGAAAAGAAAACGGCCGAGCGATATTGCGTGCCCGTATCTGGTCCCTGCCGGTTCAGTTGAGTCGGATCATGGGCTACCGAAAAGAACACCTTGAGAAGTTGGCCATAAGAGATTTGGGATGGGTCGTAAGTGATGCGAACCGATTCAGCGTGACCCGTGTTGCCCGTTCCGACTTTCTCGTACTGGGCCGTAGCGGGTGACCCGCCCGAATATCCGGACCGCACATCGGTTACTCCTTTGACATGTTCGAAGACTGCTTCCACGCCCCAAAAACAGCCTCCGGCAAGCACGGCGGTTTTCTCGCCTTGGGCGCTAGCGAGCGGCGCATCGAGAGCCGGGTCTGGGATTGCCGTGGCAGAAGCAGTGACTGAGCTGCAAGCGACCACCGTAGCGATAACCAGAAAAATGACAGCACTCGGGAACAAAGCTCTATACATGATTTGTGATTCTCCCTGACTAGTATAAGCGATCATTTGCGATTTGGATTGTTAGAGAAGTAAAGCAGACAGCAAACAGCCTCAGCGTCAGCGTCGGTGGACCTTAGACCGGCCTACGTTTCTTGCGATAGATCGCTTTGACCGTCGAGACGACACCATTAATGCTCTTTGGGGCAGTTTCGCCGAGCTTCCGCGCGTCAGCAATCGCCTGCTTTCGCGCGCGTCGAACATAGGAACGTATCTCTGGCCGCGCGAGATCGGCGGGAGTCTTGATCATAATGTGGCGAATCTGCTTTCCGGCGCCTTTGAGAATCCCAAGTGGATCAGGGAGCGTCGCACCATCGTTGAAGCCAAGGTTGACATGGTTTGTATAGACAGCGATGTGGAAAACACCGTCGCCCAAACGATCGGTCGGACCGTAGCCGATTGCCACCGCGCTGTATGCGTCGTAAATGTTTTCATGGCAGGGCGCCATCTCTTCCAGCACCAACGACCGCAAGCTTAGCGCGAGTTTCTGAATGGCCCGGTCATACGGTTTAAGAAACTTGATGAGTGCGGCTGGCGGCGGGTAAGCCACGTTTTTTCGTTTCCTTTGGTAAGCGCGCCAGAGCGCAGGCACTGAGGCAAGCAGTTCCAGATCTGCAGTACTCATTTAAGCAGCTTTGCGCAATGGAGCTGGTTTGCGAGCTTTGGGTCGAGCTACCTCAAACATTTCATTCGCAATTCGGTCGGCGAGGCCGCCGTTGTAAAGATCAAAGTGATCGCGGCCATCTATGAATTCTATATAACCTCCGCCCGGAAGATTTGACTTCTCGCCGCCCGTAGTCTTTATAGATTCACCGGCTACGCCCAAACCCCTGAGCATGTCTCGAAGGAGGTGGACTCCTGCTTCCAAGTGAAAGGTGTCCTGGGTACCAACAATGATGTGAAGCTTTCCTTGTAACCTTGGCCCCAGTCGCGGCCAGTTTGTCTTTAACAGCTTCGTGATGTCGTAACGTTCCCAGGCCTTTTGCACGAATGGATCGATGCGCCCGGTATCACGATCAAACAGCGGCATTGGTTGGCCATCGGGTCCGCGCGGACTGAAGACTGCTTCGAATGACGCCATCTGCCCGCCGTAATAGCCCTCTACGCGCTCGAGACGAGCATAGTCTTCCATCGTCATAATCTCGCGCCCGTGAAACCGCACGAGGTTGTAGAGCACGCCTTCGTTGTTACGATAAAAATTCTGCGGTGGGTAGCGCGTTAAATCCGGGCCGGTGAAGTTATGAAAATCGACAGGGTCAGGCGAAGTGGACCACGTTGCGCCAAATACTCCCGGATAATTCACCTCGAGCCAAAGCGTGGACCAACCGCCGGACGAATGGCCGGTTAACAGACGGCCTTGGGGAACAGCGTCCATCCGAAACTGTTTCTCGAGATAGGGAATCAACTCCGTCGTTAGAGCGCGTCCCCAGGGACCGTTATTGACGGAGTCGGCGAACACGTGATGGCCCAGGGAAAAGGAAGCATCGAGGTAGACGTAAACCATCTCCGGAGTTTTGCCTTCGGACATTTTCTTGATTTGGTCTGGCCCCCGCCGCCAGGCAGTCTCATGACTTCCGCCGTAACCATGCACCACGTAAACGGTCGGATAGCGCTGCATTCTTGATTTAGCATAACTGGGCGGAAGCACGACGCCCGCGCGCATCTTGATTGGCCGGCCCCAGAATGCAGTGAGTGAAGGACTCTCAAAATTAACCAGCTTGATTGAAGCCGTGTTGGCAAGCTTTCGCTCGGGCACCTGCTTGGTCAGCGTCAACTTGATCGCGCCAGAGGACGATGGGTTCAGCTTAGGCTCAATTACCACAGCACTATAAAGGTCACCCGCCCCGGTTCCTTCGTAGGTGTAGGAATGATCGGTATCGAGCAAGGCCATCAACTGGTAGTCACCAGATGGCGCAGTTGAAAACGGAGCCGGGAAGGCCAGCGCGTCGGGATCAAAATCTATGGGTTGGCCCGGAATGAGGTTGCGTACTTCCATTCCGGCGATCCAAACGCTACGGGGATCAAGAAAGTCCGGCTCGATCATTTCGAGCGGCGTCGCCTGATTGGTCATGAAGATCAGCAGACGACCCGAGACCGGCTGCTTTGCATTTTGAAAAAGCGCGGTATCAATCCCAATCTGAAAACGAATCCGTTCCGCGGCTGAAATGTCGATCTGAGAAAAGGCGATAAGCCCGAGCAGGAGCGCGAGCGAGAAGTAACGGTTTTTCATAGTTGATGTGTTCTGAAGCAGTTGAACTTTGCGACTCGGTTACGTTCAGCGCGCATAGAGACCAACGATGCGCTCAATCGCGCGACGGCAAACTGCACAGAAGTGGTTGGTGCGCGAAAACATGATGCAATCTACTTCCGGACGGTAGTAGCCTTTCGCTTCGTAAATTGCGCCTTCGAAAGCACCCACCTTGCCAAGATATTTCTCGCGCGCAAACAACGCCTCCACCTGCCTGCGGTCTTCGCGGAAGAGCGCCTCCATTTCACTTTCGGGACGTTTGTCCTTACGAATTTGCGCGCGCTTCTTTTGATACTCGCGCGAATAGTTTTCAAAAGCTTCCTTATTCCAGGGAGTCGGGATAGGAGTGTCCGGCGACACAAGATCTTTCCATTTCAGGAATGCGCGCAGATCCCCAAAAACTCCAGGGACACCGTTTGTGCTGAGTAAGGCCGTGGCGTTTGGTTCCCACGGCTCGACGCGTTCCGTTGCCGGCGCATAAGCGACCGGCGACGTGTAGTACTCGTCAGCAAGACCTGCGAAGTGGTGGCCAAACTCGTGGACAAACACGTAGTTTGCAAAACCGTTATCAGCGGCCACGGTGCTGTAGAGATTGAAGATTCCACCACCCCCATAGGTGCGATTGTTGGCGAGTATTTCAATGAATTCGTAAGGCGCAAACTGCGCCACCTTGCGAAGAGCGTGATTGTCGAAACTGAGTACGTAGCGTTCGGAGCCGAAGGCGTCGTAAGTCGCGCCCAGAGGCGAATCGTGATGGATGCCGAGCGACGGCTGCGAGATGCCGCTTTCGGCAGCTGGTGGGCAGAGGGCCCAGACGTTGAAATCGCGGCGATGTTCCTTGAAAGGAGAAGTCGCGAACAGCACTTCCACCAACCGGCGCACGTCTGCTTCAAACTTCCCGGTTTCGCGTGCCGTGTAGCCGTCACCAAGGATCAGAAAATCAACCTTCGCTGCCGGCTCGCCCATTTTCTGGATTGGGATCAGACGCGCGGGCGCAGGAGACCTTGAGCGATCGATGAACATGTCTTTTGGATCCAAACTCGTCGTCCACACTTCGCGCCAGTTGTTCTGCTTGTCCCTTTTCTTCAAAACAACTTCCACCGGAACATCAGGTGCAGGGAAGCGTAGCGACTCGCTGAAGGTGCGCATCATGGCCTTGGCTTCGTCAGTGGTCTCCCACTCGCCGTAGATGGAAGCAAAACCGCGTGAGTAAAGAACCTGCCGCGTTTTCTGATCTCGAACTTCAAAGAAGTACTTGCCGAGGTTCGTATCGTCGATCGTCTTGCTCATATCTCCCGGCCAGGGCAGCGGCTCGATAACAACGCGATCGACGCTGAACACTTCCTGCGTGGCGTTGCCAGTGTGGTAGTAGTCAAGCCGCATTGTTTGCGGCGCGGCAAAGGTGCCCGCGCAAAGCACGACACCCCAAGCAAGTGCGGAAACGATTCTTTTCATAATGATGGGATTGTACCGTAAGCAGTGCGTCCGCATCACCCTTATCTTCGGTTCTACTCTGCGTCCTCTGCGACCAGCGGTTAATGTTTGGAGCAAGTCAGTCACCGCCGAGACGCCGAGGACGCAGAGCTGCGCAGAGAGGTCTGGGTCAGTTTAAACTTGGATAAGGTGGCGTGGCCTTGCAGAACCGAGCGCCGGATGCTCGACTCAAGTTCGAATAATGATAATTCGAGGCATTCACCGAGTATTCAGAGTTGAGCTTGGCATCCGGCACTACCGCGCTCGGTTCCGTAGTAGACTCCGACGCCCGATTGATCAAACTGACCCGCTATCGTTGCCACCACAACTGCGTGCACCACAGTCGGCATGCTATACTGGTCTGCTTGTTTAGCCCCGCGATTGCTGCATGCAGATGCAGTACGGCCAACGTCCCAGAGAGTCGAGTAATTAGCAATAGTGAGTAGTGTCCTGGAGATCATTCCGCTCGGCGGGATCGGCGAGTTTGGAATGAATTGCATGGCTGTGCGCTACGAGGATGAGATGCTTATCCTCGACGCCGGCATGGGCTTCCCCGAAGAGACCGCTTACGGCGTTGATGTTTGTATTCCTAACTTCGATTTTCTCGAAGAGTATCGTGAGAACATAACTGCCATCATCCTCACGCACGGGCATGAAGATCATCTCGGCGCGCTGCCTTATATTCTGAAAAAATTCAACGTTCCCGTTTACTGTTCCCACTTCACCGCCGGCCTGGCCGAAAGCAAACTCGAGGAACACGATCTAACTGGCGACACGCTGCTACATCGCGTCGAGCCGCGAGACGTCGTTGAGCTGGGCGTTTTCAGTGTCGAGTTCATTCGCGTTTCGCATTCGCTGGTTGACTGCTTCTCCCTGGCGATCAAAACCCCGGTAGGCACGATTATTCATACCGGCGATTACAAGGTTGATGAGACGCCTGTGATTGGTGAGCCGATCGACCTGCGATCCTTTCGTCGTTACGGACAGGAAGGCGTGCTGGCGCTGCTGTCGGATTCTACAAATGCGACTGTTCCCGGCCGCACGCCATCTGAACGCGCCGTGATTCCGGCCTTCGAAGAAATTTTTGCCGAGGCGAAGGGCCGTCTTATCATTGCCGCCTTCGCTTCCTCAATTCATCGCCTGCAAATCGTTTTGGATATTGCGCAACAGTTTAATCGCAAGGTCTGTGTGTTAGGTCGCTCGATGCTCAAGAATGTTGAGATTGCAGATCGCCTCGGCTATCTCGACATCCCCGACGGCTTGCTCGTCTCTTTCAATCAGGCAAAGCAGATGAGCGATCATGAGATCGTGTTTCTCGTTACCGGCTCACAGGGGGAATCGCGCGCCGCCCTGTCACAGATGGCGACGCAGAGCTACAAAGGCATGACCATCGAAGAGGGTGATACGGTGGTGTTATCGGCGCGCATCATTCCCGGAAACGAACGAACAATCTCGCGGATGATCGGTTTCATTTACAAGCGCGGCGCAAACATCATCGAAGAAAAGCGACGGCTGGTGCACGTCAGTGGACACGCTTCGCAGGAAGACATCCGCATCATGACCGAAGCAGTGCGGCCAAAGTTTGTAGTGCCGATCCACGGTGAATACCGCATGCTGTTTCGGCATAAGGAGTTTGTTAAGAATCACCTCGGCTACGCGGAAGAGAACATTATCCTGATTGAAAACGGCGACGTGCTCGAACTTGATGGCGAACGAGCGACTGTTACTGAAAAACGTGAAGTCCCTCGAACTTTTATTGATGACAGTGGATTTGAAGAGATCACCAGCGAGACGGTGAGGCAGCGCAAGCAGATGGCTTATGAAGGAATGGTCACGCTGATTGTGACAGTGGATGCCGAGACTGGCGAGATTCAGGGGGAGCCGGAGATTATTACGCGTGGCGTACGGGGCTTTGATTCAACGAATGGCCACTTGAAAGATGCGAAACGAATTGTTGCCGCATCAATTGCCGGAGCGTCACGCCAGACTCTTGAGGACGAGAGCCTCTTGAAAGAGCACGTACGGGTGGAGTTGAAAAGATTCATTCAAAAACTAACTGGAGCCAAGCCGGTAATCCTGCCGGTGGTGGTGCAGGTTTAAGAAAAACTATAGGACCTATCCCAGCAATAGGGCTTATTGTGAATTCTTTTCAGGACAAAGTCATAATGATCACGGGCGCGTCGTCCGGCATCGGGCGCGGTCTGGCGGTGGAACTCGCGCGACGGGGCGCGAAGGTAGGCTTGGTAGCCAGGCGCGCCGACACGCTTGAGGAAGTGGTTCGAGAAATTGAAGCCGTGGGCAGCAATGCACTCGCGTTGCCCGCCGATGTTCAAAGCGAGGCGTCGGTTCGCGCGGCAGCCGACAAATTGCGTGCCGGCTTTGGACCAATTGACGTACTAATTGCTAACGCGGGAATCGGACCAACCAGGGACGCGGCCCAGTTGAGCGCAGCGGAAGTTGCCGGCGTTATTAATGTAAATGTCATCGGAGCGTCGAATAGCGTTGCCGCTGTGATTCCCGAGATGGTGGCGCGGGGCAGCGGGCAGCTCGTGGTGATATCCAGTCTGGCGGCTTACCGCGGTTTGCCAAGATCGGCTGCCTACTGCGCCAGCAAAGCCGCAGTCTCAGCATTCTTCGAGAGCCTGCGCCTTGATCTCCATCCCCGAGGAATCGATGTCACGATTATTCATCCAGGTTTTATTAAGACACCACTGACAGCCGACCGGGCTGTGGAGATGCCCTTTTTGATGGAACTCGACGATGCGGTAAAGAAGATGGTGAGAGCAATCGAGAAGCGTCGAAAGAGATATTCATTTCCCTGGCAACTCGCCACTCTGGTGCGCGCGGGCATGATCATGCCGATCTTTATGTACGATCAGATTTCACGCCGGAATTCATTTAGGGAATAGTCAGTAGTCGGTTGTCAGTTATCAGTTGTAAGAAGATTGTATCAGCGGCGCGAACACCGGCGTGCGCCCAACAATTCACGATCCGACTGACCACTGACAACGACAACTGACAACTGACTACCAACTACTGACAACTAATAATGACAATTCTTCAAGCCATCATTCTGGGTATCGTTCAGGGGTTAACTGAATTCATTCCCGTAAGCTCCACCGCGCACCTGGTTTTCGCTGCTCGCCTGGTCGGTTTATACAACGGGGTCGCGGCGACGCTTAAGGCTGAGCAAACGACGGCGACTATCGCTGTCATTCAATTGGGCACTTTATTGGCAGTGCTGATTTATTTCGCACGGGACATTATCAACATCACGAAAGCCTTTGTGGCTGATCATGTCGCTTTGCTCAGTGGCAAAAGCCGTATAAACGGGAGCGTGAAGCTTTCGCAAGATGCGTGGCTCGGGTGGTTAGTAATTATCGGTTCGGTTCCCGTCGCTGTCGTCGGATTGTTGCTGAAGAAACAGATCGAAGGGACGTTCACCAAGAATCTTTGGATCATTGCGACAATGATGATCGTTGTTGCGTTGTTGCTGGCCGTGGCTGAATGGGTAGGCAAACGAAATCGTTCGATGGACGAACTCGGTATCGGTGACGCGGTTGCGGTTGGCTGCGCGCAGGTGCTGGCGTTGGTGCCAGGATCGAGTCGATCGGGATCGACTATCATGGCAGGATTATTTGCAGGCCTGACACGCGAAACGGCGGCGCGTTTTTCGTTTTTGCTTTCAATCCCCGCCATCGCCGCCAGCGGAGTGCTGGAACTCAAGGAAGCGATGCACAAACTTCCAGACGGCAGTTATTTGCCTTTGACCGTGGCAACGATCGTCTCAGGTCTGGTTGGCTATGCTTCCATTTGGTTCCTACTGCGATATCTGCGGAAGCACTCGACGGGCGTCTTTATTGTTTACCGTTTGATAGTCGGTGCTGCCATCATGGTCGCGCTACTTGGCGGCTATATCTCAGCCAGCGCAGGCTAGCCTTGGCCTACCTTTGCGAATGGCTTTGCGTCCTTTGCGGTTTGATTTCTCCAAGGCAGAGAACATAACCGCAAAGAGCACAAAGAAGGCGCAAAGAACCGCAAAGAGAGGCGAGACCTTCTCTGGAATCTCGATGCAACACTTCCAGAATTAAAACGCTAACATAACTTTTCGAGATTAAGGTAAACTACGTTCTGCCCCTCTTCCTCCCCGACCCGAAGTTCGGGGTCATCCCATCAATTACCAAAAGGGCGGTGAGTTTAATGAATGACAAAGACCTGCGAAGTGCGTCTGTGCCTTTACAACGGCCGCGCAGTCCGCGAGTTCCGGTAGAATTCGCGCTTGAGGTAGAAGGAAAGACGCCGGCGGGTGAAACCTTTAAGCTTCAGGCGCAAGCTATTAAAATCAGTAGAAGTGGAGCCACGATTGTCCTGGACGTGGACGTTGCGTTAGGATCCATTATCAAGTTGACACCCCCTTTTGGACGCGAGCTCGAGGCTGAAATCAACGGAGTGTGGACAGATCAGATTGATGGTCGTCGACGAATTGGTGTTAAGCTACTCGACGCGGATGGCTGGTTTGCTGAGTAAAACCTGCTGAATGATTTTTCGGAGTGATTAGACTGATAGACTATTGATGAACCTCACATGAATACCAAACGTTGGATTGTGCGGGAGCAAGACACCCAGCGTGTCGCCTCGTTCGCCCGCGTTCTCGGTGTTTCGCCCACAGTGGCTGCGCTTCTAATCTCGCGCGGCTGTGAAGACGAACCTTCCGCCCGCAGATTTCTTCAACCTTCCTATGATCAACTCCACGACCCGTATCTCATGCTGGGCATGAGCGAGGCGGTGCCGCGCCTGCTGAGAGCAATTGATACTGGTGAGCGAATACTCGTTTACGGCGACTACGATGTGGACGGCACAACTGGAACCGCGCTGTTGCTGAGAGCTTTGAATCTCCTGGGAGCGCGCACTGGCTTTCATGTCCCGCACCGCTTCACCGAAGGCTACGGGATTCAACAGGCTGCGTTGGAGAAAGCCGTTGTTGAAGGATATAAGCTGGCCATCAGCGTGGATTGCGGCATACGAGCGCATGAACCGCTTTACTGGGCGCGAGACAACGGCCTCGACGTAATCATCACCGATCATCATCTTCCTGATGAGGAGGAAGGCGCTCCACCTGCCTACGCCGTTCTAAATCCTAATCAGAAGGGTTGCGGTTATCCCGACAAGAATCTTGCCGGCGTTGGCGTCGCGTTTAAGCTGGTCCATGCATTGTTTCGCGAACGCGGACGGGAAGCGCAAGTTGCTGCGTTCTTGAAAATCGTCGCTATTGGCACGGTTGCTGACGTTGCGAAACTAACGGGCGAAAACCGCACAATTGTTTCGTTAGGTTTAAAGGACCTTTCAAAGACGACTAATCCAGGTCTGCGTGCGCTGATGGAAGTTGCCGGCTGCGGGGACGGTGCCGGCATGACTGCCTATGATCTTGGCTTTCGCATTGGGCCAAGAATTAACGCCGCGGGAAGAATGGATGCAGCGCGCGCCGTGGTCGAACTGTTTAGCACGAAGGACACTGGAGAGGCGCGACGCCTCGCTCAACACCTCGATACTCGCAACCAGGAAAGAAAAGAAGTTCAGAAGCAGATTGTCGAGTTGGCGATCGCTGAACTTGAAAGCGGTGACAGTGGATCGGCAAATTCTTACGTGGCCGTGATAGCCGGCGAGGGATGGCATCGGGGCGTGATTGGTATTGCTGCCTCGAAAATCTCTGAACGCATAAATCGTCCCTGCGTCGTGCTTTCAATCGAGGGTGACGTGGCCCACGGCTCTGGTCGCAGCATTGAGCCTTACCATTTGCTGGACGGCTTAACGACGTGTGCAGACCTCTTTGAAAAATTCGGTGGCCATTCGCATGCCGCCGGAATCACGCTAAAACCACAACATATTGCCGAGCTTCGCCGCCGACTGAATGAACATGCTGCCGCGCGTCTGACCGATGAGGACTTGCAACCCTGCATCTACATTGATGCGGAACTGCCCACACAAGAGATTAGCTTCAAACTGGTCCGCGAGCTGCAAACGCTTGAGCCTTATGGCGCGGCCAATCCACGCCCAACCTTTCTGGCGCGCAACTTGTGCATCCTCACGGAACCGCGTTTAATTGGAGAACGACATCTAAAGGTGTGTGTGGCCGGTCCGGAAGGTCGCCCGCTGGAAACTATTTGGTGGAATGGGGCAGAGCAAACGACGCCTCTCAAGAATGGCCTCGATATGGCTTATACCATTGAAACCAGCAATTGGACCGGCGAAACGTTTTTGCAGTTATCAGTGCAGGATGTGAGAGCGAGCGAATAGTAAACAGCAGACAGCAAAAAGCAAGCAGCCCATCGGCAAGTACGGCGTGAGGTAAGCATGAATTGTTATCTATCAATATCTATCTCCCCTGTCCGGCTGTTTGCTGTTTACTGTTGACTGTTTGCTTAGTTGTTATGCAGGAAATAACCAGAAGAAGAGCTATCGCTGTCGGCTTGCGTGCGCGCGCGCCGCTGGTGGTCCGCGCCGGCGCCCTGTTGATTCTAGTGGCGGCGATTGTCTTTGTGGCAGTCTCCTACTATCGCCTTCGAAATAACAAACCGTTTCGACTCAAATCAGAATCACCCGAACTGTCGAAAGAGATTAAGGGGATCATCGAAGGCTATGAGCAACGTGTGATGAAGGAAGGCAGACTTTATTTGTGGCTCCGGGCCTCGCGCGACGTAACTTTTACCGACGATCATCACGAACTCGAACAG
>JALYSR010000220.1 GCA_030854715.1 Acidobacteriota bacterium
CTCCTGCCCCGACCGAATAATTTGCGGCCGGCTGACAACGATGCTGCGATCACTCATTCGAGCCAGCACTTCGCTGACGCGCTGGTCGAGTTCCGCGCGTTGAATAACGTCTGGTTGAAACGCGCGGTGAAGTCCGCCGCTTACCGGCCAAATGGCCAGAGCTATCAGGTTGGGATCCTCTTCAAGGGTTTTTTGCAGGCGCGAATCGTAACCGGCGTCGTTCAGCGCCTTGATTCCACCCGAGAGTTCGAAGGCCCGCGCGAGCCCATTTACCGCGTCTCGGTAACGCTGTCCATAGAGTTCAATCTGCCGGGCTTTGTCCTGCACCAACTGCGCCTGATACCGGCCTTCCACGGACCGCAATTCTTCTGCAGTGCGTCCGGAAAGCAAGGTGCCCGCGAACGCTAGTGGCAGGAGGCCGACCAATAGCAACACGCCGAGAACTATGTACAGGAGGCGAATTCGCCCCATTTTCTTCAGCATTTTGTAGAAACTGGGCTTGGAGGTTAGTTGCGAAATGAAATTTTCTCGAGGGCGGTCGGCGGTAGCTGGAGCCGGCCAAAATGGCCGCTTCCTCATTATGTCGAGTAAGCTTGGGCGTGTCAACGCGTTTGTTAAACTCGGTTGGTCTCGCGGTTTTTGACCGAGAGGGCCTCAATTCATCTACACTAAACGAGGATCGGGCGTTAATCACTAGCTGCCCTTCGGTTTTTGATCGACTTAACCGGCCCTGACAACGTCTAAACTCCTGAGCGCAAAGCCCTGGAGCCGCGCGCCAGGAATCCGGAAACGCGGGGGACTTCCTCCACTGAAGTAGACAGGATGGGAACGGCTACGAGCGACGAGCAGATCGTAGAACGGGCATTAACTGGCGACGCGGAGGCTTTTGGCGAGATTGTACAGCGCTGGGAGCGACGAATCTTCGCGCTGTCTTTTGGCATGCTCGGTCGTGAAGAGGATGCTCGGGACGCGACCCAGGAAACGTTCCTGGCTGCGTTTCGGAACCTTCGAGCTTTCCGCGGCGAAGCGAAAGTGTCGTCGTGGTTGCACCGGATAGCGGTCAATCAATGCATCACCCGGCAACGCCGGGCGAAGGTGAGAAACGAAAGCGCTCTTGACGTTGAAGAGGAAAGGGACGCCGCGAGCTTTTCCTCGCCGCTGCGGTATTCGCCGGCGCGAGTTGTTGAAGGCCGGGAAAGAACCGCCGCGGTGAGACTTGCAGTAAACAGTTTGCCGATCGATTTGCGGCAGGTTGTGGTGATGAAGGAATTTGAAGAGCTTACGTTTCACGAGATTGCTGAGGTGCTTGACTTGCCCTTGAGCACGGTGAAGAGCCGGCTGTATACAGCATTGAAACAGTTGCAGATGCGACTACAGAAGTTTGGGAACGAAGCTGGTCAAAGTGGGAGTGAGTGAAATGAAAGAGAAAGTTAATGCCCCAAATTGTGGTAGAGAAAGTGAGCTGATTGCTTTTCTCTATGGCGAACTGGATCTAGAAGAGGAACAAACTTTTAATCGTCACATGCTTGAGTGTGCCGCGTGTCTCACCGAGATTGAAGGACTGAGAGACATTCGCGAATCAGTTGTATTGTGGCGTAATGAATCTCTCGGTGGCGTTACAGCTTCTGCGGCCGCGACCGCTCCGGCGACGGCAATAGTTGGCCAACAAGAGCCTTCCGCACTGGCAGCCTTGCGTCAGTTCTTCGACCTTTCGCCACTATGGATGAAAGGTGCAGTTGTTTTCGCGTCGCTGCTCTTCTGCTTGTTTGCCGGCCTGGCTGTCGCTCGTTTACGAGAGACGCCACCTGTTCCGCTTGCTGCCAGTCACAACAGCAATCGGTATTCAGAGCAGGACATTAAAGCTATGGTTGATCGGCGCGTGCAGGACGAGGTGCAACGGATAAAGAATTCGCCTGAACGGGCGACGACTGCGCCGCTTATCGTAAGGAGCGAGCCCAGGCATAGTCCTGGCGAACGCCCGGTGAAGCGCAGCACAGAAGTTGCCGGCGGCGCTCTATTTCAGAAGGCGCGGCGTCCACTTACAAAGGATGAGCGCGAACAATTGGCGGCTGATTTGAGATTAGTGTCGGCGAAGAGTGACGGCGAACTTGATTTGCTTGGCGACCGAATTAATCAGTAGACGCTCTTCCCAGATTGAAGGTTGGGATAGGCCCTTTGGTGAGGTTTTTTATGAAACATAACGGAAAAGTTTTACCACTAATCGCAGTATTCGTATTCTTCATAGGGGCTTCCTCAGTTGCCGGCCAGGCAGGTCAGCAGCAACCCGCAACTGGTGCTCAACAAAGCGGCACGCCCGAAGATCCTATCCGACAACTGAATTTGACCGCCGAACAGCGTGAACAAATAAGATCGATTCGCGAACAGAACAAAGCAGAACGCGCTTCGATTAGTCAGCGTCTTGCTGAAGCTAACCGCGCGCTCGAAGCCTCGCTTGATGCTCAGAATCCTGACGAGGCGGTAGTTGAAGAGCGCGTGCGTGAGGTGGCTGCGGCTCAGGCTTCCGCGATGCGAATGAGGATTCTGACCGAAGTCAGAATTCGGCGGGTGTTGACTGCGGAACAGCGAATTATCCTGCGATCGTTGCAACAGCAGGCCAAAGAGCTCAGGCGTGAACGACTACAGAACGGCTCCGATGAAAGACAAAGACGTCGCGAGGAGCGAACGCAAGGTTTGCAGAATCAGCGTAATGGACTCGCGCCACTCTTTCCGCGACAGCGCAGGCCGCGGCTTTAACATTCATAGATAATCGCATGAGAAAACGTGCCGGTCAGGCGATGCCTGACTGGCCTTTTTTTGTTCCGACTGCCCCAATGGCGAATCAGTTAAGATGCGCGTAATGCCTTCGCGCTTGACGGGTTACACAACTTTTGCGCATGATAAGCCGCTCTTTCCGATGCGGCGAGTGTTGTATCAACTCCAAAAGCTTTCGAATTAGGCCGCGGATGTAACGCGGCGATCGCAAATTCGGCCGCGCATAGTCCGCTAAAGGAAAGCGGGACGCTCGACGGCTGGCCTCCTTTCGATCCCTTGATGAACTTCGTTACGCGCTCCATCTTCGAGTTGCAGGAAACCACGTTGATGACCGCGCGTGCGGTCGGTGGTCTCTTCAAAGGCCCCCGCTATCTTTCGGAAACGATCACGCAGATGGACGTGATTGGCGTCGGGTCGCTCACCATCATCCTGCTGACCGGATTTTTTACCGGCGGCGTCATGACGTTGCAGACTTTTCCAACTCTGGCGTTCTATGGAGCTCAATCCCAGACCGGCCGGTTAGTTGCTATCTCGCTGATACGCGAGCTTGGGCCTGTACTTTGCGCGCTAATGGTAACTGGCCGCGTGGGTTCAGCCATTGCTGCTGAACTCGGCTCAATGACCGCCTCGCAACAGATTGACGCCATGCGAGCTTTGGGCACGGATCCCATCAAGAAACTGGTGGCCCCGCGCCTGATCGCGCTGATAATAACCTTGCCACTTCTTACTGTAGTCGCCGACGTGGTTGGCATTGGGGGCGGTGGAATCGCGGCGACAACTCTTTACGGACTTTCCATAAATGAGTTTGTCACTTCGGTGCGGGACGGCATTACTTCCAGTGATATTATTGGCGGCGTAATCAAGCCGATCTGTTTCGCAGTCATCATCGCATCCGTTGCCTGTTACAAGGGTTTGACGACGGAAGGCGGCACGGTGGGCGTTGGCAGATCTACGACGCGAGCAGTGGTGACTGCATCGATCGTCGTCATCGTCACCGACTTCTTTGTCGCGAGAGCTTTACAGTACATCCTTGGAATGCCGAAGAACTAGCGTTATTGATAAGTCATGTCGATTTCACCCACGCAAGCCAATCTGTATCCCGCTCCAGGACAGGTAAGTCAAAATGCGGCCGACTCCACTTTCGCGGAGGTTGACGACACCCATCGCGCGATTCCGGCCATCGAGTTTCGTGACGTAGTGCTGGCCTTCGACGACCGCGTGATCCTCAACAAACTTAGTTTCAAAGTGATGAAGGGTGAGACGAAGATCATTCTCGGCGGCTCAGGCGGAGGTAAATCGACCATTATCAAACTCGTGCTGGGTCTTCTCAAGCCTGACGAGGGCCGCGTGCTGGTTGATGGCGAAGACATCACTGACTACAACGAAGTGCAGATGATGACAGTGCGCAAGAAAATTGGGATGGTGTTTCAGGAAGGCGCCCTCTTCGATTCCCTGTCGGTCTACGACAACGTCGCCTACCGCTTGCACGAGCAGGGCGTGCCGGAATCTGAAGTGGAACCGGAAGTACGTCGCATGCTTCGCTTCGTCAATCTGGAGGATGCAATTGACAAGATGCCGGCCGAACTTTCCGGCGGCATGCGTAGACGCGTCGGCATAGCACGCGCGTTAATCGGCGATCCCAAGATTGTGCTATTTGATGAGCCTACCGCCGGTCTCGATCCGCCAACCGCGCGCACGATCTGCGAACTGGCGATGAAACTTCGCGACCTCGAAGACGTGTCCTCAATTTTCGTAACCCATGAGATGAACAACCTGGATTACCTCTGCTCTGAGTACGCAGTGGTCAACGAAGAGGGACAGGTGGTTTTCGAGCGCGAGGGTGAACGCCTTTGTCTGATTAACAGTAAAGTTATGATGATGAAGGAAGGCAACATTATCTTTAGCGGTACTGATGAAACCCTGCGCAAGGCTGACGATCCGTACATTCACAAGTTCTTGCGCGGACACTGAAAAGAAAGGATGAAGGATGAATGATGAATGATGAATGAGAGAACCACCTTGCGCATTCGGACGATGCGCCCGTTCTGGTTTCATCCTTCATCCTTCCTACTTCATCCTTAGATTTGCGCCATGCCAAGATCTACAAAGACAGTGAGCTTGAATCAATTGCGAGTCGGCATATTCGTGCTGGTCTCAATAGTGATCTTGATTTTCCTGATCCTCAACGCGTCTGGCGATTTAAACCCTTTCGCGAAAAAGCTTCATTTGAAGGCTCGCTTTGGGGAGGCAAATGGCCTGAGGGAAGGCTCCGAGGTCAGGCTGGCCGGCGTACGTGTGGGGAAAGTTGACAAGATCACCTTGCTGCCGCCTTCCACCGAACCAAACGCCCCGCGAGTCGAAGCATTAATGGTTCTTGACGCAACCATCGATGGCCGCCCCGCTACTGAGCGTATCCGTAAGGATTCTATTGCGCAGCAGGGATCGCCGAGCCTGTTGGGAAACGAGATGCTGATTAACATTGGCGCGGGCACGGCGTTAGGCGCGCCCGTGAAGGATTACGATATCCTGAATTCGTCAGCTTCAAACACGGTAAACGATTTTGCCACGTCAGGAACCGAACTGGCCCAACGTCTCAGCAAGCTCTCGGAGCAAATCAGCGTCATTGTAAAAGATGTACAGGAAGGTAAAGGCACGGTAGGCCGGCTGTTTAGCGACGAAGCACTTTACAACAACCTCAATGCTACGGTTCGCGAAGCCGATGAAGTAATGCGACTGATAAGATCCGGGAATGGCTCGGCCGGGCGGTTTGTTAATGATCCTGCTCTCTACAATAATGCCAACGAGATAGCAATGCAGCTCCGAGCGATTGCCGTAGATCTACGAGCTGGACGCGGCACGGCCGGCAAACTCCTGACAAACGACGAACTCTACAATCGAGTCAATCGCACAGCCGCCCGCCTGGATCAATCGGTTGATCAGATCAACGACATGATCACAGACATTAACAGCGGTCGCGGAACACTGGGAAAATTGATCAAGGACGAGCAGATGTACAATGATGCTCGCGCCGCGATTGCCCGCTTCAACACCAGAGCCGAGCGGGTAGATAACATGGTAGCTGGGGCAC
>JALYSR010000230.1 GCA_030854715.1 Acidobacteriota bacterium
TGCTAGAATCAACCTGGCTCCAAAGGACATCTTCTATAAACATCAGCGAAGTAGACTCTAGCATCCGGCGCTACCGCGCACGGTTCTGTATTGAATGTCTTCCTAATTGCACTCATCTTCTTCGGTCCGGAAGGCGATCTACTTTACCAAACTGGCCCACCATCGACTATTGATAGGGCTTAAATTTTTTCAGATCCTGCTCAGATGCGGGTTTCAGACTGATCGCAGCACCGCCGCCACTTGCCAAATTGATCTTAAGTTTGGTTTGGTCGTTTACGATAAAGTTCTGAATCTGATATGCCATTGGATTGTTTTCCCAATGAGCATCGGCCCTATCGGCGTAGATGGTAGCCACATACCAGCGTTTGGGAGTGAGGTAGCTCAAGGAGAGATTTGAGGTACGCGGTTGTTCATCCGTGATCGACCCGATGTACCATTCGTCCTTGTTTTTAGCCTTGCGCGCGATAGCGACGTAGTCACCCGGCTCTGCCTCTAAGATCCTGGTCTCATCCCAATCAACTGCAACGTCCTTGATGAACTGGAACGCGTCCATGAAACGCTCATAGTTTTCCGGCAAGTCGGCCGCCATTTGTAAGGGGCTGTACATCGTCACGTATAAAGCCAACTGCTTGGCCAGCGTGGTGTGCACTTGTTCCTTCTTGCCAGCTTGGTAGACGTCGAGTTTGATCTGGAAAATTCCTGGCGTGTAATCCATTGGCCCGCCCATCAAGCGGGTGAACGGCAAAATCGTTTCGTGCTCGGGAGGATTGCCTATGCTCCACGCGTTAAACTCATTGCCTCTGGCCGCTTCACAGGCAAGCCAGTTTGGGTAAGTACGGTGTAATCCCGTCGGGTGGACGGGCTCGTGAGCATCCAACATGATCTTATTCTGCGCCATCTTGTCCGCCACCCGGATATAGTGATTGACCATCCATTGACTGTCGTGATGCTCGCCCCGGGGAATGATCCTGCCCACGTATCCTGTCTTGACCGAGTCGTATCCGTGTTGCTTCATGAAGCGAATCGCTTCGTCCATTCTGCGTTCGTAGTTTGTCGCTGAGCCTGAAGTCTCGTGATGCATGATAAGTTTGACGTGTTTCAAGGCTGCATACTCCTGGAGTTCGGCGACATTGAAATCAGGGTAGGGGGTCACAAAATCAAACACGTCTTCTTTCCATTTGCCGAACCAGTCTTCCCAGCCTATATCCCAACCCTCTACTAGCACACCATCGAAGCCGTGCTGGGCGGCAAAATCTATATAGCGCTTTGTATTGGCGGTGGTGGCGCCGTGTTTGCCATTGGGTTTCAGGCTTGACCAATCTGTTTCGGTTAACTTTGTGTTGTCCACATTGGCGTAATTCCAGGAAGATTTGCCAACATGCATTTCCCACCAGATGCCGACAAATTTCTGCGGCTTGATCCAGCTCACATCGCGAATTTTAGAAGGTTCATTCAAATTCAAAATAAGCCGGGAGGCCAAAATGTCCGTCGCCTTGTCGCTCACCACAATCGTGCGCCAGGGAGTTTTAGCGGGCGCTTGCAGGAACGCCTTGTTGCCGACTGCGTCAGGCACCAGGTGTGAGGACAGTCCAAACGTCTGTTTATTCACTATCAAATCCATCGCCGGGTAATCAACGAGTGCAGCCTCGTGAATGTTGATGTATAGCCCGTCAGAAGTCTTCATCATCAAGGGTGTCTGCACGGCGTTGGCAGCGATGGGCCACTTGAAGGCAATCCCCTGGGCGGCCTTACTGTTCGTAGCATCTATCTCGCTGAGCTTTGTGGTTGTGTAGAAGTACTCGTTAGTGTCGTAATCGCCAGGAATCCAAAACGTCTTATGGTCGCCGGTCAGATTAAACTCGGTCTTTTCGTCGGAGACGATGAAATACTTCAAGTCGCTCTGCTCGGGAAACTCATAACGAAATCCCAATCCGTCATCGAAGAGACGAAATCTGATAATCATCTTTCGGTTGTTGACCGATGCTTGTTGAAGCGTGACGGCTAGTTCTTTGTAGTGATTACGAATCTGTTTTTCCTGTCCCCATACGGGTGCCCAGGTTTCATCCTTTTGTGAAGAGTCGGCTTTTACGATGGTGAAGCCCTTGGTAAAGGAGGGTAGATCTTTCAATTCAATCCCGAGCCTGCTCTTTTGAACGACCGGTTTTCCGCCGAAGGAAAGGTCATAGGTAGGCTCGCCGTCGCCGTTCAACGCGAAAGAAAGTGATAGTTTTCCATCGGGAGACTGCACATTTTGAGCAGAAGCATTGAGGCTCAAAAGCAAAACGAAGAGCAGGAGTAGTCCTTTTCTCATAGGTGTTTCCTATTCCTTTGCAATTGTGACTGATGGAGTGATAAGCAATCTATAGCCGATAGATTCGCGCTTCCCAACCTTTCAGATTCACTACGGTAACATTCTCTTCTTTGCTGTCCAGGTTTGACAGCGCCAGGTGGCCTGCTTTCAAGCCTTCGGGTAGCGTGTACGCTATGCTGTCTTTGGAAAGATTTAGAACTACCAAAACTTTTTCCGCTCCAAGTGTGCGCGTGTAGGCAAAAACTGAAGGGTGCTGCGGATCCAGGTCTTTGTAATCGCCGTAAATCAGGGCCGGAGTTTTCTTCCGCAAGTCGATCATTTTTTTGAAGTAACTATAAACGGAATTGTGGTCTGCCAAAGCCTGCCTGGCGTTGATCTCTTTATAGTTTGGATTCACCGCAAGCCATGGTTTAGCTGCGGTAGTAAAACCGCCGTTCCGGGATTCGTCCCACTGCATTGGAGTGCGTGAGTGGTCGCGGCCGGTTTTCCGTAGGTGAGAAATATACTCGGCGGCGTCGACTTGTCCGGTCAAAACTTCAGCCTTCCAGGCATTCTTCACCTCAATATCATCAAACTCTTCGATCTTCGTGAAAGGATAGTTAGTCATCCCGAGTTCATCACCTTGATAGATGAACGGGGTGCCTTTCTGGGTCAGCAATATCGTCGCCAACGCTTTCGCCGAGGGCACGCGATATTGCGGCGAGTCGTCTCCGAAGTGAGAAACCACACGCGGGTTGTCATGGTTGGACAAAAATACCGTATTCCAACTATGTACATCGAGGGCCTTGTCGTAGCGGGTGTAGATCGCTTTAACATCGCGCCATGTCCATAACTTCTTTCGCCAACGGTTACGGTCAATGCCGACGACGTCGAACTGGAAAATCATGTTCAACTCATTGCGTCTTTCGTCCACGAGCATGGGCGTCTTCTGGAGCGTCCAACCCGCAGCTTCACCGACCGTCATCACGTCATATTTTGACAGTACTTCCCGATTCATTTCCTGGAGGTACTCATGGAGTCTCGGCCCCGAAGCATAGACTTTGCCGAAATTGCCGTCGTAGTCTTTAGGAAAATCCGGAAAACTCTGGTCTTTCGAGATGAAGGGAATAACGTCCATGCGAAACCCGTTTGCTCCTTTGTCGAGCCAGAATTTCATGATGTCGTAGACTTCGTGGCGCACTTTCGGATTTTCCCAATTAAGATCAGGCTGCTTTTCGGCGAAGAGGTGCAGATAGTATTCGCCCGTTGCCGGATCTTTCTTCCAGGCCGGACCGGAAAAATACGAAACCCAGTTATTCGGCTCCTTGCCGTCTTTGCCGGGACGCCAAACGTAGTAATCGCGATAGGGATTGTCTTTTGACTTACGACTCTCAACGAACCATGCATGCTCGTCGCTGGAATGATTCACCACAAGGTCGAGAATCATTTTCATGTTGCGCTGTTTGACGCCCTTCAGCAGTTCATCAAAATCAGCCATGGTGCCGAACTCCGTCATTATTTTTCGGTAGTCACGGATGTCGTAACCATTGTCTGCATTCGGCGAGTCGTACATTGGACTCAGCCAAATAACGTCGACGCCTAAGCCCTTGATGTAATCGAGTTGGGAAGTAATACCTTTCAAATCACCAATGCCGTCGCCATTAGAGTCTTTGAATGAGCGGGGATAGATTTGATAGACGACAGCCTCTTTCCACCATTTCCTGTTGTAACCGTTGGCCGTGATGTCATTTCGCGGGCCGGGTTTTGACATTTCGTTGGCGGTTGCCTTATTGCCTGTTTGAAAAGTCGCCAAAATAAACGCGACGGCAAACATTAGACTGATCGAATATAGATATTTCATTTGGGCTTCCTCATGTTTTGAACGTGTCCTGGTTGAGTTTTCTCTGTGCGTCATCTGTGTTCTCTGTGTCTCTGTGGTGAGCGTTACCCATACCTTATTCACCACAGAGGCACAGAGA
>JALYSR010000236.1 GCA_030854715.1 Acidobacteriota bacterium
GGATCGCTTCGGTCCTGCCCTTCAAACTCACTGAAGCGCAACGCCGGGTGGTAAAAGAAATATTTCGCGACTTGAAATCTGACGCTCCCATGAACCGTTTGCTGCAAGGCGACGTCGGCAGCGGTAAAACCATCGTTGCGTTAATCGCGATGCTGGCCGCAATGGAAAATGGTTATCAGACTGCCTTAATGGCGCCCACCGAAATCCTCGCCGAACAACACGCACGCAATATCAAACGACTGCTGGCAAAATCGCCCTATCGCGTAGAACTCCTGGCCGGGTCACTGCGCACCGCGGAAAAACGAACACTGCAATTGGATCTGGCAGCAGGCGAGATTCATGCCTGTATCGGCACGCACGCGATCATTCAGGAGGCGGTGTCTTTCAAAAATCTTGGGCTGGCTGTTATCGATGAGCAGCACCGCTTCGGCGTCATGCAGCGCGCGGAGTTGCGAGCTCGTGGTCTTAATCCCGATGTGCTTGTAATGACGGCGACACCCATCCCACGGTCGCTCACCATGACGATCTATGGAGATCTTGATGTTTCAGTCATTGACGAAATGCCCCCGGGACGAACACCGGTTGAAACGCAGGTGTTGGGCGAAGAACAGCGATTAGACGTCAAGAAATTGATTGCCGGCGAAGTGAAGGCGGGCCGACAGGTCTATGTCGTGTATCCGCTGGTGGAAGAGTCGGAGAAGATGGATCTGAAAGACGCCACTCGCAGATATGAGTATCTGCGAGACCAGGTTTTCCCGAAGCTTTCTGTGGGACTGTTGCACGGAAAGATGAAGAGTGCCGAGAAGGATGAGGTAATGCGGCGATTCGTCGCCGGCAAAATCGACATACTGGTTTCCACAACGGTCATAGAGGTTGGGGTGGACGTTCCCAACGCGTCGGTGATGATTGTGGAACACGCGGAGAGATTTGGTCTGTCCCAGCTTCACCAACTACGCGGGCGAGTGGGCCGGGGCGCGGAAAAGAGTTACTGCGTGCTGCTTACGTCAGACAAAAAAACCGCCGTCGCAAACGAGCGGTTAGGCATCATGGCCCGGACCAATGACGGCTTTCTGATTGCCGAAAAGGATCTGGAGATACGCGGGCCCGGTGAGCTGCTGGGCACCAGACAATCGGGGTTGCCGGAATTTCGGGTGGCCAATCTGGTTCGCGATCAGCAATTCCTCGAAGCTGCTCGCAAAGAGGCTGACTTCTATCTCGCGAAAGGCGAAAAGTCGCCCGAAATCTTGAAGATGATCC
Organism: Acidobacteriota bacterium; assembly: GCA_030854715.1. GTDB lineage: Bacteria > Acidobacteriota > Blastocatellia > Pyrinomonadales > Pyrinomonadaceae > PSRF01. The sequence goes on from JALYSR010000236.1 coordinate 1,258, forward strand.
GACGAGTTAAAGAAGACGCGCGTTTCGGGCTGGCAGCAGTTGGCTGAGTCACTATCCACAGATTTCGCCCATTACACAGATTTAGAAGAGAAGCTTGGACGGGTTAGGTACTTGAATTTATTTCTCAGGCGTTCCTCTGTTCTGCGTAATCTGCGGATAGATCTTCTTGTTGCTTTAACTGACTTCAACCTTGCGAGTAATTGCTGGAAAATATCGTGGTCGAAATTTGAAGAGCCCCGCATCGCTTGATGTGCGGCCCACCTCTGATCGACTGCGCGAGACGCTTTTCAATGTGGTCGCTCCCAGGATTGCAGACGCGCGCTTCCTGGATCTCTGCGCTGGCTCAGGAGCAGTCGGGATTGAGGCGATCTCGCGTGGGGCATCTCACGTGACCTTTGTCGACCAGTCACACGGGATGTGCTCGTTAATCAAATCCAATCTTGAGCTTTGTCGAATTGAGGAAGACATCGGCGAAGTTATCCAGTCGAAAGCGCATGACTACCTGCGACGCTTGATTTCACAAAGGCACGACAGTTTTGCTCCCTGGGATTTTGTCTTCTTCGATCCGCCTTACGCCACCGACTATCTTCCAATTCTCGATACCTTCGGCGCGCACGCATCCGGCCTGTTGTCCGAGAATGGCTTGTTGATTGTCGAACATCATCACAAGAATGAGTTGAAAGACGAGGCTGGGAGTATAATCCGCAGCCGAATACTCAAGCAGGGTGATTCCGCGCTTAGCTTTTACGAACCTCAATAGTTCTACCGCCAACGCCAGACCCGTTTAGGGTCGAGGAGAGAATATGAGCACAGCCATCTCCCGTCGTGGATTTGCGAAGATCCTGGGCACCAGCGCCGCCTATGCAACACTAAGTCCATCACTATCCATCTCAGCGCCTGCGTTGCGGTTGGTTGGCGGAGCGACCAATGCCGCCGCCGTCGTTCGTCTCAGTTCGAATGAAAACCCCTATGGCCCTTCCCCAATGGCTTTGAAAGCGATGACTGACGCCTTCAGTCTCGCGTGGCGTTATCCCGACGAGCATGAACAATTCCTTGTCGACGCCCTGGCAAAGATGCATGGAGTCTCGGCCGATCATATTCTGCTCGGTGACGGCTCCGGTGAAATTCTGAAAGTAGCTGCCGACGCTTTCACGGCCCCAGGGAAGAAGCTTGTAGTTGGTAACCCAACTTTCGAAGCTATCCTGGCTTATGCACGAACCGCACAAGCCGAGGTAGTCAAAATAGATCTGACGCCAGACTACGCTCACGATCTACCCAAAATGTTGGCCGCAACAAACAACGCGGGTTTGGTGTACATCTGCAACCCAAACAATCCGACCGCCAGCATTACACCTCGCGACCAGATCCGGGCGTGGCTATCGAAGGCGCCGAGTCAAACGGTCGTACTCATTGACGAGGCGTATCACCACTACGTGGAATCAAATGATTACGAGAGCGTAATCCCGCTGGTCAAGCAATATCCAAACCTGATAGTCGCGCGAACGTTTTCCAAGGTTTATGGCATGGCAGGATTGCGTTGCGGATATTGCATCGCGCGGCCGGAGCTAATTCAGAACATGCGCTCGCAACAATCATGGGACAGTGTGAACATCATGGCGCTCGTCGCGGCGCTTGCCAGTCTTCAAGATACTGAACAGGTAGAACAAGGCCGCCGGCGCAATAGCGAAGTTAAGAAGTTTGTCTACTCCGAGCTGGACCGGTTGGGTTTCAAGTGGATTCCATCGCACGCGAACTTCCTGATGATTGACCTTCGGCGCGAAGTAAGGCCAATGGTAGCGGCGATGCGGGAGCGTAATGTACAGGTGGGCCGAGTCTTCCCCGCTATGCCGAATTTCATGCGCGTCACGATCGGTACCAGGCCACAAATGGAAAGTTTTGTTTCAGCTTTTCGCGAAGTGATGAGCTGATCTCTCTGTGCTAACTCAGTGTTCTCTGTGTCTCCGTGGTTATTGTGTCCGCGAAGACCATCCACCACTGAGACACAGAGTACACTGAGGAAGCACAGAGGAATTCAGGCTCCGGCTTTGCCCTGTTTTCCACCTACACAATCAATTGCTAGAATCCTCGCATGCTCGTGCTTGGAATCGAAACCTCCTGCGATGAAACGGCGGCAGCCATTGTTCGGGACGGCGGCGAAATCCTCTCGTCCGTTATCGCTTCCCAAATCGCCACGCACAAACGTTTTGGCGGCGTCGTGCCTGAACTCGCCTCGCGCGAGCACTTGGACAAGATTGTTCCTATTGTAGAAGAAGCTTTCGAACGAGCCGCAATACAACCTAATGAGATCGACGGCATCGCGGTCACGGTTGGCCCCGGACTGGTGGGCTCGCTGCTGGTGGGCGTCTCGTATGCGAAGGCGATGGCTTTTGCACTGCAGAAGCCGTTGGTCGGTGTGAACCACATCGAGGGTCACGTCTATTCCGTGGCCTTTGACAACCCTCCCGTCGAATATCCCGCGCTGGCACTGGTTGTTTCCGGCGGCCACTCGAATTTGTTTTACGTCCCTGAGCCGGGCAAATACAAAGTCATCGCGCGCACTCGCGACGACGCCGCCGGCGAAGCTTTTGACAAGGTGGCCAAGATGCTGGGCCTGGGTTATCCGGGCGGGCCAATCATCGAGCAGCTAGCGCGCGACGGTAATCCGCGAGCGGTCAAGTTTTCGCTGCCGCGCATGGGCGACGGCTCGTCGGATTTCAGTTTCAGTGGTTTAAAGACTGCCGTAACTAAACACGTACGCGAAACCGGATTGCAGCCGTTAACAAACGGCGAAGCACCATCGCAAGCAATAAAGGATTTGGCGGCGAGTTTTCAAAGCGTGGTCGTGCGCTCTCTCGTGGGAACGACGGAGCGCGTCGCAGGAGAATATCCACCGAAGACACTCATTGTCGCCGGAGGCGTGGCGTGCAACGGCGCTTTGCGAGAATCGTCCCGGCAAGCCGCGGAGAGGCTTGGAATTCCCGTGTATTTTCCGTCGCCACATCTCTCCACAGACAATGCGGCAATGATCGCGGCCGCTGGAACTGTGAAACTGCAGTCAGGAGAACGAGCGGGCTTCGACTTGAATGCTGACGTGACGCTGCGTTTGCAAAACCTCGAAAATGAAGATGCGGCGCTAAGACAAGCAGGGGTTAGGTACAAACTCTGAGACTTGCGTACAAGTTGATCGGTTATCGGCGGGCATGGCCCGCCTTTTGTGTCGTAACTGGAAGAGGCGCGCCACATTGAATGCGGCCCGCCTCTAAACTCTGCTCCTGCCTGCTGCCTACTGCTTTCCGTCGTTTGGTCTCGGCACGCGAGACCGGGGTGGGCCTTATCAACCCTCGATGACGCTCGCAGCGCTCACCGCCTTTTTCTCATAGGCGGCGATGGTCGCGATATTGCGTTTCTCCAAATCGGTTAACTGAGCTTCAGTAAAATCCGGGTTGGCTTTGTACCAGGCGAAGCTTTCGAAGTAGGTTTGGAACCATGGCTCTTTGGTGAAGACTTTGCCACGTCGAGCATAGATTTCCTGCCTCATCTTGACAGCGTCTTCGACAAATAAGCCCTCCAGCAGGCTGCGCGTGATCGGCTTGCTGCCGAGATCGTCGTGGATCTTCTTTTCGTAAGCGACAATCGTTTCCACGTTTTGCTTGTCAGGCCCGGACAATTCTTCGTCCTTAAAGTTCTCGTTCGGCGAGTACCACGGCTGGCTAAAGAAATACTGTGAAAGCCAGGGCGCCTGAAACTGGCGGCCGTGGCGCGCGTAAACCTCATTCCGCAGCAGACGCAGCTCATTAAGGCTCAGGCCGTGCAGCATTTGCTCGGAGATCAACTTGTTCTCAAACAGCTCCATGTCGCCAGGAGCCAGCGCCAGCTTGCGCGACTTCTTCTGCGCGGTCTCAATGGTCAATAGGTTTTTCTGTTCGACCGCGGAAAGCTTGCTGGCGTCGTAGTTGTCGCCTGGCTTGTACCAGTAGCGCTCGTCAAAGTATTGCTGCAGCCAGGGCTCGCTGAAACGTTGGCCGTGAATTGCCTCAACTTCGGCTCTCAGAACACGCCACTCGGCGCCACTGTGAAGCCCCAGCTTCTTTGTCGTGAGCGGACGAGTGCGCCAATAGCGCATGTCTCCGGGTTGGACAGTTTCATGCTTGCTTGCTTCCGCGTCACGAATGAGGTCGAGGTTCCGTTTCTCAGTCAAATTGAGCAGCGAGTTCCGGAAGTCCTGGTTCGGCTTATACCAGGCTTGCGCTGTCAGGTAAGTCGCAATTTCCGCGTCTTTAAAAACACGCCCATGACGGCCGAACACGATGCCGCGCATCAGCTTCAAGTCCTCCAGCGGAACGGGGCCAAGGTTCGTGGCCTTTAGCGCAGACTTCGAGAAATCGAAATTCTGCCAGCGCTGCATGCTGTCCTGCGCGTGGACGGAACTTGCGATTAGAAATGCTGCCAGTAGAAGGAAGGTAAAGCGAAGGCGGGGGAAATGTTTCATTTGACTCCGTTGGCCAGGGGCACCGCCCCTATCAGTATCAAGTTGGCAGGGGAAACGGCGATAAAGCTTAACCGAAAATATCGCGAACTTTGTCCACCAGGCCTTTGTCTTCAAGGTCCTTATTTTCAACTACGGCCAGTTGCTCAAGAAGCTTTCGCTGTTCGCGCGTCAGTGAAGTTGGCGTCACTACGCTGACTGAGACAAACATATCTCCGCGGCCGCGACCGCCAAGCACCGGCATACCCTTGCCTTTGATGCGAAAGACAGTGCCTGTCTGGGTGCCGGTTGGGACTTTTATCTTTTCTTCTCCCTCTATCGTCCCAACGAAAACATCGGCTCCCAACGCAGCCTGCGCAAAAGTTATCGGCAATGACGCGTAGAGGTTACTGCCCTGCCGCTCAAAGCGCTCGTGTTCTGCGAGATGAATCACAACGTAAAGATCCCCGGATGGACCACCTTCGGTACCAGATTCACCTTCACCTTGTACGCGCAGCCGGGAGCCGGTCTCGACGCCCGCCGGGATCTTAACTTCCATCTGCTTCTCTCGCTCGATGCGTCCGGCGCCCCGGCAATCCGGACAGGGACTTTTAACGACACGTCCGGCGCCGCGGCATGCCTGGCACGTCCTGGCTACAGAAAAGAATCCCTGCTGATATCGCACCTGACCACTACCGCTACAGGTGCTACAAGTTTCAGGTTCAGTGCCGACGGCAGCACCATTTCCTTTGCAAGTTTCGCAGGTTTCAAGCCGCGGAATCCGCAACTGCGCAGTCATCCCGTGGTAGGACGCTTCGAGCGATATCTCCAGGTCGTAGCGCAGGTCTGCGCCTCGCTGAGCAGCGGAACGGCGGGCTCCCGGGCGGCCACCGCCGAAGACGTCACTGAAGCCAAAGAGGTCGCCGAGGATATCTTCTATGCCGCCAAAACCGGGCGCACCCCAACTCTGGCCGGCGCCGCTAGACACTCCCGCATGACCAAATCGATCGTAGCGCTGGCGCTGGTCGTTGTCGGCCAATATGCCGTAAGCCTCCGCAGCTTCTTTAAACTTCTCCTCCGCACTGGCGTCGTTGGGATTCTTGTCCGGGTGATAACGCACGGCCAGGCGGCGATAGGCACTTTTTATTTCTTGATCGGAGGCAGTTTGGTTAACGCCCAACACTTCGTAGTAATCTCGTTTGCTCATCCAGGCTTTCCTAAAACCCTCTCGTTGTTATTTAGAAATTGACGACTTAAAACTTTGTAAATTCAGTTGGGGGCTTCTCCGCCGCCGCTGGCGAAGACTCCTTGGCGGGATTCATCATTGCAGAAGTAAGCTGGGCAGCAATTCGCTCGAGCGCATTAAGCGCCTGATCAATATCTTCTCGCCGGTCCGATTTAGTGGCCGCTTCGGCCTCGCCAAACACGCGGTCAGCAATCTCTTGATCGTTTGCTGAAAGCATTCCTCCAAACTTGGTAAACGACTTTTGCGTGTTACGCAGCAGTGATTCAAGCTTGTTGCGTAGTACTACGACTTCTTTAGCGTTGCGGTCAGACTCGGCAAAACCTTCGGCCTCAGAGATAAGGTTTTGGATTTCGTCTGGCGCCAGACCGGACGTGGGCGTGATGCGCATTTGCTGCTCGCGGTTGGTCGCCTTGTCCAGGGCAGAGACCGACACGATGCCGTTTGCGTCAACTTCGAACGTTACATCGATTTGCGGTACGCCGCGCGGGCTGGGCGGAATGCCGACTAACTCAAATTTCCCCAGGGAACGATTGCCCTCAGCTACTTCACGCTCGCCCTGCAAAATGTGAATCTCTACAGATGTCTGATTATCGACAACGGTTGTAAAAGTAAGGCTGTTGCGCAACGGAATGGTTGAATTACGATCAATAATCTTAGTAAACAGTCCACCACGCGTTTCCAATCCCAGACTTAACGGCAAAACGTCGAGCAGAACGATGTCTTTGACCTCACCTGTCAGCACGCCTCCCTGAATTGCAGCTCCCATGGCCACAACCTCGTCGGGATTGATTTCCGCCGAAGCTTTCTTTCCGAAAATCTTTTCCACCGTGCGCTCGACAATTGGAGAACGTGTCTGCCCACCTACCAGGATCACCTTGTCAATATCGCTGGGCTGCAGCTTTGCGTCCTCGAGCGCCTTCCGGCAGGGTTCTACGGTTTGCTCGATCAAATCGACGATTAGACCTTCAAACACTTCGCGCTTCAGCACCTTATTGAAATGCTTCGGTCCGCTGGCGTCGGCGGCTATGAACGGTAGATTGATATTCGTTTCCGTTGCGGATGAGAGCTCACATTTCGCCCGTTCGGCTACTTCCTTCAGTCTCTGCAGCGCCAGGCGATCCTTGCGCAAGTCGATTTCCGTATCAGTGAGAAACTGATCGGCCATCCAGTTCATGATCCGCTCATCGAGGTCTTCCCCGCCCAGGAAGGTATTGCCTGAGGTGGCGAGCACTTCAAACACACCATCGCTCATTTCGAGAATCGAGATATCGAACGTGCCTCCACCAAGATCGTACACAGCAATGCGTTCAACGCCCGACTTGCCCGATCCGTAAGCCAGCGCAGCCGCGGTCGGTTCATTGATAATTCTCTCGATGGTCAGACCGGCAATCTTGCCCGCATCTTTGGTGGCCTGGCGTTGCGTGTCATCGAAATAGGCAGGGACCGTGATGATCGCATCGGTTACCGGCTCACCCAAAAAATCTTCAGCAGCGGCTTTCAAGCGTTGGAGCACGATTCCGGACAACTCCGGCGGACTATAACTCCGGCCCTGCACGCGCACACGCGCGTCGCCATTGGGTGAATCGACGATTTCAAATGCCGAAGTTTCACGCATGCGTTGAACTTCGCGCGAGTTGTATTTGCGACCGATGAGTCGCTTCACGGCATAAACGGTATTCGCAGCATTGGTGACAGCCTGACGTTTTGCTATCTGACCCACCAGCCGCTCGCCCTTATCGGTAAAACCAACCACACTCGGTGTGGTTCTGCCGCCTTCCTTGTTGGGCACGATTTGAACCGCGCCGCCTTCTAGTACAGCCACGCAGCAATTCGTAGTGCCCAAATCTATGCCGATTGCTTTTCCCATTTATAAATTTTTGGCCCAGGCCGTTCGAGTCACTTCTTGACGGCTACCTTCACCAACGCCGGACGAATTAGTTTGTCTCCCAATCTGAATCCGCGAACAATCTCCTGCATGACGGTATCGGGCTCAAAATCGTCGCTGGGTTCTGTCACGACTGCTTCGTGAAGATGTGGATTAAACTGTTCCCCCTCGGCCAGGATTGGTTTAACTCCCAAAGCATCCAGCACGCCGTTTAGCTGCTTGTAAATTAAATCTACCCCACTCAAAAAATGGCGAAACTCATCAGATTCGCTGGCTTCTACTGAGGCCTCAGTCTCCAGTGCCCTTTTCAAATTATCCAGTACGGGCAGGAGCTTGGCTGCTATATCCGCGACCACGCGATTGTAGGTCTCGGACCGCTCCCGCTCCATTCGCTTCCGGTAGTTTTCGAAATCCGCTTGCCGCCGAGCCAGTCCTTCTCGCAAGTCCTTGACTTCACTTTCAAGTCGTTTCAGCTCCGCTCGTGTGGCCACTAACTCAGCAACCTCGGGACCTCCTGCAGGCGGCGCAACCTCGCCGGGTGAGCCATCGGCTTGAGGAGAAGCTTCAACTGGCGAATCATCCGGGTCAAAAGCCTCCAGCCCATACTCCTCTGCCTCACCGTTCGAGGGTTCATCAGTCAACTCTTGTTCGTCATCGCCAGCAGCGGACGCAGCCGATTCTTCTCCGTCACCGTCGGAACCGGTTTTCTCATCCGATTCCTGGAAATCAATCGGAATGCGATTCGACTTAGATCCTTTTTTATCAGAAGCCATTAAATTATTCGATTCTTCGGAACTTTTGGTAAGACCTCAAACACGCGCTTCTTCGTCGAGCCGGCGTTCAATGAGCCGCGCCATGTAGTTTACCATAGCCATAATGCGGGAATACTCAATCCTCATCGGTCCCACCACCCCAAGCGTGCCGAGGTGTTCGTTTGAACCCACCCTGTAGGGCGCCGTGATTAGCGCACAATTGCGCATTGAGGAGATATGGTGCTCGCGGCCTATTAGAACTTGAACGTCGCTGGTGGTTGAACACTGGTCGCGTGAGACGCACTCATTCAGAATCTTGATCAACCGAGACTTCTCTTCAAAGGTGCGAAACAACTCGCGCATTCTGTCAACATCGAGAAAATCAGGTTTACTGAGAATATTTGAGGCCCCATCAACGTAAACGTCTCCGTTGCTTGATTCTTCGCCTTCCAGGCTCATATCACAAAGCAAAATCGCGTTTCGCAACAGCCGATCGTACAGGGCCTTCTCTTCGCTCATGAGCTCCAGAATTTCCGCTCGAATCGCAATCAGACTCTTGCCGCTGTACTCGGTATTCAAATAGCGTGCAGTCTTCTCCAGCTCGTCCTGAGTAATATTGTCTTCCAGCCGGATAATCTTGTTGTGAATAGTGTTTGAGGCAGTAACCAAAACCACGAGAATTCGCTTATCTGACAGTTGAACGAATTCAACGTGATACAGGCGGTTCTCGGCGAGCGACGGGGAGACTACTATTCCGACATTCTCAGAAAGTTCTGAAAGCGCGTGGGACATCTGTTCCATGATGCGCTCAGACGAGGTGGCAGAGTTCATCACGCTGGTGGTGAAAACTCGATCGATGGCCCGCAAGTCAGCGCGAGAGAGCGGGGCCTCTTCCAGAATGTTATCAACGTAATAACGATAACCTTTGTCGGTGGGCACGCGACCGGCTGAGGTATGTGGTTGTTCTACCAACCCCGCTTCTTCCAACTCGCCCATGACATTTCTAATAGTCGCTGAGCTCCAGCCAGGGCTGTTACGGAAACGATCCGCAAGAACGAGCGAACCCACCGCATCCCCTGTTACCAGATGTTCCTTGATGACGGCGGCGAGCACGGCTTGAGACCGGGCGCCAAGGATGTCCGACACCCCTGTCCGGCTGCCCGGCTGGGGACCCTGGTTCTTTTCTGGGGCTTGCAGAGTTGAGTTGCGACGGGGCATCAATAGTCGGAAAAGAGCTTCTTCTGAACGAACTTCGGTTTTTATGACGAACGAACTTCGAAAAGCGCTGCCAGGGGAGCCAAATAGCACCTTACCGCAGTATAGAGAATCGTTTGCCACGCTGCAAACATTTGGTTCAGCATTTTGGGGCCACAGACCGCCTGGTTAATTCCATCTTTCGAAAAGATTTAGCGGAACAACTTCCTGACAAGGTCGGTTGCTCCGATTTCGACTTTAACCCGGCTCCAGTGATTGGCTCTTATGGAGAATCCAATTGAAGATTATCGAATCGGGCGGACACTGCTTTCAGGAGTGAAATTAGGCGTTTTGCTGGGCTTTTTGGGTCCTGCCCGGAATCAATTGACGCTCGGCAAGGGTTCTCTTTAAGATGAGCACAGTCTCCAGCTTTCAGTACCCAAAGCCCCTCGGGTCGAAGGAGGAGCGAGAGTCAGATGGTTCCTGCCTCTTCCAGCATCGGGATTAAGTTTTGAACCGCGAAAAGTTGAAGTGAGTCTCAGGAGTAGTGGGCAATGAACGAGGTGAAGCAGTTTTTCATTGACGCTTTTCACCACCTCGGCAGCAACCGGGGCGTGCCGGGAATCGACGTGCGATTCTATCCTTACGCAGGTTTACGCCATACGATTAGGGTGCGGTCGGGTCACGTCTACGTCCGTTTGTCAGACATCGCCAGGGATTGTCCGCCCGAAGCCATGCGTGCTCTCGCCTTCGTGCTGGTAGCCAGACTGCTGGGCAAAAAGGTCCCGGAGGTTCACGACCGAGTTTATCTCGACTATTCGCTCACTCCCGAAGTAATGCGTTCTTCCGACATAGCCCGACGGCGGCGCGGTCGAAAAATGGTCTCCAGCGCACAGGGGAATGTTTACGACCTTGAGAAGATGTTCTCTAAACTAAATCGCAGGTATTTCGATTCCAGTCTTGAAAAGCCGACGATAACCTGGTCTCAAAGAAAAACGCGCAGCATCCTCGGCCATCACGACAGGGTTTACGAGACAATCACGATTAGCAAATCGCTTGACTCGGCCCAGGTGCCCGAGTGGTTCGTTGAATACATCCTTTATCACGAAATGCTTCACATAAAGCATGCCGCGCGGATGATCAACGGACGCCGGTATTACCACACTGCGGCATTTCGTCTCGATGAACGACGGTTTGCCAAGTATGAAGAGGCCCAGCGCTGGCTCGAGCAAGTCGCTCGTCAACGTCGAGTCCCGAGAACCCGCGCAGCCTGATCTCATATTGGAACCTTTCCCACATTGGGACGTTTAGACAAAAGAGGTAGGTGGGCTCCTCAAAAAAGG
>JALYSR010000240.1 GCA_030854715.1 Acidobacteriota bacterium
TTACTAGAGAGTGTGAAGCTATGGCGGAACGTGAGATGGACAATCAGCCGGATGCGGTCGGCAGCGTCTACTGGCGCGACGAGGTTTTGCAGGTGATGTACTGGATGGCGGGCGAGGGCTTCGGTCAGGAATTTACCCTCGCCGATCTGCGTAAGTTCCTGAGCGCCGGTGCTGATGTCCTGGAAGAGAACCTCGATCAAATGGTTACTACCGGGCTGCTTGAACGGGTGAGCGGCGAAAAATACACGTTGACCGCCCAGGGTAAGAAAGAGGGTGGCCGTCGTTTTGCGGATGAGTTTGAAGAGATGCTGAAGCCCGGTCACTTTGAGTGTGACGAGCCTGACTGCGATTGCCATGACCCAGATTCAATCGAGGGTGCGTGTAAACACTTTTTCGCCGCCCAGGAGCCGCAATAAAGTTCGCTAAACTGATGAAGCTGCGCGTCGGAAATGGCGAACTCCGATTAAAGTAAAAGATATGGGCCTGCCAATTTTAAGTGTGCCCGAAGAGAACGCCTGCGGCTGCGTAGATCGCGCGAGCAATGGCGGCCAGGATTGTTTCTGTTCGGCTACAGGGTTAGTGCAAATTATCGGTCGCAGGTATGCGCTACGAATGCTCTTCCTGATAGGCGAGCGGGGCCGCGTCCGCTTCAAAGAAATCAGAAGCGAGCTGGACGACATGAGCACATCCACTCTCACAATCAGGCTCGCTGAACTTGAACAAGCCGGACTAGTCCATCGCCAAACGTTCGTCGAAACACCTCCGCGTGTCGATTACACGCTGACGAAAGAAGGCGACAAGCTGCGCAAGAATCTCTTCTCGCTGTCCAAGTTCGCCAGCAGAAGATAATTTCACGTTTGTGAGTGTGGAAGTCGACAAACGTTGTGAGCCAATTTCTTGCCGTCGGAAAACCGTCCCCCAAACGTCCCCCAGCTATGCGCAAATCGGGCAATGCATGCACGGTATGCGTTGCATGCACGTTGATTTTTCTTCAGCGGTTTTGTAAGTATTGAAAATAAAGGGGCGGTGATTTAGATTCCCAAGCTGGATGTTGCGGGTTCGATCCCCGTCGCCCTGATGTGCGCGAAGATGCACTCCTGATCGAAGACGAGGATGGCACAAAGACGATTCTGCATTTTGAGTCGTTGCCCGAATTGGAACCGGCGGGAGCCTAAATCGTGAATGTATGACGACCGCGAAAGAGACTTAGAGGATATTCACAGCGCGGGCCGCTAACAGGACAATAACCATCAGAGAAATCAGTGCTTGAATCATCATCAGCACTTTTGACCAACGTGACAACACGGGCACGTCTGTCGGCGATAAGGCAGTGCTCGTGTTAAATGCCAGGAACAGGTAATCAACAAAGTTTGGCTCCCACTCGTGCTCGCCCGCCGCAATCTTAGCTTCGGGATCCATGGTCATCTGCGGAAACAGGAAGGCGCCGTCTGTATGACCTGGCGTTCGGGCCCGCGCGTGCGGCCCGCCAGCGTCCAGGCGCCAGTACCAGGAGGCGAATATTAAGATGTTGGTCACCCAGAGAGCGGCCGCAGAACGCAGTAAGTCGGGCGGACTCACTCGGTGCTCAGGTATGGCATCGATTAGCAGAGCGAGCGACACAATCATCGCCAGAGTTATCAAACTGTTGAGGATGTAACCGATGACCTGGTTGAGGGAATGATTGCCGAGATGATGTGAAATTTCTGCTGGGACCAGTAACACGAGCACTAACACTGTAAGTAGCCAGCGTGGGCCACCTACCAGCAATGAAGATGGCAGCGCTGCATACAAGCCACCGGCTCCCAGTAGCGCAATGAGTGCCGGCCAGCGCGGCTCCGCATTCTTTGGTGAACTCAACCTCATCGCGCGCTTTTCTTAACCCAGCTTTTTCTCGAGGACTCTAGACTTGGCGCGTCGTGGGTGGTGAGGCCAGCACTCTGGAGGGTCACAAGTGATACTCAAATCGGGCGACGTCGGACTCACCCAGGATTACCGTGTCGCCGGAATTTAGCGTGGCCTCTTTAACGCGCTCCGACTTAGGATCGTTTAGAAACGTTCCATTGCGGGAATCCTGATCCTCAATCTTGACGGCGCCGTCCCGCACACCAATCCACAGGTGACGTTTCGAGATACGCGGATCCGAAACTACGATTTGCGAAAGAGTGCTTTCACGACCTATGTAAGCCCCTTCAGGGTCAACCGCAAATTCCTCGCCCGCCAAAGCTCCCGAAGTGAACTTTATTCGCCCGTAGTCGACTGTCACCGTCTCCTCTCGAACAATCGCTACCGTTCGCGTTGGATCAAATAACGCGGTGTCAGGCGCAGAAGCGGCTTCAGAAAAATTCTGGGGAAGTCCGGTCGCGTCCAGCGCCGGCGGAGGAGAATCTGTGACCGCTGCAGCTTCGAGGGCCGCCGCTGAAGGCTCAGGCACCGGAGTAATCTCCGGCGAACGTTGTGACATCCCGGCATAGGCCGTATCACTTGGCCCCATTGCAGACGTGGCGGGAACCTTTTGCGCTTTACTTCGCCTGCGCATGACGAAGAAGATCGTCAGGCCAATAACTACGATCGCGACGATCAGAAACAGGACCACGAGGACAACAGCAATAATAATCCACGTATAAGAGTCGGAAGTGGTCCCCTGAAGCGCGAGTGCCATGAAACTCTGATTCATTTGTTGCTACTCCTTGCGAGCGAATTGACTATCTGGGCTGCAGCTTAGTGTGACCGGAAATATTAGCCTAAAAACGAGCCGTACGTGGAATAAATCCATCCCGTGACAGGCCTCTGACGAATTCAGAACGGTGCTTCTAGTGGAATTCATGGTCAATGTCAATGTTTATGACGCGGAGGTGGTGGTGGGTCAGCTTGATAAGTAGAGCGAACCAGGTTTGCACCGTGTGCCGGCTGACCTCATGGGACCGCAACTATAACTATCTCAATCGACTATTGGACTCAAGTTGCCTTCAGTGCCTACAAATCCGCATAGTCAGTGTTTCACGTCATAAATGTTATACTGGCCCCGTAATTAGTTGGCGGTAGTTAGTCCGAGAGCGGTCATGGCAGACACCAACAGGTTCACCATTATCTGTCCTTGCTGCGAAGCGACCTTGACCATCGATTCGCACACCGGGGCGCTTATTTCTCACGACGAAAAAAGCCGGCCGCTCGCTTCCTTCGACGAGATGGTGAAGGGATTGGACAAGCAGAAGCAGGTGCGCGAGCAAATTTTCGCGCAGGAGCTCAACTCAATGAGGGATCGCGACCGTATCCTTGAAGAAAAATTTCAGGACGCCATCAAGCGGGCCGAGAAAGATAAGGACAAACCATACCGAAATCCCCTGGACATGGATTGAACTGGATCCATTTATCTGGATCCATTATTCGCCCCAGCAGTGCCACTCGTAATATTACATCAAGCAACAACAACACCCGACTTGATCGTCGAAACCCCAAGCTATCAGGTCCGCTCCCCAAATATATTTGGAGTCACTATATGAAGCAGCGAAAAGTTGGAGCTCTACTAGTCCTCGCGGGTTTTCTTATGATTTGCCCGGCGTTCACCCGAAACTCGGTGGCCCAGGTCTCAATGCCACCGATTAAGTTTCAGCAGAAGACCCTGGCAAACGGCCTGCGAGTGTTGAGCGCGGTGGACCATGCGAGCCCCACAGTAGCCATCCAGGTTTGGTATCACGTCGGTTCCAAAGACGATCCCTCCGGGCGCAGCGGCTTCGCGCATCTTTTCGAACACATCATGTTCAAGGCCACAAAGAACATGAAGTCAGAGATGATGGACCGGTTGACCGAGGACGTTGGCGGCTTTAATAACGCCTTCACTAATCCGGACGTGACGGTTTACTACGAAGTTGTGCCGTCGAACTACCTGGAGACTCTGCTTTGGGCCGAAGCTGACCGGCTCTCCGGTCTGACCGTTGATGAACCCAACTTCAAATCTGAACGAAGCGTGGTCGAGGAGGAGTATCGCCAAAGCTATCTGGCGCCGCCGTATGGAATGCTGGAATATTTGATCGAGCAACAGTCATTTACTACGCACCCCTACAAGAGGCCAACCATCGGCAGCATCGAAGATCTTGATGCCGCTTCACTCGAAAACGTGCGAGCGTTTCACAGCACCTTCTATCGGCCGGATAATGCGACGCTGGTCGTGGTTGGAGATTTCGATCCTAAGCAGCTCGACCTTTGGGTCAATAAGTATTTGGCGCCCATCGCCAAGCCCGCGATTCCACTGCCGCGCGTGACCACCAAAGAGCCGGACCGTACCGTCGAACGGCGCATTACCCATTACGCTGCAAACGTTCCCCTGCCGGCGATTGCTTTCACATACCTGACTCCACCGGAGAAGAATCCTGATGCCGAGCCGTTGCGCGTGGCGGCGACGATTCTGGCGCAAGGCGAATCGTCGCGGCTATATCGATCTCTTATTTACGAACAGCAGGTGGCTCAAAGCGCCGATGCGACTCCCGATCTCCGCGAGGATGCAGGCGTTTTTTCCTTCAATGTTGTTTTGGCAAGCGGTAAGAAGCCGGAGGAAGGGGAGCGCGCGCTACTGGCGGAAATCAAAAAGATTCAGGATGCGCCCGTATCGCAGGCGGAACTCGATAAGGCCAAAAATCAACTTGTCACAAACGAGCTTCGCCAGAGAGAGACCAGCAACGGTAAAGCGCTGGCGCTGGGTTCGTCAGCCGTGCTGCTCGGGGATCCGAATCGCGTGAATACGGATTTGGCCAAACTTCAGGCAGTGACCGCCGCGGACGTGCAGCGAGTGATGAAGAAGTATTTCACGGATGCCAATCGTTTAGTGATCTATTACCTTCCCGAGCCGGCGAAGCCAAATGCGACCGGCGCCAAAAACGATCGTCAAAATCAGGAGGGAGGGCAGGGAAGATGAAGACCTTCAAACTAACAATCGCATCGCGGGCGCGTTCGGGTTCGTCCCTGATGTTACTAATGTTGTGTTTGTTCATTCCTTCGATGGTGCGGGCGCAAACGCCGCAAGCCACTCCGCCTCCGCCGGCGCCGCCGCGTTCCGTTCAGTTTCCCAAGCCGGTAGAAAAAACGTTGGCGAATGGGCTGCGCGTCATTGTTATAGACCGGCCCGGCGCGCCGCTTGTCGCTGCTCAACTGCTAATCAAGAACGGCGGTGAAGTCGATCCCGTGGAACTCGCCGGCCTAAGCAACATGACGGCTGATTTATTGACGAAGGGAACTGAGAAGCGCACTGCAACGCAGATTGCGGAAGCGATAGAAGCGCTCGGTGGCGCGCTTGATTCGTCCGCGCGTTGGGATGCGTCGCGAGTCGGCGTCAATGTGATGTCTTCGAAGATCGGTCCAGCCCTGGAGATCTTGTCGGACATTGTGCGCCGGCCCACGTTTAAGGAAGACGAGATTGAGCGGTTGCGGCAGCAAACGCTGGATGATTTGGTAGTGGAACTAGGCGAGCCGGGTTCGATTGCGCGCTATGTGGCCGCAAGAATCGTTTTTGGTGATGCGCCCTATGGCAAGCCGCTTAGTGGAACACCGGAATCGATCGCGCGGATCACTCGCAATGATATTGTTCAATATCACGGCCGGTATTACCGCCCGGACAATGCCATTCTGGTGATGGGAGGCGACATTAAAGCCGCGACAGCATTTGGTCTGGCCCAACAGTATTTCGGCGACTGGAAGAAACCAGCAGATCCTTTGCCGCCAGTGACAACGGTGAAGCTTGCGAGTCCCGTCCAACCGCGTGTCATCGTTATTGATAAGCCGGACGCTGGTCAGGCGGCTGTGCTGGTAGCACGACCGGGAATCAACCGCAAGGATCCTGATTACTTTAGCGGCATAGTTGCAAACTCGGTCCTTAGCGGCTACTCGGGCCGGCTCAACCAGGAGATCAGGATCAAACGAGGACTGAGTTACGGCGCGGGAAGTTCGCTCGATGCGCGTCGCGACGTTGGACCCTTTTCGGCATCTGCGCAGACGAAGAACCAGTCGGCAGCTCAAGTTGCAGAGTTGCTAATGCACGAAATCACGCGACTCTCAACCGAGCCGGTGCCGGACACAGAAATGATCCCGCGCAAAGCAGTGGTTATCGGAAATTTTGCGCGGAACCTGGAAACCGCCGCCGGCCTGGTGAATCAGGTTGGATCACTGGCCCTTTATGGCATCAGCTTCGACGAAATCAACCGTTACATCGGAAATGTGCAGACTATTACCGCCAGCGACCTACAGCGCTTTGCCGGCGCACGGTTGGGTGCAAAAGAAACGAATATAGTTATTGTTGGAAACGCCAAGGAGTTCCTGCCGGAGTTGAGCAAGCAGTACAGCCAGATTGAAGTGATACCAGTTGCGGAACTCGATCTTAACACTCGACTCCTGCGCCGGAAGAAAGCCTGAGACCAACGAGGATCCTAACGGGGCAGTATTCCGACCGTTAGGGAGCGCGTCTCGTCGGCCTTGGTTTTTTACGCCGAAGGCGTTACGTAACTTAGCCCAGGGTAACACCCTAGGAAAGGATTCCAGCGATCGTTTTTACCCTGAAGGC
Source organism: Acidobacteriota bacterium (assembly GCA_030854715.1). Lineage (GTDB taxonomy): Bacteria > Acidobacteriota > Blastocatellia > Pyrinomonadales > Pyrinomonadaceae > PSRF01. Next base: position 6,548 of record JALYSR010000240.1, read on the forward strand.
GTTCAATAATTTGTGTTATTCAATGCCTTCAGCGTGGAAAGAATTAAATTGATCTCTAACCCAGGGTGATACCCTGGGCTAAGTTATGTAACGCCTTCGGCGTATTAAATTCCTTCCGCCGGTCGCTCATCGTCGGGTTATACTCCTCCTCAGCTAATGCATCCCAACCTCCGCACATTTCTTGATCTACTAACCCGCGAAAATGAGATCGTCACCATCGAAGGAGAGGTTGATCCCTACCTCGAGGTTGCGGAGATTCACCGTCGAGTTATCGAACGTGGCGGACCTGCCTTACTGTTCGAACGAGTCAAGGGAAGTCGCCACCCGGTCGTCACCAATCTTTTCGGAACCCAACGACGAATTGAGCTGGCTTTCGGTTCAAAGCCGGAAGCTCTCGTTCGTGAGTTAGCACAGGTTGCCGACCTGTTGCTGCCACCACGGCCGACGGAGTTATGGAAACATCGTTCGCTTGGTTCCGAGGTATTGCGGCTGGGAACCAAAAACACTACTCGCGCGCCGGTTCTCCAGGTGCGAGACCAACCCACCCGCCTCGATCAGTTGCCGGTATTAACTACCTGGCAGGAGGACGGTGGTCCATTCATTACGCTGCCCCTGGTCTACACGGAAAATCCGGTAACGAAAAAACACAACCTTGGCATCTATCGGATGCAGGTCTACGACCGGCAAACCACGGGACTTCATTGGCAGATTCAGAAAGGCGGCGGATTTCACTACGCGGAAGCAGAGCGATTGGGCCAACCGCTGCCGATTACTGTATTTCTTGGTGGCCCACCCGCGCTAATCCTGGCCGCCATTGCTCCATTGCCGGAAGACGTTCCCGAGCTAGTGCTGGCTTCTTTGCTCGCGGGCGAAAAATTGAAGATGACTAAAAATCCGCTCGGTGGCCCACATCGATTGGCGGCTGAAGCGGAGTTTGCCCTGGTCGGACAAGCGCGCCCGAACAATCTTCGCCCGGAAGGACCGTTCGGCGATCACTACGGCTACTATTCGTTGCAGCACGACTATCCAGTGTTCGAAGTGGACGCGGTTTTTCATCGTCGCGATGCGATCTACCCGGCGACAGTAGTAGGAAAGCCTCGCCAGGAGGATTTTTTCATCGGCGACTATCTACAGCAGTTGTTGTCGCCATTGTTTCCCTTAGTGATGCCCGGTGTTCGCGATCTCTGGAGCTATGGTGAAACAGGTTTTCATTCGCTGGCGGCGGCAGTGGTGCGTGAGCGTTACGGCAGGGAAGCGCTCGTTTCGGGATTCCGCATTCTCGGCGAGGGCCAGCTTTCGTTGACGAAGTTTTTGCTGCTTACAGACACGCCGCAGGACCTTCACGATTTTCCCAGGCTGCTCGAGCACGTGTTAGCTCGTTGTAATCCGGAAACAGACCTCTTCATCTTTGCGAATGTTTCAATGGACACGCTTGACTACACCAGCGGAAAGGTGAATGAAGGAAGCAAGGCGATCATGTTGGGGCTGGGAGAAGCGAGGCGTGAGCTTCCGCGCGAGTTTCGAGGAGAACTGCCGTCAGCGGTTTTCGCAGCGGAAGTTTTTTGTGCTGGCTGTCTGGTTGTTGGGGGAAAAACGTACCAGGAAGATCCTGAACAAGCGGCCCGCTTGGCAAAAGAACCGGCATTTGCTGAGTGGCCGTTGGTTGTGCTGCATGACAACGCTACTGTGGCCCGTTCGAATGCGGATTTTCTCTGGTCTACCTGGACTCGCTTCGAACCTGCCAGCGACATTTACGCCGCTAAGACTCAAGTCATCCGGCATCATCTCGCCTACACTGCACCGATAGTGATCGACGCGCGTACCAAGCCCGGCTTTCCCAAAGAGTTGATCGTTCGCGATGACATTGCCGCTTTAGTTGAGCGTCGCTGGTGTGAATATTTTCCAAAGGGAATCTAGAACAGCATCGCTCCTGACTGAGCCTCCTGTGGGCGCGCCTGGTCATCGCTCAAGCCTGTGGCTGCTGACAGAAATCTGTTGCCTTCAAACTATTGCGGATTGTAAGCCCCAACGCCGCAGACATCCTCGGTTAATTTGTGCACAAAACTGATCTTGGGCTCGATCTTGTGGGAGGCCGGGGTTGAGCCACCTGTATTGGACCGAGCCTTCATCTTTGTCTGATACCGCATCCAGAATTGCCTTGGCCACAGGCTTGCCTTCGGCGTCTCGCAACACGTCGGGCGCTCCGCCGACATATTGCGGATAGCCGCCGTTCGCAGTAATGATGTGGTTGGGACCGATGCAGAAGACGTAAAGATCGCGATCAAAGAAGGGCGCCTTCCTCGCGTTGAAATCCGCCAGCGCCTGTACCCGTCCCACCTCCTGGTAATGGGCCACCGCCTTCTCAAGCATGGCCTTCGCTTCGGCGGGCGTGCCGCGTTCCCCTGAAGATTTCTCTGCAACAGTGCCCGGACTAGTCGTGGCAGCAGATGCGTGCGGTTGCGATTCACTGCCTGGCTGATTGTTCTGGGTGACTGGGCGGCATGTTTTGCGCAACTGATTGCAAGACCAAGCAGGACGATGATGCTAAGTCGGATTTTTTTTCATCGCTGTTCCTCTCGAATTGAATCATACGGCGGGTTTGTTGCATACGACGGGGCGCGTCAGTGGCGAGGTGTTAACTTGAAAATAAAAGACTACCACACTGGGGCTGGTACACAACCAGCCCGCGCGGGCGACGCATCTCGTACGGCCGATTCGAGGACACGCTCATCGAAAATCTTGACAACCCAATAACTGTCACCTAGATTTCGCCCGCACATTAGTATCTTGATTTGCATACCGCAGGCGACCAGGCGTATCGATGCGTGAAAGCAGCGTCAGGCGCTAAAACTCAATTTTCGAAAAGTGAAAAAGGGAAACTAAAATGAAAAAACTTATCGCTCCTTTCCTGTTCTGTTTACTACTGTCGCTCGTCGCATGTCAGGGTCCTCCGGGCCCTCCGGGTCCAGCGGGTCCGCCGGGCGGAGGGGGCGGAGCTCCTTTTGTTTGGATCTGCACCCCGGCGAATTTTCCGAACGGCGGTGGTGGTCCCAGGTCTGATTTGTATGTCTTTAATGGGAGTTCGACCACTGCAAATGTTGCTGTGAACATTTTGGATAGAGATGGTAACAATCTGACCGGCCACCCCATTCCTGGATCAAGTCCGGCCAGAACCTACCCGGGTGAAGCCGGTGCCACAACGGTACCTCTCCTCGCAGCTCACACGAGGGACGTAGATTGGGTCATGCCCACGACTAGCGGCCCGGGGTTCGATGGGGTTACTAATGTAGTGTTCACCGTCAAGGTCACTTCCGATCAGCCAGTTGTAGTCGGTTCAAACTTCCAGTTCGGGGGCAACATGCCGAATCAGTGCAGTCTGTTGCCCAGGTAGTTTATGTAACGCCACGCTGTTCGGCGCTTGCTGGCGACGAATAAAGAAAGGGCGCTGATTTGTTCAGGGCCCTTTTTATTTAGTACCTTCAACAAAGCAGCCCGAAGGATTTTCTGGCATGGGGCTGCATCAGTTACTAGGGTGTTCGCGGGTCCAGGCTTCAGAAACTGCTCGCCCTTTGGCGAGGTCGTCGACGACGAGAATCAGCTGATGATCGTGGTCGCTGTAGAGAATCTCGATGTTGACGCCGGCCTCAGCCATCAGTCTTGAAATCCTGCCGAGCTGGCCGGGTTCAGCCTGGTTCAATCGTTGGACGAGCACGTCGCGCTCTGCCAAAACGCGGATGCCGGCCGCTTGAAGAGCGCTGCGAGCGGCGGCTCCGTCGGCGAAAAGAAAGTGGGCGACACCGCGATCGTTCACAACAAAGGCACCCCCGCCTTCGATGCTTACTCCGGCGCGGCCCAGGGCATCGCCCATTTCAGCCAAGGCACCCGGGCGATTTTCAAGCTCAATCGTTAGATCCTTCATATGGTCCTTTATCGGTGGATAATTGTTGAGGTCTCGCAACTTATGTGGAAGGCTTCCGTCTGCAAAATTAGGAATTATTACGGAGAGGTCTGGGGCTTCTTATACAGATTAGAACTCACTTGCTGAGCCACAATTCTCCATTGTCCGTGCTGCTTCACATACAATTGAGTAAAGCGACGCTCCTGATTAACCTCCTGACCCTTATACTTGAATGCCCATTTCGCGAGACCCGTGACAGCCGCTGCGTCTCTATAGATTTTTACTCGCACATCTTCAGTGGTAAACGGACGTGTCCAGACGAAATCAGGATCGGGAGCGCCGGCCGCGTCTTTAATTTCACCCGCCTTGTCTCTGATTGCTCCACTACCGCTGGTCACAATCATGTCATCAGCAAAGAGTCGGTCAAGCGCTGCCGCATCTCCTTTGGTTATTGCATCAGCCCAGGCACGATTCAATGCCATAACCTGTTGCTCAGGTTTGCTTATTCCTTTCGACTTTTTATCCAGCGCCTGACCATACCCAACAAAGCACATGAGGAAGACCACCAATACAGACATGAGAAATTGTTTCATTAGGTTTCCGTTTTTCATTCTTTGCAGCTCAGTTAGATTTCTGAGAACTACATCATTTCTTATTCATTTCAATCTCGCGCGCTTTGATTTCCGCCAAAGTGTGACCGATCATTAAACGCCGCAGCTCATCACTCACACCTCCATCTATTGGATATAACCTGATAGGTCCGTTGCCCTCTGATCGAAGCTGAGTCCCAAATCGCTGTGGACGTCGAATGTTCATCAAGAACCGATCTTCACTGGCTGCGACCAGGGACAGAGTGTCCGGATCATTCTTGCCCTTGCTGACGGCAACAACCCAGAATTCATGCGCCAGCAAAAAATCCTCCGGCTCTTGTCCATGCAGAAGAACTGTAGCGGCGCAGTCATAATCATTAGCGGTCTTTAAGAGGTTTTGCGTGTAGAGTTTCTTCACCTGTTCTAACCGCGCTTTGTCGCGCGGGCCCAGGCGGGCCACATCAATAGATTTCCCTTTGGGAGGGGTACGGTCGGATTGATCTTCCTCGCACAGACGTCTTAATTCCCGGTCATCTTTTGGTGATTGCATCGCATCCGATTGGGCTCGCACCGGAGCGAGAATGAACAAAGGGCGAAGCGCGATGGCCCAAAGTGCGAATACGTTAAGAACGAGTAAGAGTTTAATGGAACGATTCAACATGGCTCATTACCTTTTTGCGGCAGACCTCTTCTAAGTTGAGACTGATTCCAGAAGGAACAAGAAAACATGACAAACATGTTCTCTCGCCTCCGCTCGAATGAATTGTATTTTTCCTCACGGCGTGAGGCCCATGCGGCGCACGAGGTCGGCGTAGCGAGGGTCACCGCGGAGACCGTCAAAAGTGAACCGCCATGTAATCTCTGGCAAAAGGATCGCACGTTGCTCGAACGAAAAACCGAACTGCGCGACATCACCCTCAAATTCGACAACCGCGACAAGCGATTTATCAGACTCTCGGTAATGCCGTCCGAAAGATATGCGGCATTCGCGTCCCGGGCGGCGTTTTGAAACGGCAGGACGGCAATCGAATCAATCGGTGAAGCGACAGCGGCATTGACCGGTTGGCGATGACCATTAGACCAGCGGGACGAAGCGAAGACTGCGACAACAATGGTGAGAAAAGCGAATACAAGAAACGCGAGCCGCTTGTTTTGTTTGACGGCATCGAGCAATTTCCATGAACCATGAGGCACGATTTCTCTTTCGCGATGTTGTGTTTCCCTGTCGTTGCGCTCTTGCTCTGCCTCGTCAACATCGCTCGCCGTCGTATTCTCACTTTCGTCGCGCTGCCATTTTGCAAGTGTAACCACATTGCCGGATCGTTGCGTCTCGTAGTGCCTGGCGGCAATCGGGAAATTCGTTTCAGCTTGAGTGTGTTGTTTCGCAACCGGTTGGATGATTTCATCCTGGAGTTCAGTTACCGGGGCGATAAACCGGTAGCCGCGTTTGGGAATCGTTTCGATGAACTGCGGTTCATGAGAATCTTCGTTCAAGACCTTTCTCAAGGCCGAGATGTTCACCGTGAGATTGGCTTCTTCGACAAAGGTATCGCTCCAGACCTTTTTCATCAGTTCGTCTTTCCCGACGATGTGACCACTGTTTTCCACCAGCACGAGCAAGACGTCAAACACTTTCGGCGGTAAGGGCACGGGCTGTCCGTCCCGCAACAATTGACGCTCCCGTACTTCAATGCGGAAAGCGAGGAATGCGTAAACACAGGTTGTTTTGGGATTCACTGCGGTCTTTAGCCTTCTTTGGAAAGCTCTTCGGAAAAACTTTCTAACTTCTTTAGGTCTTCTTTAAGACTTGTCCGTTTTCTTCGAGTATTGTCCGCCGCGGATTGGAGCAAGGCTTAAGCGTCAATCTCGAATGCTTGGCGACTAGGCTAATTCATATTAGCCGATTTGCCAAAGCAACACAGCGACATAGCAGAAATTACTGGAGGCAAAGAAATGAAGACGAGAACCTTAACCCAAAGATTCGTCATGGCATTGGCAATGATGCTCGCTTTGGCAATCGTGCCGTCTATGGCGTTTGCTCAAAATAAAACCGACAATCAATCAAACGTATCGTCCACAGATGAAGAAGGCAACGCTTTGGTAGGCGTTTGGCAACAGATCGCAGTTCCTGCTTTCGTTGACTGTCAAACCGGCGCGCCTGGTTCGATAATTAATGTGGCGTATACGTTTAATCAAGGCGGAACGATGTACGAAGAAGATACCCTTTCGCTAGATCGGTATCGAACCACCGGCGGCGGCATTTGGAAACGCACTTCGGGGCGAAATTACACCTACCTCAATTTGCACTATGCATTTGACCCGGCCGGAACTTTTCAGTTGACCATCAAGCAAAGATCAAATTTGACGCTCAGTCGAGACGGAAATTCGTTCACCGAAAACGGCACATTTGAAGGAATCGAACCGGGCGGCAACGTAATCTTTGCGGGTTGTTTCGCGGCCACGGCGCACCGCCTTACATTTTAGCCAAGGTAAGCGTGAGTTAGGCGGTTGAAGTTTGGACAACTTTTCTACGTCTAACTCACGCCCTGCGAAACTGCCATTACCAACAGTCACTCTCCCGCGATCCGAGACTCATCGCACTAGCTTCGTCCAACGCGGCGCTTAAACTGCGGCACGCAACCAGCATCCAAGCGAAACGGAAAAAGACTGGAACGCGCGCAAAGAGCCGGGCGCTTATCGCGTCACTTCCACCAATACACATATGCTAAATAGCCGATCAGCAGCGCGGCAGCAAGTGCAAATCCGCCCACCGTAAAGTTAAACGTTGAATTGACATTGCAGCCGACTTGTGGCCGATCGCCGGTGTCATTCATTTCGGGTTTCATTTGATTCATCTCCTTGTCAAGCTAGAAATAGACACAGTGTTTGCTCCAACGAACCAGCGCAATCTGGAAGTTCGTGAGTATAGGGCCTGCCGCCGGTGTGACCGGATTCATCAGGTTGGCGGGGTCGCCATCGTGAGACAACCAGCACGCATGTCCCATCTCGTGGGCCGCAACGAATGCCTGATCGGTTGGCTTGGCTTCAATGACAACGTAGTTGTGGGTCGAAGCGAAGCTGCAGCCGTTGGTGTTAGGTGTGGTTACATCCTGAACGATGAACACGATGATCTCGGCACCTAGGCCGATCACACGCCGAAAGCCGTCTTCGAACTTGCACGTCGCCGCCGCCAACTCGAAGTACGACCCGGCGAGCCACCAATCGTTGAAAAATCCGCCCGCATCGCAAGCGAAGTTCAAGCCCCCGTCTGGCGGCGAAATGTCGGTGTGGCAGATCCCTGAAAAAATAAGATTAATGTTGCAGGAGCTATCGTAAAAGGTGATCGCCGCATCGACCTGACGCTGGATGTCGACATCCGGAACAATGGGTATCGAATTCACGGAAGGAACGATGACGCCGAAATACATCTTCTTTCGCAGACGTATGCCGACCAGAGAGGCCACAAAGTCGATTAAGCCGACAGCCCGCCAGATAATCTCGGTCACCCAGTTCAGAACCGTCCGGATGATGCCACCGATAATCGGAATACTGAGGATCAGATTGACGATGAACGCGACCACGTCGAGCACGAAGTTCGCGACCGCACAAGCCGCCAGCGCGACCGCTGCGGCTGCGACGCAGGCTGCCCGAGCCACAGCGGCGGCCGCGACGCAGGCAGCCCGAGCAACCCAGCAGGCAGCCTGAGCCACAGCGGCGGCCGCGACGCAGGCGGCCCGAGCAACCCAGCAGGCGGCGCGTGCGACAGCTGCGGCCGCGAGGCAAACCCCCCGAGCCACCTTGCACGGAACGTTCCACCAGGAGCAACCGGTGAAACTAGTGCACTGGATACTGTTGCAATTGGTGAAGCTATTACACTGGATACCGTTGCAATTGGTGAAGCTAGTGCACTGAAAATTGTTGCAATTAGCTACAACCCTATCATAGGTTTCTCTGCAGACGCGCCCCATGTTTCAGCCTCCTTTTAGATTGATTCAGTAACTGTTCGTCGTGTAGCTCTGACGATCATGTTGTGCACGCTGGCGGCAAGTCTTAACAATCGCCACCTGGCCCAGAGCAAGCCCAGCAGTTTGCCGGCGAGTGCAGCAAGGACGGTGATACCCACAAAAGAGAGGACATGCCGAAGATTGATGTTGGAAAGACGATTTCCTGATACGAAATAGGAAACAACGACCGCGACGACGGTGAAACTCATTAAGAAACTGCCACTCCCACAACCGCACGCTTTCTGAAAACTGCTTGCGAGCGCCGAGAAACTTTGGTTTTGTTCGAAGGAAAACTCCTGGAGTTGAAACTGTACAGCGGGCAGGTTCCGCGACGACATAATCTTGCGCAACTGCTGCCTCCACAGATCTAGAGATTCAAGATCGCAAATCACCAGCGAGTTTTCTATGATCATTCGTTTCTCCACGTACGACCTAACGCCGCACGCAGCGGCCGGGTGAGCCGCGTGGTGCAGGGTGTGTATCAGGGACCCGTTGGCTTCGGTCCGCTGCAAACGTTTGTTATCTCTCGCCGATGAATAGATCCTATCGACGCATGGGGTTGAATGACTTGTTCTATGAAAGGACGCTAATCATCAAGAGTTCGGCCTGTTAAAGATGCCGATTCAACCTGCAAGGATTCTGATTAGCGTATCACTTTGACTGAGCCCTTAACCGTTCCTTCCCATTTGTAAATCTTATTATTTCTCTCAATGTGGAACGTGGCAATTGAGATGGTAATCAAGGCATGGGAGGATCTGCGAACGTTTGGTAAAGGAACTGATGTGGCGTTGCATTCGTTTTCCTCCCTTTCAGCTTGCGATATTACCTGAGGCACTTGCAACAGTGGGTCAGGGAGCTTTTTGATATGAATTCTGAGTCTTGAATTTATACTCCTTTTTGAACCGTTGTCAAAATCTTCTTAAGAGTGGGTAGTGAATTATGATACTACCCAATTCTTATCTTTTCTCAACTTACCGGTAAGATTCCCAAGCCCAGGGCGCAGCCCAAATGCAAAAACCACACTTCCACGGCGGGGCATAGCCCCGCCTCACATCAGGCGGCAAAGCCGAAGCCGCACCAACGGAGACCTTCCAGAGGTAAATCCATCTTTTCTGTTAGGGAATGCCAAGCCTCGTGAAATACGTTTCGTGCCATTTACGCAGCAACCTTTGTTCTTTGTCAGGGTCAATACCTGCTGAGAGTTGAGTGCTGAGTACTGAGTTCTGAGTTCTATGTGCTTCGTACCAATTTAGGGTATCTCTAATCGTGTCATTCAAAGGCCGAAAGGTAAGACCAGCACCAATGGCCTTGTCACAATTGATGAACATAAAACCTTTCAAATGCGGCGCACCTTCTTCCGGCATCCAAAGGGGCATTTCACTCCATGGGGCGACTCTCTCTTCCATCAGAAATTCTTCGCTGACCCAGGTAAACGAAGCATCGCTATTGCTTACCGTTTTACATTCTTCAAGCACACTCTTCATCGTCAGGTTGTTAGGCAAACCGTTGGCGTTATAGACGCCCGTTTCCTTGCGTTCAATCATTCGCACGGTCCATTCAGCCAAGTCCCGGACATCAATAAGCTGAAGATAGCGGTCAGGACGACCCGGAGCTAATACTTCGCCGCCGCGAGCGACTCGCACAACCCAATAAGTAAACCGGTCGGTATAATCATAAGGGCCAACGATCAAACCGGGACGAATGTTAAGCACTCGGTTGGGCATGACTTCTTCAGCAGCCTGCTCACACAGAGCTTTTAACCCACCATACATTTTTCCATAAGTCACGGCAGAGGTTTGCCCTGAAGAATCAATTGCGTTCGCCTGGTCCAATTGTTCGCTCGTTAGCGTAGCGACCGGGGCAGTTTCGTCTACATCGAAAACACTAACGTCTGCATATACGGAAGCACTGGAAATAAAAACATAATGATCCACCGAATGAGACAAGACTTCTGCTGATGCCGTTACGGTATGCGGCAGATATCCGCAAGTATCAACAACCGCGTCCCAGCGGCGACCCTGGAGTTTAGCCAAATCGTTTTTTCGATCTCCGTGAATTGTTTCGACACTCGTTAAAGCCGCAGACGGATGATTCCCGGAATGCTGACCGCGATTGAAAAGCGTGATCTCATGCCCGCGTGCGAGAGCCGCCGCAACCAAATGACGACCGAGAAATCTTGTTCCGCCAAGAATCAATAGCTTCATCTATTTACACCTTGTCACAAAACAGGAAAGCACCGCACGGTTGAGTGGTCGCGCGCGAGTAGCATCAACCTCGATTCCAGCAGACAACTTGAAGAACGAGCAACCCGCGCGCCGGTCGAAACGGCGCGTTAAACTTCGCGCTGTACTGGCAGACCTCGCGGCTTAAAGGCCGAGAAAGAAAACGGGGGCAAGTGCTGCGAGCCCGGCGCCAGCCTGTAGTGCCAGTACCAGCAGCGCCTGCTTTGGAGTCCGCGGCAACCACTTGATTGCGAAGAACGCCACGATTGGTAACTGTGCAGCCATGAGTATCTGCCAGATATGGGCAGCGGTGCCCTCATCAGCCTCACGGGCAGCGCCGAATATGGCAACGTGACCAACCACCAGGGCCAGGGCGGCGAACGACATTACCAATGGAAGCCAGGCGCTGGGCTTTTTCATTGTTGAAGCACTCATTCGGCAACCTCCAGAAGGGCTTCGAGTCATGCCTTATGCAAAAGCACAGATTAGTGTAAAGGGCTTTGCGCCGTAAAGCAAGTGGGAGTTTAGCGTAAGTCGGTTGTGGTCTTCTACGGATTCTATTCGAGAGCAAGACAATTGCGGACCCAAGCAAAATACCGACGGCGTTGGGAATCAGATCTCGCGAACGACAGTGTCCGTTACCAGTGATGCCCTCGGCGAGTTCCACTAATACCCCCATGATCATTCCTGCCATAGCCGCCCAGGCGAATGCCGGCCAGTTGGACATACGGAGTTGCGCACTCGTCATCAAGAAAAACAACGCGAAGGGGACGATAGGTGCGTAGTTGGTCAGAGAGTGAATAGCCAGGGGTATATTGAACGCGAGTTCGCACGGCTGCGGATTTAGTCGGAAGCCCACACTAGCAGGGAAGTAAAGTAGGTCCAGCAATACGAAGATAATATAAGCCCAGCGCAAGCCGCGCAGAGACAAAATACCGAGAACCAGGAATCCCAGGTAGAGGAGCAGCTTCATGGTGTCGAAGGCTTTTCATCTTCAGCACGCCACCTGAGAACCGCATCCTTGAGCCAGTCAGGAGCGTCACCCATCGGCGGCATCGCTTTTTTGCGCGTCACCTCTTCGGCACGCCTGGTCATCTCTGCGAGCGAGGGCACGTCCCATTCCGCGCGTTCGGCATCAGAAGTCGCTGGCTCAACATCCCAAACACGCTGCCGCTTTCCATCCGGCACAATCTGCGTTCCATACTTCTGCGGCTTACCTTGATACATCAGCCATCTGTCGTATGTCGCAGCAGCTAACCAGCGCGCACGACGTAGTCTGAGTTTGACCGCCTCCTTCGCTAAGACGTGAGCCTGCCAAATCTCTCCCACACTCTCGCCATGATTGAGTATCCATGCGGCACGATAATAATCTTCAGGCTCTTTTAACCCGCCAGACTCAACAATGCTTTCAAGACGTTTCCGACGTTCAGCATCCCGTTCACGCAACGACCGATACTCCGGTGTGCCGTAGTCAGGATGATTCGTCCGCTCTTCCTGGTCTGCGCGAAATAAGTCTTGTAACTCGCTACTCATCAACCATTCCTCGGTTGAAATCACGCTAGACGCCGCGCTTTACCGTGATCATCCCCTGCCAGATAAATTTCTCGATCTGTCGCCGGTGTCGCAGGATGTGCACGATGGCATGCTCCAGTAACTGCTCCACGTCGTATCTCACTCCCCATGTGGAATTGATGACCGTAACCATAATCTCTTCATCGCTCATCTCCCACCTCCCCTCCAGAGACTCAACCGTGTAGCCGAGCATCACATCAAACTGCTCCAATGACTCGTGATGGGAAAGTAGTTTCTTCGAGGGTCGAGTTGATGGAATGGAAAACAACTCCCTAGTGTAATCAGCATAACTGTACCCCGCACTCACTACGTGAGACATGATCGTTTGTACCGAGCGGCAGTTATCATCCTTCGTCTGCGAATCAATAACCTGCACGAAATCATCTTCAGAGATTTGCTCAACTAAGTGCTTGAGTTCGATTGCCGCGCGCTCATATTCATCCATCAATGCGCCGAGCGGACCTTTTCGGTAGGGTTTTATTATAGTGTGGGCTTCCATCTTCAACTAAAGCGTCCAACGCCCGCGATCTCAGCGGCCTGGCGTCAGCTAATCCAACTGCCCGAAAACCTCACGCGTAAGGCCGAGCTGTGCCTCGATTACGACACGTGGGTAGTCCAGAGGGAAGAGCAGTGCCTTCTCGAAGGGGTTAAGTCAGGGCGAAATCATAACCTTCTTTGTCGCACAGTTCGGAACCTTAACGACGTCGCATGGTTGTCTCAGAAAGGTTGTGACGGCCTCATATAATAAATTACTCGCGCCGCGACAACTCGAATACTCACACTCGCCCAAGCCTTTGCCAGGTCGTTTGGGTACGCATGTCTGCGAGCAGTATCCCCGATACTCCGCGAGGCAAAATGTGTTGCGCGAACCTGCATTCTGTGAACATGCTCGAGCATTCCAATATCCGTCCGCGGGCATCAGCCCTTGCGCTCAGGACGTGAAGGATATTAGCTTTGCTAAATGTCCGTCCGCTGCATGCTGTTGTTAACCCTCACGCCAGATCACCACGACCCCACAGGTCCAGACACCTGTCATCGGATCGCATAACCACCATCAACGCGAATGGTAGTTCCAGTAACGAAGTCCGACGCCTGCGAGGCTAAGTACACGGCGGTTCCGGCAATTTCCTCCGGCTGCCCCCACCGTCCGGCAGGTGTCCGCGCAAGAATCT
>JALYSR010000252.1 GCA_030854715.1 Acidobacteriota bacterium
CTTCCTGGAATGGAGCTTCCGGCGTCATGCGAATCTCACCTACGTCAACCGGCATTTCCTCTCCCGCCGCGCTTCCCTTCGTTGCTTGATCCGGTCTGTAAGCTCCGGACTGGAACGTAGCGAAAACCGGCGCCGCACCATCTGAAACAACGTCGGCGTCGAGCTTACCGAGAAAAATCCGGCGCGTGAACGTAATAGAATTGCCGGAGACCTGCGCGCGGATGCAGTCGCTAATTAGAGATTTGCCAAAGCGTGCGGCGAGTTTGGGAGCGAAGTCGCGCACGAGATAAGTGTGGGGCATAACGACGAGCTGCGGATCGAGTTGTCGAACAACCCGCTCCATTGCGTCGCTGTACCCGTCAGGAGTGTAGTCGTTGAGCTTGGCGTTGGTCGCCGTGACAACTTTGGCCAGATCGTAACCACCGATCTCCTGCGCCAGCGCGCTGGGTTCGGGTCCCAGGATGACTGCGGTGAGCGCCTGCTGTAGTTGAGACCCCAGGCTTTGGGCGGCGGCAATTGCCTCGAGCGAAGTTTTATTGAGAACGCCGTTCCGATGTTCGATGAAAACTAGAATGCCACCACTCATGCTGTTCGAATCCCGTCTCTGTAGACCTGGCTTATGCTCGATAAGAACTTAACCGCAAAGGTCGCAAAGGAAGCCCGCGAAGTTACGCAAAGCGTTTCTCTTTGCGGCTCCTTTGCGCTCCGCATTGCGTACTTTGCGTTCAAATGTCCCCGGCCGGTGGGCCATCTGCCTTCAAATCACGCGAGCTTCGGTATGTAACTTTTGCGCCAGTTCAACTGCTCCGGCCTTGGCGTCGCCATTCCCGAGAAGCTGCGTCTGTTTGGTTTTTTGCGGCAAATAGATTTTCCCGATGCGCTGATGCGATGGACGATCGACAATCTCCGCGGACGGCGAAACTTCCTTTATCTCTTTCTTCTTGGCCGCCATGATGCCTTTCAGAGTTGCATAACGAATCTGGCTGATGCCGGATTGGATCGTCAAAAGCGCCGGCATCTTCATCGAGTACCATTGATACCAGCCGCTTTCGAGTTCGCGCTTAACGCGCAACTGCTCGCTTGATGCATCCACCTCGATAACGATCGTCGCGTGCGGCAGTCCCAGGAGTTCGGCGAGGATAACGCCGGTTTGTCCGTAGCCGTAATCGTCCGACTGCAAACCCGTCATGATCAAATCGGGTTTCTCTTCGCGGATAGCGTCGGTCAGCGCGCTCGCTGTTGCGTAAGGTGAAAGAGATCCAAGATTGTCGCCAACCACATGAATAGCTCGATCCGCGCCGCGCGCCAGGGCATCTTTGATGACGCTCTTCACTCGCCCGGGACCCATCGAGCAAACAATCACTTCGCCAGACAACTTCTCTCTGACACGAAGAGCTTCCTCCAACGCATAGCCGTCAGACTCGCTGACCTCGAAGGACAAGTCGCCTTCCTCGATCCACGTGCCTTCTTTGTTAATCCGCAGAATCGCGTCTTTGTTTGCGACCTGCTTCATCAAGACGATGATTTTCATTTTTAGGTCCGTGGTCAGTGGTCCGTAGTCAGTTGTCAGTTGTTGTCACGCGAAGCATTTTCAACTGACAACACACTACTGGCCACTGACTATTCTTCATATCTCTTAAACAAAAGCGCGGCGTTCGTGCCCCCAAAGCCAAAGCTGTTCGAAAGCGCGTACTCGATTTCCGCTGGGCGCGGTTTATTCGGCACGTAGTCAAGATCGCAATCAGGATCAGGATTGACATAATTAATTGTCGGCGGCAGGACCTTGCGATAAAGGCTGAGAACCGAAAACACACCTTCAATTCCGCCGGCTGCGCCCAGCAAGTGGCCAGTCGCTGACTTGGTCGAACTTACCGCAAGTTTATAGGCGTGATCGCCGAAGGTTTTCCGGATAGCGAGCGTTTCAAACTTATCGTTGTAGGGCGTCGACGTGCCATGGGCATTAATGTAACCAACCTGCTCCGGTTGAATACCCGCGTCGCGCATGGTTTTTTGCATTACGCGAATTGCGCCGGAGCCGCTTTCGTCAGGCATGGTCAGATGAAAAGCGTCTGCGGTCATCCCGTATCCGACGAGCTCCGCGTAGATGCGCGCGCCGCGTCGTCGCGCGAACTCGAGTTCTTCGAGAACCAAAAGCCCCGCGCCTTCACCGATAACAAAACCATCGCGATCACGCTCGAACGGTCGGGACGCGTGTTGTGGGTCGTCGTTACGAGTGGAAAGTGCGCGCATGGAGGCGAATCCCGCGACGCTCATGGGCGTTATAGCTGATTCTGCCCCACCACAAATCATTACGTCCGCGTCGCCGCGCTGGATAATCTTGAAGCTGTCCCCGATGGCGTGGGCGCCGGCCGAACAGGCTGTCGCGGTGGCCGAATTTGGTCCTTTGGCACCGTAACGAATTGAAACCTGTCCCGCGGCGAGGTTGACGATCGCTGAAACGATGAAGAATGGTGAGACGCGGTCGGGGCCGTCATTGATGAGTTTGAAGTGTTCGCGCTCGATGGCCCAAAAATCACCGATGCCGCTGCTGATGTAGGTGCCGACGTTCTCGGCGATGTCGTCGGGAAACTTTCCTAATTCGGTCAGTTCGAATCCGCTGTCGGTCATCGCCTCGGTGGCGGCCGCAATCGCATAATGAATAAAGGCGCCCATCTTGCGCGCCTCTTTTTTTGCGATGTACTTAAGCGGGTCGAAGTCTTTAACTTCGGCTGCAATCTTGACGGAAAACTTCTCCGTATCAAACTTCTTAATGTAATCCACGCCATTGCCGCCGCTCATTAGCGCAGACCACGTTGCTTCCACTGAATTGCCAACCGGTGTTATCAGACCCAGGCCTGTGACAACTACACGTCGTGCCAAATCAACACTCCTTGAATGCGGTGACTAGGTGACAAGTGGCTGGTGACAAGATCAGGTTTTCCGTTCTTGCCTGTCACCTGTCACTCGTCACCTGTTACCCGTCACTATTTCTTGTGCTGGTCGATGTAGTTGTAAGCGTCGCGAACGCTCTGGATCTTCTCGGCGTCTTCGTCAGGAATCTCAATGCCGAATTCCTCTTCGAAACGCATGACTAGCTCAACGGTATCCAGAGAGTCAGCCCCTAAATCGTCGATGAAGCGAGCGTTGGGCGTGACCTCGTTCTCATCAACGCCTAATTCGTCAACAATGATCTGCTTGACCTTATTCTCGATCTCTTGATCGGGCATTTCGTTTTTGCTCCTCTGTGATGAAATATCGATAACAACTCAGGATTTACCAAGGTTCGCGCTCGCGTTCTTCAAGCTAGTCACGTCCTCGACGTTAAAATTCTTCACTTCACGACTTATCTGACGCATCAGGCCCGTCAGTACTTTTCCGGGGCCGACTTCCACGAAGGTATCAACACCCCTGCTAATCAACAACTCAACCGACTCGAGCCAGCGCACTGGAGACGATACTTGTCTCACGAGCGAATCTCGCGCCTCCTCGGCTTTTTCTATCGCGACGGCATCCACGTTCGTAACCAACGGGGTCTTCAATTCAAAAAACCCGGTGATTGCCAGATCAACAGCCAATCGTTCCTGTGCCGGCTTCATCAAGGCGCAATGAAAAGGGGCGCTCACGTTGAGTTTTATGACCCGTTTTGCGCCGCGCGCTTTCAATAGTTCACTACACCGGTCAATCGCTTCCGTGTTCCCGGCAATCACTACCTGACTCGGCGAATTAATATTGGCGGGCGCACAAATCTGGCCCTGACTGGCCTTCGCGCACGCATTCTCAATCTCTTTAATATCCGCACCGACGACTGCAGCCATTGCCCCCGTGCCTGCCGGAACCGCCTCTTGCATGTAGCGCCCGCGCGCCCGAACAGTCTTAATGGCGTCAGTCAGGGTTAGCG
>JALYSR010000255.1 GCA_030854715.1 Acidobacteriota bacterium
GCGGGCGTTACAGACGTTTCGTTTCGACGTTTACTTAAGCGACGCGGCGGCGTCGGCCTGAGCGTCTCCGAGTTTATCTCTGTGGAAGGATTAACGCGCAGCAATCCGAAATCGAAACGGCAGATGCGGTTTTATCCGGAGGAGCGGCCGTTTGCAGTGCAGATTTTTGGCGGCCAACCCGAGCGAATGCGCATGGCAGCGGAGATGGCGGAAGAGATCGGCGCTGACATTCTCGACATTAACTGCGGCTGTCCGGCGCCAAAAGTTGTGAAGCATGGCGGCGGTTCGGGGTTATTGAAAGACCATGAACGCCTGGAGATTATTCTCAAGGAAATCAAGAAGGCGATCACGATTCCGTTGACGATTAAGATTCGCGCGGGCTTCTATGATCACACTATCAACGCTGTCGAGACTGCGAAGCTTGCCGAAAGCTGCGGGGTCGAGCACATCGCGCTGCATGGCCGCACCAAGGAACAGGGCTATCGCGGTCTCGCCAATTGGGACCTGGTGAAACAGATTAAAGAAGTTGTAAGCGTTCCGGTGTCGGGCAGTGGTGATGTGACAACTATTGAAGGTGCGTTCGCGCGTTTTCGGGAGACTGGTTGCGATGGTGTTTTGATTGGGCGCGGCGCAATGGCCAATCCCTGGATCTTCCGGCAGATTGAAGACGTGATGCAAGGCCGCGAGATATTCGAACCGACGCTGGCGGATAAGCGGGCGATACTGCATGAATATTTCGACATGCTGCGCGAAGACATGCCGGAAACGCCTGCTATCAACCGCATGAAACAACTGGCCGGACAGTTCACGCGTGGATTGCAGGGCGGCGCGCTCTTTCGTACCTCGCTTTACCATTCCCACTCAGTGGAAGAGATCCTTAACCGCATCGAGGAATACTTCGAAGCGATTGAGACCGGTAGTCCTTACTTCGGCGAAGCCGGCGCCCCGATTGAAGAGGCTCCGGAACTCGATTCCTGCGAAGCTGCGAGTGCTGCTTAATAAAACTGGCTTCTGCTTGGTTCTGCATTCCCTCCACGAGGAAAGCAAAATGCGCAAGGTGACCTTTGGCGGCGCTAACAGCTTTGACAACTATTTCGCCCGCAAAGACGATTCGGTTGACTGGCTGCTGTGGACAGACGAAGTGGCGCCCATCATGAAGGAGTTCTGGAAGACCATCGACACTGTCGTTCTAGGACGCAAGACTTACGAAGTCATGCTGGGCATGGGCTCGGGTGCATATCCGGGAATGAAGAACTATGTCTTTTCGCGGACGCTGAAGGCAGAGCCCGATGGCAAAGTTGAAATTATTTCGGAGGATGCCGCCGAGTTTGTTCGCCGGTTGAAAAATCAAAAAGGCAAAGACATTTGCGTCATCGGTGGTGGACTGTTGGCTAAATCGCTTTTCGAAGCAAACTTGATTGATGAAATTGGTTTCAATATTCATCCCGTCCTGCTTGGTTCCGGCATTCCAGTCTTTCACGAAATGGAGCGTCAGATCGATCTAGAACTCCTGGAGTGTAAGGGCTTGAAGAATGGTTGCGTGATGGTCACTTATCGGGTGAAACCTCCGGGCGAAAAGGAGAAGAAAAACTTAACCGCCAAGAACGCTAGTAGGGCCAGGAAGGCAAAGAACCTCAAGAAAGCCAGTAAGTCTACGAAGACCACAAACTCAAAGAACGGCAAAAGCGCGAAGAAATCAAAGAGCTAAGGAAATGACGGCGCCGCGGAAGATAATTGTCTACATTGCGACCAGTGCCGACGGCTACATTGCCCGACCAGACGGCAGCGTCGATTGGCTGGATCGACTACGGCCGACTGACAATTACGGCATGGGTGAATTTTTCAAATCAATCGATACGATTCTTTGGGGCCGTACGACCTACGGGCCCATCTCCGGGAAAAAGGGAGGCGGCTATGGCTTCGGTTCCAAAATCAAAAACTACGTTTTCACTCATCACCCTCCCAAATCTGCTCCTCCTGGCGTCGAGTTTGTAAACGAACCCATTGGTGACTTCGCCCAGCGTCTTCGCGCCGTTCCGGGCAAAGACATTTGGATGATGGGAGGCGCCGGAATAATTGCGTCGTTTCTCGACGCAGGCGAGATTGATGAGTTCATCATTCATGTCATACCCACCTTCATTGGCGAAGGTATTCCGCTGGTGGCGCCAAAGCACCGCAATGTGGAACTCAAGCTTCTTTCACTTCGCGATTACCCAGACGGCGTTGTTAGGCTGCACTACGCTGTGCAGCGTGACCTAAAAAAGCCGACGGCGGCGGGCAAAAAGCGCAAGGTGAAGCTCAAACCCAAGAAAACTTAGCAACCCCTTCGGAAGCACGTTCATTCAAAAAAATCTCAGCGCTTCAACTGACCGCGTCTGGCCACTGTTGCCGCAGGCCTTCCGCTTCCTGTATCCAGATTGACTGGCGCCGGATAACCTTTTCCCTTCAGCGCTGCCAGCTCAATGACAACCTCCTTCTGATTCTTGCCAATCGGCTTCACGGGCTTCCTGGACTTTGCGGCTTCGACACTTTTCTCGGCCTTATCCGCAGTCGACTTAGAGGAAACTCCGGACGATGCCGGCGAGGAAGAGGGGAAAGCGGCTGGAGACGTCTTACTTCTCGCGATCTGCGGATGGCCTGACATTGCGTTGAGCGCGTCTAATAGCTGACCCCGTTCTTCTTCGCTCAGATCGTCGAGCTTAATTCCGTTAGCCTGCAAAACTGCGCGCAGGTTTTCCTCAGTGTTAGTGCCTTGATCGTAAACGTCACGGTAGATGTGCAACTTGCCATCTTCAACGACAATCGTTTCATAACGCAGATCTACCGGCACTGCGTGGCCCAGCTTCACGACCTTGGTTTTGGTCTTGTCCTTGAGGTACGACTGGATCGCAGCGTCTGTCAGCTCGGTTCCAGCAGTTTGGGCCAGCAGCATGGAAAAATCCTGGACCTGTGCCGTCGTCAGCCCAACGCAACCGTGCGAGGCAAACGTCCCCAGTTTCGCCGGCGATTTTCCACCATGAATAAGCGATGGTAGCCCGATAGGGATCTTGATTGGCCCAAGCGGATTGAGTTTGCTACCGGCTTCAACCTTTTCGCCAACGGTCACGTTCTTCATCTTCGCGACCCAGGGCTCATCGGGGGGCGTCCAGGTAGGATTGAAAATGATCGATTGCGCTTTTCTCAAACCAGTGGGCAGCGGAAATTCAGGGTAACCAATACCGATCTTGTACGACTTCACCAGCGAACCATCCTGAAAAACATCCATTCGGAATGCGGGAATGTTGACTACGACGCGCGTATCTTTTGGCACCGCGTTGGGCCGGGTGGGAGTCGTGTCCTCTGCCGGTTTAGTCTTGTCGGCGTCTGCGGTCTCGGAGCCTTTGACCCAGTAGTCCCGCGCGAGCGCAAAAAAGTCCGCGGCTTTTTGTTCGCCGATTACTCCGCGGATGGCTTCGGTAGCCCGTTGGCGCGATTGCTCGGCCTGCCGCGACTGCTCGGCGCTCTGGTCCTCGGTGTTCGACTGCCGCAATCTGCCAACCTCATCACCCGCGATTTTCTGTAATTGGGCCAACTGATCGTCAGTGAGTTGAACATTTGATTTCAACTTTGCCTTAAAACCTTCATCCGAAAACAAAGCGTCTAGGACCGGCAATGTAACTGGGATGGCCGTGGCTTGGCTGACCTCGACAGAGGGTGAAGAGGATGGTGAAGGAGAGGGACTCCCCGACACCATATTGTTGGAGTTGCTGACTGGCTCCGTTACGCAAGCGGCGGCAGTGGCAATAGCAAGTGCTGCGATCAGCGCTATGCCTGAGTGTTTGATTCTGTTCATCTTTAATTCCTTGTGGTTTGCTGCAATCTTCGAATGTTTTAAAGCAAGATGATAATTGCCTTGGTCGCCATTTAGCAGCAACAGGTGTTCCCACAGGAGTATTGCCGGAATCTACCACCCAACTGCACTGAAAGCCTCGAATACCCAATGCGCTTGCACGATAAGCGAACGCGTTGGCTGAGTTTGACTATGAAATGCTATCCGCAGATTACGCAGAAAGGATCCCAACAAAAGGAATCGCTTCATCAGTTGTTTGGGCAACTGGCACTTCACCCGGGTTATCGAAATCTGTGTAATCTGCGTAATCTGCGGAAAGGAACGCATTGCTATTGCCCCTTGCGCAGTAGTGGATAGGGATTGATGTTAGTGCCTTCCCAATAGCGCTTGGGATCGGCAAGCACTGCGATTGAGAAATGAAGATGATAGTTTCCAGGACCGGCATTACCAGTATCGCCCACGTAACCGATGACCTCGCTCTGGTGAACAAATTTTCCCGCGGCCAAACCGTCGGCATAACGCTGGAGATGGGCGTAGTAAAAGACCAGCTTCTTATCCGTACTGAGTTGGTAGATCGTGGTTCCACCGCGTTCGCTTTGGAAAAGCTTTACGATTTCTCCGTCAGCAGCCGCCACTACGGGAGTTCCCGCCGGAGCGGGGATGTCGATTGCATCATGGACACGTCCCTCCGACCGTGCGTCGGTGAACGTATCCAATAGCTGATCGGGCTTAACGCCAACTACAGGAATAATCAGTTTTAGTGTCCCGACGAAACTACCGCCAAGTGTTGCGTTTTTAGGGGTCTGGCTGTTTTCAGCGGAAGGAGTCGCAGCGTCCGCACCGGCGGTGCCTGGAGTTGGGGTCGGCGAAGGTAGTATCGATTCTGTCGGAAAAGCCGTGGGAGATGGGGAGGCTGGGGAAGGGTTTTCCAAAACAGAGCCCGAGGTTTTGTTGGTGCCACGGAAATCGATGTAGTCGTTCTTGAATCCTGTACTTCTGGTGCGCAACCACAAGAACGCAGCTAACGCGGCAAACACGACAACGATTATTACAAGCACTCGCAAGCGAGCGGATCTTGTAGCTTGATCCCCCACTGGCTACCTCTTAATACCTAAGGGCAACAACGGACGAGGCGCTGTTCCTTCGAAGAACCAGCTTGCGCCCACGCGCAGGCGATGGTGCCAGGTAGGCAGCCGCGAAGTGTAAAGTGCAAAACGCGCCTGGCGCGCAAGTGGTCCACCGAAGGCCTTCCCTCCAACGAGCACGGCAGCGCGTTCAGTACCCAAACTGACGGCTTCGCCGAGCTCCTCAAAGTGTTTTGTTTGCAACTCCGCGCCCGAGAGGTATGCCTTGACGTTTCGCGCGACGAGGCCCGCTTCCTGCAGTGCCAACTGGGCAGTTCCCGCCAGCGTTGGCGCAGCGTCCTTGAAGAAAGCAATGTCACCGAGCGCGAAAACGTTGTTGTGTGAAGGGACCTGAAGAGTGGGTCTAACAAGTATCAATTCCCGATTGGTTTTTTCCACCTTGAGATTTTCGACGATTGGATTCATGCGCACACCGCCGGCCCAAACCACAGCCGCAGTTTCGATTTCGGTTTCCTTCCCATTATGTTCAAAGGTGAGCATCTTCTCGCTCACGCGAACGACCCGCGTCAAGGTATGGACTTCAACGTGCGATTGGCGGAGTGCGTCTTCGACAAACTCACGTATTTCCCCGCCCATGCCCGGCACGATTTTGTCACCCATTTCAATTACTAACACGCGTGGTTCCCCACGGAGTGCGCGGCGCTCGAAAGCGTCGCGGAGTAAGTCGGCCATCTTGGTCGAAAGCTCCACCCCACTGGCGCCCGCGCCCACTACCGCAAAAGTCAACGCGCGTTGAGTGTCTTGCGGTGGGAGATCCGGAGGGACGTGATCAAGGGCGTCAATCATTCTTAGTCGCAGGTTGTCAGCGTGAGCGATCTTGCGGAAGGGAATCGAATGTTGTTCGGCGCCTTCTACCCCCGCGTAGTTTGTAATACCTCCAACGGCGACGACTAGTCCGTCGTACGAAAGACTTTCGCGCCTGTTCCTGAATGTGATAGAGCGCGTGTCAAGGTCAATATCCGTGACCACGTCGCGGATGAGATTTATGCTTTCGTCCAGGAGTTCCCTGTACTTTGGAGCTATATGCCATTCCTCGACCTCCCCGCTAAAGTATTCATAGAGCATGGGCGTGAAGAGAAAATGGTCTTCGTCGCTGATGAGGGTTACGTCGCCCGTGCCGGCCAGATCGAGGGCGGTGAACAGCCCGCCAAAGCCCCCGCCAATAATGACTGTGTGCGTCTTCTTGTTTGCCATTGGGTAGTTATCCAGTCGCGGATGGTATCAGAGGTCGATCTGATTAGCATCGTCGCTTTAGCGCGGTGATTGACGAGATCGCGACCTGGAAAACGTTTAAACGGTTTCAGTTCATAACGAGGAATCTTGGTCACCGGGCTAAAGCCACGGTGTTAATAAGAGAAGACGATTCATTCAAACCGCACCAGTACCTAATCGCACCCTCGCTGGACAGCCTCAAGAGCCCGTGTTAACTTACTTTGACACTTAATCTTAGCGGTTGCCGTCTTTAGACGGATTTTCTGCTGTTCAGGAGGATCATTTTAAGCAGTGCCATTAGCCAAAGAAACGAAAGTACAGATTCTCAGCGATTTTCGCAGCCACGAGACCGACACAGGCTCGGCTCAGGTCCAGGTAGCTTTACTCAGCAAGCGAATCAACGAGCTCACCGAGCACTTCAAGATTCATAAGAAAGACAACCACTCGCGCCGGGGCCTGCTAAAAATGGTCTCACAGCGCCGAAGTTTGCTGGATTATTTAAAGCGAACAGACATTGAACGCTACCACGAAGTTGTGGGTCGTCTTGGACTTCGTCGTTAAAGTAACCAATTGAGTTTAGTGTAACGAGAGACTTCGAATCTCAGGTTTCCGGAAAGCCCACGTCTATCGAAGAGCTTGCCCAAGGTGCCGAACGTGACGGCGATACTCCCAAGCAAGCAGACGTGTTCGGCCTTAGCGTAACGCACAAAAGGCGGCAGAGCTTCACGGCAAGAGGCTCCTGCCGCCTTTATTGTTGTTGCGGCTTCGAGAATTTTTCCCGCGCTTCACGTAGCGCTAATCTGTAAGGGTCCAAAAGATAGTCAAGAAAGAAAACTATTCCAAACAAAAGCGAGGCGTATGAGACGCTCGCGACCTGACTAGTTTCAGGTAATTGTCCGAAGGAGACAAAAGAAGATGACAGTAAAGAAATACCTCAAAGAATCGATAAAGTTAGGCGACAAAGAGTTGACGGTTGAGACCGGACGAGTCGCCAAGCAGGCAGATGGTTCCGTGATTATCCAATATGGTGACACGATGCTGCTGGTTGCCGCAGTAGGCGCGCCGACTACACGAGAAGGCATTGATTTCTTCCCGTTAACGGTCGAGTACCGAGAAGCGAACTACGCAGCCGGACGCATTCCCGGCAACTACTTCCGGCGAGAAGGTCGGCCCACGGAAAAGGAAACACTCACCAGCCGTTTGATCGACCGCCCCTGCAGGCCGCTTTTTGCCGAGGGTTACCGCAATGAAACGCAGGTAATCGCCAGCGTGATTTCCGCAGATCCCGATAACAATCCGGACGTGATTGCGATCACCGGAGCTTCCTGCGCGCTTTACCTTTCCGACATTCCGTTCATGAATCCCATTGCGGGCGTGCGTATCGGACTGATTGAAGGTCGTTATATTGTTAACCCGACATACGACGAAGTCCGCGAATCGCGGTTGAACTTGATAGTCGCCGGGACGGAAGAAGCGATCGTTATGGTCGAGGCCGGCGCTTCCGAAGTTTCAGAAGAAATCATGCTTGAAGCGCTGATGCTTGCGCATAAGGAAATTAATCGCCTGTGTCGCTGGCAGAAAGAGCTTTACAAGGCACTCGACGTACAGAAGCGCGAGGCGGTTGCGCCGGTGCTGAACGAGGAAATGCTGGGAGAGATTCAAAGAAACTATAGCGACCGGCTGCGCGCCGCTCTGGACACGACCAATCACGAGAAGCGCGATAGTTACGCGGCTGTTGACGCCTTGAAAAAGGAAGTAGTCGAAGGTTATCCGGAAGATGAACCGGAAAAAAGGCTGATGGCGAAGAAGGTTTTCGATCATTTGAAAGAGACCATTTTCCGCGACGACATTCTCAATAACCGGCGCAGACCGGATGGCCGCCGGTTCTCAGAAATTCGGCCGATAAGCTGCGAGGTCGGTTGGCTGCCACGCGTCCACGGCTCAGCGCTTTTCACCCGCGGTGAAACTCAGGCGCTGGTGACTACGACGCTGGGCACCAAGGAAGACGAGCAGTTCATGGACGACCTGGAGAAGGGTGAAGTTAAACGCCGCTTCCTGCTCCACTACAACTTCCCGCATTACTCGGTAGGTGAAGTAGGCCGCTTTGGTTCATCAAGCCGGCGCGAGATTGGACACGGCGCCCTGGCGCGCCGGGCAATTGAGGCGGTACTGCCCGATGAGTCAGTGTTTCCTTACACGCTTCGCATTGTTTCAGACATTACCGAGTCGAATGGTTCGTCATCGATGGCCAGTGTTTGCGGCGGCATACTTTCGCTGATGGATGCAGGAGTGCCCTTGAAAGCGCCGGTCGCGGGGGTCGCCATGGGCCTGGTCATGGAAGGTAACAAGTACGCCATCCTGACTGACATCGCTGGAGCCGAAGATCATTACGGTGACATGGACTTCAAAGTCACCGGAACTAAAGAAGGCATTACCGCTCTCCAGATGGATATCAAAATCGGCGGCATCAATGCCCAGATCATGGCGGAGGCGTTGGAGCAGGCAAGGAAAGGACGATTGCACATCCTAAGCGTGATGGAGCAAGCGATCGCCGAGCCGCGCGCTGACATCTCGCAACACGCCCCGCGAATTATCCAGATCAAGATCAATCCGGATAAAATCCGCGACGTCATTGGACCAGGCGGCAAGATGATCCGTTCGTTGGTTGAGGAGACCGGAGCGAAGATCGACGTTTCTGATGACGGGACGATCTCAATAGCCACCGCCAGCGGTGAGGCAGCAGAAGCCGCGGTCAACCGAATTCGCGGAATTACGGCCGAGGCCGAAGTGGGCCAGACTTACATGGGTACAGTCTCCCGCATCGTGGACTTCGGAGCGTTTGTTGAAATCTTTCCCGGAACGGACGGCTTGCTTCACATCTCCGAGATCGCCGATCGGCGGGTGAAGGATGTCCGCGATGAGTTGAAGGAAGGCCAGCAGATCATCGTCAAATGCATTGGAAAAGAAGGCAACAAGATTAAGCTTTCCCGCAAAGCGGTCTTGCGCGATGAGGAACGAAAAGCCGGAGCTGCCAGTGCGGCTGAGGCTGATTGAGGCCAATTAAGGAACTCAGGTCCGATTGATAGTCTCAGGAGGTTTGCAGTTGTGCAAACCTCCTTTTTTATTCGAGTTAGCCCGCCTTTATACCTTCGCGAAATTGGAATCCATTCTTCATTAAGCATCTTTCCCTATCAACCAGCGAAACCGCCCAGCGGAGTTTCAAGCAGAGCACGTCATTTCAAAGGCTTCTACGCTGGATTCAATAGTTTAAACGATGTAGATCCTTTCCCACTTTTCAGTTTGGGAAAGATACGAGGAGGAAATTCCAACCGATGATGAGTCGAGCTTATCGCCCAACTGCTGCGATCCTCAGCATCTTGCTTTTGTCAGGAGCGCCAACACATGCGGCGCCGGTGGCAATTAGTGAGGTGATACAGGTGCTAGGCAGCTACCAAAATCCTCCCGAGCTTCGGCTCCGCGGTGTTTCCCAACATACGAGTTCGCTGGTGGACGAAGGAGACAATCCTTCACCGGTGGCATCGACGACGCAACAGTCGGCCGCGGCTGGTGTAGCCGAGATCCCGGATACCGCTTCAGCCGACCCGACTACCGCCGATACACTTCTATCCGGTGTGGCAGTTAGCGCTGATCCGCAGGCGGGTGTTGACGTCGTTGATCAGGGAGACGTAGAAGGTACAATTTGTGACTGCGGCGAGATATGGGTTCCCGGTCATGGATTTCCCAAGTGGCCCTTGCTCTTCCTGGCCGCAATACCATTCTTTTTCTTACATGGTTGCGATACCTGCGTGACGCCGACTCCGACCATAACCCCTCCCCCTCCTGGCACCCCAGAGATTCCCGAGCCGGCGTCGCTGCTCTTGTTAGGTACAGGCTTGGCGGCTTTCGGAGCGGGCTTGCGTAGACGTTATGCCAGAGGCAAACTGGAAGCTCAGTTGCAAACTACGGAGGAGGGCTAATCAAAATGTCGAAAGCAATTTTTAGTAGGCACAGGGCATACGGCAAAGTCGCCTTCGCAGCACTCCTCGCGATTTCATTTTGCATGATCCATCCTGCCTCTACCGCTTACGCGAAGAAGCGCAAGCTGGCGAAGTATGGCTCGATAAAGATTCTTAGTACTCCGGGCGGACTGCCTATTGAAATCGATGGCAAGCCTGAGGGTGAAACAACCACTGATTACCGCGCTTTTGATCGTGACCCCGGTTTACATACAATCGTGATCACTTTGCCGAACGGGCAAAGATGGACGCGCGAAATCGAACTCGAAGCCGGTCGCATCAAATGCGTTGCGATTAATTTCCGGTCATCGCCTCCGATCGCCAAGTCTCCATGCCCCTACCCCGTCAGCATCTCAGTTGATGCTCAGGTTAACGAAGGCGACGTAATCACCTTCACCGCGGACACGGCCTATACCGGCACCTCCCCTCTTAACTTTACCTGGAGTGTGAGCCCGGCTAACGCAAAGATACTGACGAACACTGAAAACAAGATCACAGTAGATTCGACGGGACTAGCTGGTCAGCACGTCACCGCAACCCTGGTTGTGGACGACGGCTCAGGCGAAGCCGCTTGCCGTCAAACAGCGCAGGCGTCCACATTCATTCCGCCTCCGCCACCACGCGAGAATCCTTCGCGACAGTTTGACGTATGTTGCAGTTGTTCCTTTGACGATCAAAAAGCCCGGCTCGACAATCTTGCGGTAGAAATGCAGAACGATCCGTCAACCACGACCTACGTCATTGCTTATGGTGGCCGCAGCAGCCGTATCGGCCAGGCAGACTTGCTTGGCGGGCGCGCTCGCGATTACCTGGTGACGCAACGCGGAATCGATCAATCGCGCATCATGGTTGTTAACGGAGGTTTCCGCGAGGAAGACTGCGTGGAATTGTGGATAGTGCCACGGGGCGCTGCGCCTCCACAGGCCACGCCGACGGTCCAGGCTGGTGATGTCAGACCCTCCGGGGGATCGGGATCAACAGCACCCAGACGTCGCGGGCGTAGACGTGGCAGAGATTAACCGAGCGAACTTAACTCATGCTTAAACCCGAGGGAGACAAGATTGGTTCTTGTCTCCCTTGATTTTTTGCGTTTACTCGATTGACGGTTACCGGAGCTTGTGATAACAATCAATTCCCGAACCCCCTTCGACTAATCAGCTATTCCCCTACAACAGGAGGATTCGCTTCATGGGAGACAATGGTGACGGTGGTGGCGGCGGCAGCGCGGGAGTTGTCGCAGTGCTGGTGATCTTCGTGATCATCGTTTTGGTAGTGCTCTTTGCGTTTAGAGGAAGGCTGTTTGGAGGCGGTGGCACACAGAAGATAGACGTGAACGTCCAAACACCCAAGTAAGAAAACTTCATAAGAGAAGGTTCGCGAAAACTCGTACAGTTTTTGAAGAGCAGAGGAGCGCTGCGGTGCTCCTCTTTTCTTTGGTGAATACAGAACCGAGCGCGGTAGCGTCGGATGCTGGAGTCACCTACTGCGATGCCTGTCGGTGAGAAGAGCATTCGGCACCAAACTTCGGGATGAAGTTGTCTCTAGCGTCCGAAGCTACCGCGCTCGGTTCTGTATTTAGTATGTCCCTTAGCACTCCATTGGCTGCGACCAGGCCATTTCAGTTTTGGCTATTTACCATTTACTATTCACCATTTACCAGTTGCTGAATCATGAGCGCACCTAACATTGAGACAATAGTTTCCCTGGCCAAACGGCGCGGGTTTGTCTTTCCATCCTCGGAAATCTACGGCGGTCTCGGTAGCGCCTGGGATTACGGCCCGCTCGGCGTTGAGCTCTGCAACAACGTCAAGCAGGCGTGGTGGCGTTGGATGGTCTACGACCGTGACGATATTGAGGGTTTGGATTCGTCGATTGTCCTGAACCGATTGGTTTGGAAATATTCGGGACATGAGGACACGTTTAGTGATCCACTTGTTGACTGTCGCGAATGCAAGACTCGTTCACGCGCGGACAAGTTGGACGACGGCAAGTGTCCTAACTGTGGCTCGAAACAGTTGACTGAACCACGACCCTTTAACCTGATGTTTCGCACGCACGTTGGTGCAACGTCTGAAGATGATGAAGCTTCTTTGGTTTATCTGCGGCCGGAAACTGCCCAGGGTATCTTCATTAACTTTCTCAACGTACTGACGACCAGCCGGCGCAAATTGCCATTTGGCGTCGCGCAAATTGGCAAATCGTTTCGCAATGAAGTTACGCCCGGCAATTTCATTTTTCGCACGCGCGAATTTGAACAGATGGAGATGGAATATTTCATTCGACCGGGCTCGGACGAACAGGCGCACCAGGAGTGGATCGACAGCTGCCATCAATGGTTCACCAGTCTGGGCATTTCGGCAAACAATCTGCGTCTGTATGAACAACCAAAAGAAGAATTGGCCCACTACGCGAAGCGCACCGTAGACATCCAGTATCGTTTCTTTCCCGAACGCGAAGATGAGGAACGGCAGTGGGATGAACTGATGGGAATTGCCAACCGCACAGATTTCGATCTGCGCACCCATTCGAAGAAGCCGGAGGACGCTGAAGGGAAACGTCTGAATCCAGACTCGACCGATGACCTTTCCTATTTCGACGAAGCCACGAAAGAACGTTTCTATCCTTACGTGATCGAACCGGCTGCGGGGGTCAATCGCACCGTGCTCTCCGTGTTGATGGACGCGTACTCGGAGAAGACGAACGACAAAGGCGAGACGCGTCTGATATTGAAACTTCATCCGAGCCTCGCTCCAATCAAGGCGGCCATTCTGCCGTTAGCGAAGAACAAGCCTGAGATTGTGGCTCTGGCAAAATCCATCAAACACGCCCTTCAGCCGAAAATGCGCGCGGTTTACGATGACACCGGCGGCATTGGAAAGCTTTACGCGCGGCAGGACGAAATTGGCACGCCCTTCTGCGTGACGGTGGATCATCAATCGCTCGAGGATCAGGCGGTGACCGTGCGCGATCGTGATAGCTGGGAACAGGAAAGAATCAAGATATCGGACCTCGAAGGCTATTTGTTAAAAAGACTGAAAGCGTAGTCCAACCTCCAATGTCAAACGTCTGTTTAGCCCGGATAGTCAGTAAATCTACGTTGAACTCAGATTTTCGGCTTTGGACAAGGACATTGGACTTTGGAATAGACCGGAATGCCCGTAGTTAAAAAGCGAAATCAGCAAACTGAGACGCGACTGTTGCTGGAAGGCGAAGAGCCTATCGAGCTGCCACCCGCTGAGATTGAGGATCGTGCAGTGCTGGTTCAGTTTGATCAGTTCAAACCATTCGTTCCTGAACTGCTGGAGGAATTGCGCGACGGAACTACTGCGGAACCTGTAGCGGTCATGAACGATGGCTCAACCTTTGCCATCCATGGTGAAACGCGAACATTCTGGGTGAAGCTTTGGCACGCGGCGGGTACTGAGCTGACGAAGATCGATCGCGCGCAAATAATCAGTTGCCTGCCTTCAACTCAGGGCATGCAAGTGATAGTAGAAGATTTTGACGAGAACCTCGACGAAGATGTCGACGACTAAGATTTGCAAGAATAAACACTTAAGTGAGTGAGGGCCTCCGCTCTGGGTTCTGATTAGTAGTTTGATTCCATAACAATGCTGGACAACCTGGGAAATTTACAACGCACACACTCCTGCGGCGCGCTTCGCAAAGTTGACGTGGGTAAGACTGTCACGCTGATGGGTTGGGTCTCGCGGCGGCGTGATTTTGGCGTCCTTACGTTTGTCGATCTGCGCGATCGTGACGGCATCACCCAGGTAGTTTTCAATGCCGACGACGCAGCGGAAGCTCACGCTAAAGCGAAGGAAGTTCGCGGCGAATACGTTATCGCAGTCACAGGCGAGGTTACGCTGCGCGACGAAAGCCAGCGCAACCGAAAGCTCGAAACCGGCGAGGTTGAGGTCCACGGGCGCGAGTTGTTGATTCTCAATGACGCGCGCACGCTGCCCTTTCAACTGGAAACAGCAACCGCGGATGCACTCGCCAGCGAAGATCTTCGTCTGAAGTATCGCTATCTCGATCTGCGCCGGCCTCAGCTCCAGGCGAATCTGCGTCTGCGACACCGCGTACTCCGCGAGATCAGGCGCTACATGGACGAACAGGGTTTCACCGAAATTGAAACTCCGATTCTGATCAAATCCACACCCGAAGGCGCGCGCGATTACATCGTCCCATCTCGCGTACAACCCGGAAAATTCTTTGCGTTG
The DNA here is from genome assembly GCA_030854715.1 of Acidobacteriota bacterium. Lineage (GTDB taxonomy): Bacteria > Acidobacteriota > Blastocatellia > Pyrinomonadales > Pyrinomonadaceae > PSRF01. Next base: position 14,426 of record JALYSR010000255.1, read on the forward strand.
CCGCAGTCGCCGCAGCTCTTCAAGCAGTTGTGCATGATCGCGGGTCTCGATAAGTACTTTCAGATTGCCCGGTGTTTCCGCGACGAAGATTTGCGGGCGGATCGGCAACCAGAATTCACCCAGCTTGACCTGGAAATGAGTTTTGCCACGCTTGACCAGATCTATTCGGTGACAGAAGGATTGTTTGCACGCGTCTTCAAACTGATTGGAGTGGACTTACCGCTGCCTTTTCCGCGCTTCACTTATGCCGAGGCGATGCGGCGCTGGGGCTCGGATAAACCCGATCTGCGGATTGAAGGCATGGAGTTGCAAGATCTTTCGCCAGTACTCCAAGGAATTGATTTCGCACCGTACGCCTCGGCGCTCGCGGCGGGCGGAGAGGTGAAAGGAATCGTTGTTCGCGGCGGGGCGGCCCTTTCCCGGAAAACACTGGACGATTTACAGGATTTCGCGAAGCGTTACGGAGCGAGCGGACTGGCATGGATCAAACTCGGCGATGAGACTACTTCTTCGTTATTGAAAGCGCTGGGCGAAGATGTCGTTGGTCGCCTCGTCGAAGCAGCGGTCGCGAAAAAAGGCGACGCTGTTTTGATAGTTGCGGGAAAAGCCAAGACAGTGGCTGCAAGCCTCGGCGCTTTGCGAAACGAGGTCGCGCGCCGTGAGAGCTTGATAGCGGCAAATGTTTACGCACCGCTGTGGGTGACTGAATTTCCGATGTTCGAGTATCACGAAGATGACGATCGGTACTACGCGATGCATCACCCGTTCACTTCGCCGCTTGACGAAGATTTGCCATTACTCGAACGTGCCGTAGAAGGCGGTGAAACCAAACTGCTCGCAGGCTTGCGTACCAAGGCTTACGATCCGGTTATCAATGGTGTTGAGCTGGCGAGCGGCTCGATTCGTATTCATCGCCGCGACGTGCAACGGCTGGTCTTCAAAGCTCTCGGTATGACCACTGAAGAGGCCCGCTCGCGTTTCGGATTCTTTCTCGATGCGCTGGAGTTTGGAACTCCGCCACATGGCGGCATCGCGCCGGGTATCGAACGACTGCTGATGGTCTTGGCCCCGACAGACAATATTCGCGACGTGATGGCTTTTCCCAAGACAGCTTCCGCGACCGACCTCATGATCGATGCACCCGGCGAGGTGGATCCGAAGCAGTTGGAAGAATTGCACTTGAAGATTGTCGACAAAAAGTAACACGCTCTTCATAGCAAATTTCGGTGCAAGACAATTGATTCAATGATTGTTCTTCAGCCCTCGCAACTCAACGAAATCTTTGTAAACGCGCGCGCAGCTGAACCGGCCGAATGTTGTGGACTAATAAGTGGCACGACGGACGGAGCAGCAAAGACAATCTTCGCCCTCCGCAATATCGCGGCTGACAAAACAGTTTCTTATGAAGCCGCACCCGAGGATCTTTTTGCCGCGCAGCGCCAGATGCGTGAGCGTGACGAACAACTTCTCGGCATCTATCACTCCCATCCACGCTCGGCTGAGCCGGCCCCTTCCGAAAAGGATGTCCGGCTGGCTTATTATCCACAGGCGGTCTATTTCATTGTTGGCTTAGCAGGCCGGCAGCCCGTTATGCGCGCCTTTCGTATCTCTGAACGCGATGAACGTTGGGAACAGGTTGAGTATGCGATTGCGGGCGAGTAAGATTGAACCATAGGAGCCGCGCTCTCGTAGGACTAGCAATGGAGCCGAAGAAGAGCAAATACGACACCAACCCACTCGACCCTGACTTCGTAAAGAACGTCGAGGAGACCTGGAGCGAAGGCAGCGATGGACCAGCGACGCAGGAGGTAGGAGGAGCCACTCGCGAGATCGGTTCCTCCGCAAACGAGAGCGCACGGAGCAACATTTACTCCGAAGCTCCTACGCGGCGTTATGACAATCTGCCGCTCGATTCGCCCTATCAATCTGTTTTCATTCCCCCGACCTACTCGCAGCCTGCGCCTTATCAGCCACCACCTGCACCATTTAGTTCGGTTACGCAAAGACCGACGGCCCGCTCAGTCGCCGGCATTGGCTTGCCCGAGAAGTGGGCCATGATTCTGCCATACGCCCCTTTCTATATCGGGGTGGTTGTTTCGCTGCTCGAGTTGTTTCTGGTGCCAAAAACGGAGATGAGGGTACGCTTCCACGCCTCCCAGGGCATCGCGTTACATATTGCAATTCTCGTAGTTCAAACTGTTTTCGGTATAGTTGGCGCGATAACAGGAACTTCAGTCGGCGGAACACTCTTCAAGCTCGCAGCTACTATATTCCTGGTTATTTCAATGATCCGCGTTTGGAAAGGCGAACCTCACCACATCGCGCCAATTGCGGAGCCCGCGCAATGGTTTAATGAGCACATCGAACCGCGAAACAAATCCTAGCAGACTGCTTATCTGGCACTGACCTTGCAGTAGAAACCGGCGGAGGGTTTGCCTAAGGGCCAGCTTGCAGAAACTTCGAACTGAAATCGTGCTAAAGGACACAAATGATGTTGCGTTTTGGTTCAGTTTGAGCTTTGAATTCGCAACATTCCGGCAACAGAGAACTGGCAAACGCAAACTTCCAGTAACTCATCAAACCCGGGCCAGGCCAAGGGCTCTCTTCCCCAAACGGCATGAGTATGATGAGCAGGACGAATTCCGGGGAGGACGAAGCAGGGAATGAAGACAGAGCGGCGCACTCGGGGAGTTAGCCGCTCTACTTTTTGGAGCCGCTTCAACAGACCTCAGTCAACGGAGTTTTGGATTCGGCAATTAGCGTGATACGGAGGAAAGAGATGATCAGAAAACAGAACACCAGTTTGCAGCGACTGACGGTATCGCTCACAATTTTTGCTCTTTTCGCAATGCCTGTTTCGGTTTTTGCGCAAACGAAAATTACCCTTCACAGCAACAAATACGCTGTTAGTGATGACGTAAAAGTAGGGCGGCAAGCTGCGGCCGAAGTCGAGCAGCAGATGCCGATTCTCAACGACTACGAGGCCACGAATTACGTCTCGCGTGTGGGCCAGCGGCTGGTGAATTCAATTCCGCCGGAGTTTCAACACCCTGAGTTTCAATATTATTTCAAGATCGTCAACGCGCGAGACGTCAACGCTTTCGCCCTGCCCGGCGGTCCGATGTACGTTAACCGCGGAATGATCGAAGCGGCAAAGAACGAAGGTGAGATGGCGGGCGTCATGGCCCACGAGTTAAGCCACGTTGCGCTCCGTCATGGCACCGCCCAGGCATCCAAAGCCCAGAAGTATGGTACGGCCGCCGGGATTCTTGGCATATTGGGGCAGGTTATCGGTGGTCCAGCGGGCGCAGCTGCCCAGATTGCCGGCCAGGGTGTAGGCGTCTACTTCTTGAAGTTTAGCCGCGAGTATGAGACTGAAGCAGATATTCTTGGCTCCCAGATAATGGCCCACGCCGGTTACGATCCACACGATCTCGCCAATATGTTCAGGACAATTGAAGCGCAAGGCGGCGGGAGCAGTGGTGGATTCATGAGTAGCCACCCGAGTCCGGCGAATCGCTATGCGCGTATTAATCAGGAGGCGCAATACTTGCGCATAGAGAATCCGGTGCGCGACACGCGCGAGTTTTCGCAAATTCAGGCGCGGCTGCGCGGCATGGGCCGGGCGCCTTCGATGGAAGAAATTGCTCGAAGTGGTCAACGTTATCCATCCGGGGAAAATACTGGCAATACCGGTAACTATCCCACTAACCTGCCGGGCGGCAGCGTCGGCTATCCTTCGTCCCGGTATCAGGCGTATTCGGAACTTGGCGGCATCTTGCGCGTGAGTGTTCCTAATAACTGGCGCGAGCTGGGTGAAAACAATTCTGTCTGGTTTTCGCCGGAAGGAGCCTATGGGCAGGCCCAGGGCCAGGTGGTCTATACTCACGGTGTAAACTTCGGCGTGGGCCAGACGCAGGGCCGGAACCTGCAACAAGCTACCGATGAGTTCATTCGCGGCTTGGCCTCCGGTAATGGAAACCTGCGTCAGCGGAGCGGCTATCAACGCGCCACGATTTCGGGCCGGCCGGCTCTGACAACCAGCCTCAGCAATATCAACGAGGCGACCGGGCAGCAGGAGATTGTCACAGTGATAACAACCCAACTGCGGAATGGCGAGCTTTTCTACATGATCGCCGTCGCGCCGCAAAATGAATCGGGTCGTTACCAAACTGCTTTCAGCAACATTCTTCGTTCGCTGCAATTGAATGACTAAGTCGTGAATCACAAAACTCAATGCCAGGAGGCCCGTTTTCGAGCGGGCCTTTTGCTTTATAGCCTTTCGATCTAAGCTAACCAGGTGATGGAGGTGAAGAATATTCGACGTCGGCGATGGCTTAAGTGGTCATTAATCGTCCTGGGATGGACGATTTTTGGCTGTTTTTTTGCCAGCGAAGCCATCGTCGCCCGTGCTTATGCCGGCCGGCCATTGGACGTTAGTCACACGATCGTGGTTTGGTTGATCTGCGCTTATGTTTGGCTCAGCCTCACTCCGCTCGTTCTCTTTTTGGCTCGCCGTTTTTCTTTTGACCGCCGTAGTTGGCCCAGGAATCTGCTGATTCACCTGGCGGCGAGCGTAGGCTTCGCTTGTGTCCAGGTCGGAATTTACGTCAGCGCTGCTTCGATAATTGCTCCAACCTTCAGTAGGGAACCATTCGGGGAAACGTTCAGAGGTATCTTTGTCAGTGAGTTTCACTTCGACCTGTTGACCTACTGGGCAATCATTGGCCTTAGTCACGCCCTTGATTACTATCGTAAATATCGCGAACGTGAGATTCGGGCTTCGCAACTCGAGGCGCGGTTGGCACGAGCGCAACTGGATGCGCTCAAGATGCAGCTCCATCCGCATTTTCTTTTCAACACGCTAAACACTATCTCTGTCCTGATGCAGGAAGACGTCGCTGTCGCGAATCGCTTGCTGCTGCGCTTGAGCGACCTGTTGCGTCTGGCGCTTAATAACACTGACGCTCACGAAGTGCCCTTGCGCCAGGAGTTGGAGTTCTTGCAGAGTTATTTGGAGATCGAGCAAACCCGATTTCAGGATCGGCTAACGGTCAGACTTGATATCGATGCAGAAGCAATTGAGGCGCAAGTGCCCAACCTGATCCTTCAACCTCTGGTGGAAAATGCCATTCGCTACGCAGTGGCGCCGCGCGCCACTAAGAGCACCATCGAGATTCGCGCAATACGGCTTAATGGAAGCGTACAGCTCGAAGTAACTGATGACGGTCCCGGCATGGATGAAGCTCGCAGAGCTGCCAGTGTTCCAGGAATTGGACTGCGAAACACCCGGTCGCGACTCGAAAAATTATATGGCCCAGCACATTCATTCGAACTCGCAACCGCTAATGGCGGCGGTTTGCATGTGACCATTACCATTCCCTTTCACGCTGGAGCTGGAGACCGCAAAAATTGATATGGAGAAAATCCGCACGCTGATCGTTGACGATGAACCGATCGCGCGTCGCGGTATTTGTCAGCAGCTACGAACTGAGACCGACGTTGAAATAATCGGGGAGTGTGCCAACGGCCGCGAAGCTGTTGAAGCGATCAGAAAAGACTCGCCAGATCTGGTTTTCCTTGACGTACAGATGCCGCTGCTTGACGGGTTTGGCGTGGTCAGTGCCATTGGCGCTGAGGATTTGCCGCCCGTAGTGTTCGTCACTGCGTATGACGAACACGCTATTAGGGCATTTGAAGTAAATGCCCTGGACTACTTGCTTAAGCCTATAGACCAAGGACGCTTTCAGAAGACACTCAATCGGATTCGCAGGCAACGCGCTGTTTCAAAACCTGGGCAACTGCAACAGAAGCTGGTAACCCTGTTGCATCACCTTCAAGAATCGCAGGCCGCGGGGGCGCAATCAAAGTACAGCGAGCGGATAGTGATTAAAGAATCGGGCCGCGCCTTCTTTCTCAGCGTGGATGAGATCTACTGGATCAACGCGCAGGGCAATTACGTGCAGATTCACGCTAAGGATTCGGCGTACCTGTTGCGGGAAACAATGAACAGCATGGAAAGCAAACTTGACCCTCAGAAGTTCCTCAGGATCCGCCGCTCGACGATCGTTTGCGTCGACCAAATTAAGGAGATGCAGCCGCTGTTCAATGGTGAGTATGCTGTGATCTTGAAGGATGCCACCCAACTTACTTCCAGCCGCCGGTACCGAAACAATGTAGCATCTCTATTGCTAAACTGAGTTGCCAGGCACTCATCACTGTTGGTTTTCATTGGTTTCCGACCGCTTATCTCTCAAATCCCACCATTAATCACAATTAGATTGCCTGGGTTACAACCGCCACGATACCCTCGACAACGTCTAAGATTTTGCAGATTTGTAGCCCATCGATTTGTTAATCCAACAAGAATTCATTTGGGATAAAGGAGCGAAGCGATGAGCGTAAACAATAGGTTCTCCAGATTTGTGGTCGTTTTAGTTTGCTTAGGACTTGGTTGGTCAGTTATCCACGGTCAAACCGAGCTTGGCAAACAGGTTGCGAGCCCGGTCGGAAATCTGAGCGACGCCGAAATAAGCCGCGAGCTAACTGCTTTTCTCGATAGGCTGTTGCTGCAGATGAGTTTTCCGGTGTGGTGCTGGTAGCCCGGGGCGGTCAGCCAATGTTCAGCAAGGCTTATGGGATGGCGGATAAGAGGACCGGCGCCCCGAACAATCTCAACACTAAATTTAACCTTGGCTCTTTGAACAAAATGTTCACCGCCGTTGCCATCGCACAGTTGGCCGAGCGCGGAAAACTTTCCTTCGATGACACGGTTGCCAGGCTCTTGCCGGATTATCCCAACAAAGCTCTCGCCGAGAAAATAACAATCCACCAATTGCTAACGCACACTTCAGGAATGGGTAACTACCAAAACGAAAAGTTTCTGGCGAATTTGGACAAGTCTAGAACGATTGCTGACTTGTTACCATTCTTCGCCAGTGATCCGGTGGAGTTTGAACCAGGCTCAAAGTGGCAGTACAGCAACTCGGGTTACGCACTGCTCGGTCTGATTATCGAAAAGGTCTCAAGACAAAATTATTTCGACTACGTGAGGGAACACATCTTCAAACCTGCGGGCATGGTTAACACAGACTCATACGAAAAGGGTAAAGACGTTACAAATTTGGCGGTCGGCTACATGAGGATGAATGCAGAAGGTAGACCTGACCCCGCAGCAACACGGCGGGAGAATACCGCCACACGTCCGGCGCGCGGTTCATCGGCAGGCGGGGGATACTCAACTGCAGAAGATTTATTGAAATTCAGCGTCGCATTACGCGGCAACAAGTTACTCACTCAAAAGTACACAGAACTCTTGCTGACAGGAAAAGTTGAGGCCGGAGGACCAATAGGGAAGTATGCGTACGGCTTTGGGGACAAAATGTTTGCTGGGAAACACATCGTCGGACATAACGGAGGCAGCGCAGGCATTGGCGCCAATTTCGACATGTTTCCTGAGCTCGGATACACCGCCATCGTTCTGACCAACTACGATCCTCCAGGAATGTTTCCGGTGATTATGAAGATCCGTGCATTGTTGCCGGCAACTAGATAAGTGTAGCCAGCTATTGAAGATCGTTGGGGAGTTGATCGGGGGGAAGGAAGTCTTAATGAAACGCTCTGCATTTTCATTGCTAATAATTCTCCTGGCATGTTGGACTGGCGCACAAACGGCTGCTGACCGGAAGCCCGTGGTTAGTGCACAGCCGGACCGTGCGCGATCAAATCCTGAGCTCAGTCCGGCGGCGCTCAAGGCGCTATTTGATCCGATCTTCGTGGAACAGATGGCGAAGCTGCATATTCCCGGAGCCGTAATCGCGGTCGTTAAAGATGGTAACGTGATATTCACGAAAGGTTATGGCTACGCCGATATTGAGAAGAGGACTCCGGTCGTTCCCGAGAGAACGATTTTTCGGATTGGCTCAATCACGAAGGTATTCACCGCCACTGCGGTCATGCAGATGGCCGATCGCGGAAAAATCAAACTGGCGGACGATGTCAATAAATATCTGAAGGACTTCCAGGTCCCGCTGACCTATCCCCAGCCCATTACGTTCGCCAATTTGCTCACGCACACTTCCGGCCTGGATGAAATCTCGCCCGGCAGACGGACCGCAGATGAAAGTAAAGTGGTTCCGCTCGGCGCGTTTCTTAAGACGAGATTGGTTCGAATCCAGCCACCTGGCGAAGTGATTAGTTACAGCACTTATAACGCGGCGCTCGCCGGTTTCCTCGTTGAGCAGATGACTGAAACATCTTTCAAAATCTATCTTCGTAAAAATGTATTCGATCCTCTCGGAATGAATCACACGAGCATCACCGCCGTGAAGGACGAATTCAAACAAGACCTCGCGAGTGGCTACGAGTGGGACGGCAAGAATTACCAGAAGCTTCCGTTTCAGTGGTTCAACACCTATCCGGCGTCTGACATAAACAGCACCGCGCCCGATATGGCTCGTTTCATGATGGCAAACCTGTCGGGCGGCGCGCTGGAGGGAAAACGCATCCTGAGCATACGCGCCATTCGAGAAATGCACAGTACCCATTTCAGAAATCATCCGCGCCTGCCCGGCTGGGCTTACGGCTACTACGAGGGCTATCAAAACAATCGGCGATTCGTCGAACACGGCGGCAGTATGGACGACGGCTATTCTGCCTTGTTGACTATGCTGCCGGAAGAGAAGTTGGGTTTATTCGTTGCCTGCAATACGGAGACTGGTGGCTTCGGTTTGGGCGAGACATTGAAAGAGGCCCTCCTCAATTACTATTTTCCCGTCAGCGGAGAGGCGAAAGCCGTCAAACGAGTAACGAATGCATCGCCGGCAAGTCTGCAACAGTTTGCGGGAAAATATCAGCCCAACATTTACTGCCATACGTGTCCGCCAAATTCAGGGGCATTTGTTCTCGATCCAGCCGAAGTAAAAGTCGATGATGACGGAACACTTTCTTTTCGGGACGAGCGCTGGCGTCAAATTGAACCGTTGCTATTTGAGTTAACAACTGGACCACGAGCGGGTAAGCATCTCCTCGCATTTCGGGAAGGTTCCGATGGCAGGATCACTTTTATGTTTCAGGAAGCATACAGGACATACGAGAGAGTCACGCGGTGAATGCCTCGGAGTACTTTAGATCAAGCTGCATCCGCTATTGCCGGGATACGGTGGAAAATCGGGAATTGATTTCAATCTTGAAAGGACACACTTAATGAAAAGGTCCTTTTCTATTGCTTTTGCGTTTTTACTGGTTTGCACGTTCGAAGCTCGCGCACAAACGAACGCCGCTTCAGCCGCCGATCAAGCAGCCATCAAGCAAACCGCGCTTGATTACATCGAGGGCTGGTATGAAGGAAACGCCGAGCGGATGGAGAAAGCGCTACATCCGGAATTAGCCAAACGAATAGTGCGCACCAACCAGGAAGGCTACAACCGGTTGGACCAGATGAGCGCTATGACGCTCGTGTTAGGAACGCGCCGCGGTGGTGGGAAGCAAACGCCGAAAGAAAAGCAGCAAAAAGATGTGACGATTCTCGACGTTTTTGAAAATGCGGCAAGCGTCAAGATCGTCGCGTCGGATTGGATCGACTATCTGCACATGGCGAAGTCTAACGGCCGCTGGGTGATTGTGAATGTGCTTTGGGAACTCAAGCCGAGGAAATAGTAAGCAGAAAGCAGTAAGCAGAAAGCAGTAAGCGGTAAGCAGTACGCAGAAGGCTCCTATCGAGTACGTCCTCTGCCTTCTGCCTACTGTTTCTTGGCTTCCTGCCAAAGTGCTTCCAACTCATCCAACGTAGTCTCGTCGAATTTGCGATTCTGCTCGCGCAACTTGGTTTCGATGTAACCAAAGCGGCGGCGAAACTTGCGGTTGGTCAACTTCAATGCCGCCTCTGGTTCAACGTGAAGATGGCGCGCGATGTTTGTTACCGCAAACAGCAGGTCGCCAATCTCTTCTCTAACTAGCGTGTGATCAGCTTCGCTATTTGAAGTCGAATGGTTTTGGATGGCAGCACGGAGTTCGCCTATTTCTTCCTCGAGCTTCGCGAAGATGTCTTCTATCCTTTGCCAATCGAAGCCTACGCGCGCCGCTTTAGTGGAAAGCTGGTGCGCTTCCATCAGGGCCGGCGCTTTTGAGGAGACGCCATCGAGCAGAGAACCCTCGGTCTCGCTTTTTCCGCTGGCAAGTCGCTCCTCCGCCTTCATAACTTCCCAGTTGCGCAAAACCGCCGCTGTGTCGTTGGCGGTCGTATCACCGAAAACGTGAGGATGCCGGCGCACCATCTTTGCATGAATGGTCGCAGTCACATCGTCGATAGAAAAATCGCCGCGTTCTTTGGCAACCTGGGCGTAGAAAACAATCTGGAAAAGTAAGTCCCCGAGTTCGTCCCGCAGTTCGTCTGCGTGGCCCTCGCGCGCTTCTTCAACCGCTTCGAAAGCTTCGTAGGCCTCTTCCAAAAGCATGGGTGCCAGCGACGCATAGGTTTGTTCCCGGTCCCATGGACACCCGTTCGGCGAACGTAGTTTATCCATCAATTCAATCAGGTCTTTAAAAGTAGCAGGCATGACCGTTAGTCTAGAGTCCAATGTCTAAAGTCCAAAGTCGAGAAAGCAACGAGACCCCAACCCCGGTCCACTCCCGTTTGTGTCTTAGCGGGACTCCACACCTAAGTTTTTCTCAAACTGGCTGCCCCTTTGAAAATGCCGCGTCTTGCGAGCATCACATGTGGGTGCTACCATCGGACTCATTACCAACAGCCAAAGCCTGACGTTTAATAGGCCATCACTGTGTCTGTAATCAGATTGGGTAGGGGAACATGTTAGGCAGGCAATATGAGCGAGGAACAGACTACTTACAAAGTAACGGATCGGCGACTTTTTAACCCGGACGGTAGCCCGCGCGAGGTGCCTCCTGAAGAGAAGCCCGAAGTAAAACAGGTGGTAGAAGAATCCGTCCCACTTTTTTCTCCGCTTGATTCGGCTACCTCAACCTCCCCAGAGACTCCAACCGAAACACAGCCACAGCAAGAAGTTGGACGAACCGAAGAGGCCGATCTGCCGGGAACTGAAACCGAACTGCCGGGCGCTGAGGATCCAGCAAGTTTCGCGAGTTTCATGATGTCGCTTGCGTCCAACGCCGCATCTGCTCTGGGTATGATGGAACATCCAGTCACAGGAAAACGTGAAGTTGACCTCGAGCTCGGCAAACACTGGATCGATGTGCTGGGAATGCTGCAACAAAAGACCCACGGCAATCTTTTGCCGCAGGAGCAGCAGATTCTTGAGGGCCTGCTCGCCGACCTGCGCATGCAGTACGTCTCACTGACCAACGCCACGCCATCCAAGGCGTCTCGCACATATACCGGCCGCGACATCGTTGGCGGCTAAGCCGACGGTCCAAAGTCCAAATCCTCAGATCGGTAAATAGTAAATGGTAAATGGTCGACCTGCTTGCGTTAGACCATTCACCATTTACCATTTACTATTTACCAGATGAAGCTAACGTTTTTAGGCACGGGTACATCCACCGGAGTCCCTTCCATCGGCTGCGAGTGCGAGACGTGCACTTCAGAAGATCCGCGCGACAAACGCTTACGAGTTTCCATTCTCATTGAACATGCCGGCCAGTCTGTGCTGATCGACACTTCATCCGACTTTCGCCAACAGGCTCTGCGAAAGGGATTGAAGCGACTCGACGCGGTCCTGGTTACGCATTGTCATGCCGATCATATATTCGGACTGGACGACATTCGCCCTTTGAATTTTCGCTTTGGCGCCCTCGGTCTGTACGCGAATGAGCGTGCCTGGATCGATATTCGCCGCATCTTCAAATACATCTTCGAGCCGTCGCATTTCGGTGGGGGTTTGCCGCAGATTATTCCTCATACCGTCTTCCCCGAAGCTTCGTTTTGTCTGGGTCCGGATTTGAAGATCACGCCCCTTGAAGTAATCCACGGACGGCTTCCAGTAATGGCCTATCGCCTCAACGACTTCGCCTATGCAACCGATCTGAGCGAGATTCCGCCGGCGACGTTGGACTCGCTTAGTGGTCTTGACGTGATGGTGCTTGACTGTTTGCGTTTCAAAGAACATCCCACACATCTCTGGTTAGACAAGGCGCTCGACTACATCGAAAAGCTCAAGCCGCGTCGAGCATACCTTACCCACATCGCGCACGACGTTAAGCATGAGCGAGACTCGGCCAGGCTGCCCGAAGGAGTTGAGTGGGCCTACGATGAACTGGTTGTAAAGGATGAAGGATGAAGAATGAAGAATGAACACTGAAAGACGAACAGAGATTGAGCTTCGTCGTTTAGCGATTTCATCCTTCATCCTTCCGCCTTCATCCTTTTTTATATGAGACTATTTCACGGAACTGACAACGCCGAGATACAGCGACCTACGGTGCTTACCCTTGGCGTCTTTGACGGGTTGCATCTGGGCCACCAGTTAATCATGCGCACGGTTGTTGAGAGAGCGCGTGAAACGGGTGCGGTTCCCACGGTGATCACTTTCGATCCGCATCCGCGCGCGGTGTTACATCCCGAATCCGCGCCCCCGCTCTTGCAAACTCTCGACCAGAAAGTTGAAGGCTTTGGGGTGCTTGGAATTGAGCAGACAATCGTGATTCGGTTCGATACGGAGTTTTCCCAAATTCGAGCTGAAGATTTTCTGCGCAACGTGATACAGGAACGGCTGCACGCGAAGGAAGTTTACCTCGGTCGTGGCTTCGCGTTTGGGCACGATCGCGAAGGTAACATCGAGCTGCTCAGGCGCGTTAGCCGTGAATTGTCATTTTTCGCAGACGAGGTCCCTGAGGTTCAGTTTCGCAAGCAGCGTGTTAGTTCCAGCAAAGTTCGCGAGCTATTGGCTCAGGGGAAAGTAAATCTGGCGCGGCGACTCCTGGGACGACCTTACGGAGTGGAGGGACTGGTAGAGCGAGGTGCCGAGCGCGGTCACCTCCTGGGCTTTCCCACAGCCAACTTGCATCCCAGGAACCGCGTCATACCAAAGAATGGCGTCTACGTGACCGGCAGCTTAATTGATGGACAATGGCGGCGCAGCGTAACAAATGTGGGCATACGGCCCACTTTTGAGTCCGGAACGGAACCTTCAGTTGAGACTTTCGTAATCAACTGGAAGGGCGACCTTTATGGCGATGTCATTCGCGTTCGCTTCCTTCATCGGCTCCGGGACGAACGGAAATTTGATTCCATAGCAGAGTTACAGGCGCAAATTGGGAGAGATGTGCAACGAGCACAGAGTTATTTTGATCGAGAGGCGGCAGGACACATTCTTTCGGTAGTTTAAGTTCATTTCCCGGTAGGCGGCCAATCGGTTAATGTTAAGTGCTGGCGGGCAATAACAACGAAGCGCCCGCCGTTGGTTTGTTAGTTGAACTAGAATTTTTATGGATAGCAACCTGGCATTAGTTTCGGTATCAGACGTGAAGACGGGCAACGGCAGCGGCCCTGGTAAGCTTATTGCGACATCCCCTTCTACCCCTTCTACCCCTTCAACTTCGCCAGCTTCAACGGGCGACGACCACGCTCCACCGCCCCTTACTGATGAGACTGTCAAGGCGATGCTTCATGGGCGCGGGCTGCTAGGCTGGCTGCGAGCAGTACGAGTAGTTCGGGTGCTCGGATTGTTCACGTTGTATCTGTTCCTCGACACGTACGATATTCGCGCCACCTTCAATACTCGTATGGCTGCGCGTCTGCGCGACGATATGGCGGATCCCAGTTGGAGAGTGCGATTCAAAGTGCGCTGGCGGGAGTTGCTTCACTCAAGTCTGGATAAGTCGATACGTGTGGCGCGCTTTATAGTTTTTCGCGGCGATGAAGGCTCCGCTCAGAAAGAAGCGCGTCTTGAAAAACAAGCGGTATGGTTGCGTAATAGCTTGATCGGCTTGGGACCAACTTTCATCAAAATTGGGCAGGCGCTCGGTACCAGGGCCGACCTTTTGCCGCTCGCTTATGTGAAAGAGTTGTCGACTCTCCAGGATCAGGTTCCTGCGTTTCCGACGGCTGAGGCTTACGCGCGGATCGAAGCGGAATTCGGCCGGAGTTTGCAGCAGTGTTATGCCGAAATTGATAGCGAGCCGATCGCGTCGGCTTCGTTGGGCCAGGTTTACCGCGCCCGTCTGGCCACGGGCGAAGAAGTCGCGGTTAAAGTTCAGCGCCCGGACCTGGAAAAGATAATCAGTTTTGACGTCGCAATTCTTTTCAGGATCGTCAAGTTGACGAACCGTTTCTTTCCCAGGGCAAATGAAAATGCGGACTGGGAAGGCATGCTGCGCGAGTTTCACACGACGATCTTTGAAGAGATGGACTACGTGAAGGAAGGGCGAAATGCGGACCGGTTCCGCTACAGCTTCCGCACCTGGCGAGCGATTCGTGTTCCGAAGATTTACTGGTCGCACACCAGCCGGAAAGTGCTCACCCTTGAATTTATTCGCGGCACGAAAGTCACGGACGTCGAAGGTTTACGCGCGCGGCGAATCTCAGCGGTTAAAGTTAATCGTTTGCTGGTTCGCACCTACCTGAAGCAACTGCTGGAGGATGGCTTCTTCCATGCTGACCCACATCCAGGGAATTTGCTGGTGATGGATTCGCGCCACCTCGCGTTTTTCGATTTCGGCATGGTCGGCCGCATCACGCCGCGACTTCAGTCGCAGATGATCGACGCGTTCTTTCATGTGATTGCGCGCGACGTGCAGGGCCTGGGCCAGGACATAATCAATCTCAACTTCCTCAAGCCCGGGGTGGATCCGGAAACGGTGCGACCTGTGGTTGAGAGCCTCTTCAAGCTCTACCTCAATCTCAAGCTGGGCGAGGTCAAGTTTAAGGAACTGACTTACGATCTCGCGGAGGTAGTTTACGAATATCCTTTCCGTCTGCCCGCAAACTTTACCTACATTATGCGTGCATTGATGACGCTCGAAGGCATCGGCATCGTCACCGATCCGGGATTCAGCTTCTTCGACACCGCCAAGCCTTATGCGAAAGAGTTTATGTTGAAACGCGAAGGCCACGCATTTCGCAAACTGATTTTTGACAAGATCACGGGTCGCGAAAACGGCAACAACCGCATCGAATGGTCACGCGTCTGGAAGCTAACGAAGATGGCCGCCAACATGTATCTCGAAGGTTAAATCGTACTCTCAATCTGAGCGCTAGCTATTACTGGGACCGCGGGCGTCCCGCC
>JALYSR010000260.1 GCA_030854715.1 Acidobacteriota bacterium
CTACTCGCGCGCGCCGGTGTACCTCCTAAAGAGATCGAGGGAATGCGCAAAATGTATGAGGGCGTACGTCAGTACGCCGACTCCTTCGAGGCAGACGAGTACAGCGCTCTTTACGATGATGACGAACTTGAGTTTGACACCGGCGCACTTCGCATTCTGCATACACCTGGTCACACACCCGGTTCGTGTTCGTTTGTGCGCGAAGCGGATCGTACGGTTATTGCCGGCGACTGCGTCTTGAAGCGCATTACTCCCAACCCGATCCTGTCACCAGATCCGATCGATGCATCAAAGCGTTTTGCTTCGCTGGCCGAGTATCTAGTCAGCCTTGCGCGCCTACGTAGTTTTTCCCCGACGCTGGTGCATGGCGGTCACGGTGAGCCGGTGCACGATTTCGAGGAACTATTCAATCGCTATTTTCGAGCAATCAGGGAGCGTCAAACTGAAGTTGTCCGCCTTGTGCCTAAAACCGGAGCCACGGCCTGGGACGTTGCGCGTCAGATGTTTCCCGGCGCGGACGATGTGCACCGCTTTCTTGCCGTCTCGGAGGCCGTTGCGCATCTTGATCTCGCGCACTCGGAGGGGAAGATCGAAGTCGAGCTCGGCGACGGTCGAGAGGTTTACCGTCAGATTTCTGCTAACTAGTTTCCAGTCTTTGCCACTAAGAAACTTATCCGCAGATTACTCAGATTTTCTACAGGCCGGAGAAAGGGCCAATTGATGACGTTCGCCCGTCGTTTACTAACACTCTATTCCGCCTCTTGTTGTGTAGAATCTGCGGAATCTTTGGATACTTCTTTTGGAACCCACAGCTCAAGACTGCGTGTAAGCCTTTAAAATTCTATCCGGAGGACTCTCTCTGTTATGAACTTCAAAAAGGCTCTCTATTTTTTAATCTCCCTTGTTTTGACAGCCGGTATTGCCCTGTCACAGCAGGCCGCTCCTGCTCCCCCGCCACCCGACGAGCCGCCAATGGCCCTGGCTCCGGCCGATGCGCCCGGCATTTTCTCAATGTTTATTGAAGGCGGCAGCTTTCTCGGAGTCTATGCCGAAGACATAAGCAAAGAAAATATGGGTCGTTACGGATTGCGCGAGGTGCGTGGCGTTGGCATCACTCAAGTCGTCAAAGACAGTCCGGCCGAAAAAGCAGGCTTGAGAAAAGACGATGTCATCATGAGATTTGAGGGCGACAGTGTTACCAGTGTGCGCAAACTCACTCGCCTCGTTTCCGAAGTTGCACCAGACCAGACTGCGAGACTTTCAATCAGCCGCGGCGGCACCGAGCAGGAAGTTTCGGTGACGATGGGCAAGCGTGACCAGGCAACTAACACCTTTCATAGGTTCCCTGGATTTGAAGGGCTTGAAGGATTGCAAGGACTAGAAGGACTGAAGGGCTTGCAGGGGCCGGAAGGTTTTCATGGTGTGTTGCCACCAGGAGCAAAGATCTGGAAGTGGGAAGGCACCGGACCGGACGGCCAGGGATTGGTCTTCGCTTTTGGAGGCGGTCGCAGAATTGGCGTCAGCACTACGCAGTTGACGAAACAACTTGCAGACTATTTTGGAATCGCTGACGGCAAGGGCGTCTTGGTCACTTCGGTTGCCGATGATAGTCCAGCGGCGAAAGCCGGAATAAAAGCTGGAGACGTTATCACGGCGATTGACGGCGAAAAGGTTGAAGGCGCCGGCGATCTTTCCCGAGCGATTAACAAGAAGAAAGATGGTGAGGTAACGCTGACTGTGATTCACAACAAAAACCAGCGGACTGTCACGGTCACTCCCACAGAGGCTAAACCGCCAGATCAAACTGGAGTTCCCCACGGACGAAGGATAGTCGTTCCGCGCATCGAACTCGGATCGATTCCGGAGATGAATATCGCCATCCCGCAAATTAATCTTCCGGTGATTCCGGAGATCAATATTCAACTTCCAGGGAAAATAAGGACCCCGAAGGTGCGCGTGATCAAGTCGCCCTCGCCGCAGCCGATCTAATCTGTAGAACAGACATTCCTGGTGTCTCGCTTGCTTACTTGTAGTGACGAAAGAGGATAGCTAAGAAAAAGGACGGGCAGGAAAGCCTGTCCTACTTATTTTGGCTGGCCGAGTTTCCTTTTCCCTTCAATCGCCTCTTTGTAGGCTCCGCCCGGAACGTCCTCAACCTTGATTGCCTCATCAAATTCTTTTACGGCTTCGTTTGTGTTCCCGAGAAACGCATAGATTCTCCCCATCGCTTCATGAGCTCGCGAAATGAGTGCGCGATCGGTTTCAGGCGAAGAAGCTTCCAGCGAGAAACGATAATTTGCCAGCGCCCGATTCAATCGCTCGGCCTGCACGTCTTCGTCCGTTGCATCGGCGGCGGCGATGCTCGCAGTTTGAGCGAGCGCAAAGAATATCCGCGGCTCGCGCGAATAGTCATTCAACAAATCTTTCAGCTGCGCCTCGGCAGTGTTGTAGTCCTTGAGACGAAGAATCTGTTCGATTTCGGCGAGCTTCTTAACGAGCACGGCAGCCCTGGCTGTCTCGGCTTCCGAGTAGACCGGGGTCTCCAGGGCGGTCATTCTTGCGTTTAGGCGCGCTTGTCGAGCAGCCTGTGCACGTTGACGGGCCTCTGCATTTTCGGTGAGGCGCCTGGCTTCACGTGCCGGGTCAAACGAGGAAATCATGTCGACAAGAAAGTTGGCCACATCAAAGCCGGAGCTTTCGATACCCTGTAGTTGCTCTGCAAAAAAGAAATCCAACACCGCGCCCTGTTCATACTGCTCCGCCAGTCGCGCGATGCTCTCATCATGGATAGCACTAATGGCCGCTTGAAAATCCTTTGTTATAGCTTTACGTGTCGCGTCATCCTTTGCGTTCGCCAGCCGCTCGCGAGCTACAAACGAAAGAGTTGCCAACTTTTTGACTTCTTCGAAGCGTTCATCAGCCGCTGCCACGAGCGATCGTGAAACAACGAGAAAAATGTCAGGAGTGACGGCGGTTCCAGCCCTTTCTCTTTCGGCCAGCACTTGCTTGATTTGATCGCGACGGGCGGCAATCTCGCGATTGAACCGCAGCATTAGCGGGTCAATTACGTATTGCAGATAGCCACGACGCAATTCGGAAGACGCCGGGTCCGTGCGTTCTGGGAGGACCACGAAGTATTCGTCGCCAATAACTCGGAAGTTAATTGCGCCGGGTGCGCCGAGCAGGTCGGGAACAATGACGAAGCGTCGCTGGTGCTCGCGGGTTGTATAGGTCTTAGGCGCATTCTTTTTCTTATCCTTCGGTATCTTGACCAGAACGCGCTCAACCGAAACGGTGATCGGCCGCGTGTGCAAATAAGACAAAACCGCGCGCATCATTTCGGCAGTTGGCATTTGCAGCCGGTCGCCTTCGGCCTGATAGGCACGGGTGTAGCTGGCGAGGTTTTCTCCAATCCGCGAACGGAGATAAAACTCCTTCACCAGCGGAGCAAAGTCGAGCACTTCAAGCAAACTTGCCGGTAGGTCGTCAGATCGCGGGGGCGCATCAAGCGATGGAGGTGGTCCAAGCGCCAGGGCGAGCGATATATAACGCGCGGACTGATCTGCCGCAGTTGCGGGAGCGGGCAGTTTATTGCGTTCGCAGAACGCGCGCAGACGGTTGCGCAAATCCGGATCGAGGTTGGAAAGATCTCTTCTAACCTGGGCACGAAACACTGAAGGTTCAGCCCCCGCAGGGACGGGATCAAAACCGGCAGCTTCCAGGGCTGCCATCATGATTATTATTCGCGGTTCGACCTGGAAGCTGACGCCATAATCGGTCAGCTCAAAACCCGCCGCTTCGCGTTGTTGCGCTGGCGCAGTTCCGGCGGCCGGGCGCGGCGAAGCGGTAGAAGTAGGTTTAGGTTGCGAATAAGCAACCAGGCAATTGAGGACGGAAAGAAATGCGAAAAGAAATGCCAGTGAGATAATCTTCTTCATATAAAGGCTGATAGTTGGTTGTTGCTTTTCCTGATTTGATAGCGACGGGGAATCTTAGAGATGCGCGCTGGCGGCCAAACGGATGCCATTGACAAAGCGCTGCCATGGATTAACTAGCCCGCCTTCCCGCGTCGATGTGCGCGCAACAGCGCTGATGTTACTGGATAAGCGATAAGTGAACAAACGACCGAAAGCACCATCCCACCGATGGTGAAAGGCCAAACAATGCCCCAGCTTTCTCGAAATAGCTGGCGATAATAGTTGGGCGTCCACAAGTGAGGATGCTTAAGGAGGTCAATACCTTCGGCGGGAATCCGCAGCGGCCGCCCTAACACAAGCGCCCCGATCGCGTAAGAAGCAACGATAATAGGAACAAGCGTCAGAAACGGGTTGTTAAGGAAGGTTCCGCTGTAGATTGCGATCTTATTGAACCGAAAAAGAAAGGCAACGAGAGTCGCGATAATCGTGTGAAGACCAAGAACAGGCGAGAAGGCAATGAAAACCCCGATTGAAAAAGCAAGCGCCGTCCGCTCCGGTGGATCATCCAGCGCAAGCAAACGGCGAAAGGTGGCGCGAAACATTTGGTAGGAAGTAACAGGTGACAGGTGACAAGCATTAATTTTCTTGTCACTTGTGACCCGTCACTTATCACTCATTTGAAGCTATTCAAGGCCTCCGATTCGTTGTCGTAAGAGTCAAACACAGTCAGAAGCTTAGTGATAACCAAAAGATCCCGAATCTTATCTGTTAGATTCAGAAGCTTGAGCTGGCCGCCATCACGACTAATGGTCGTGTAGTTCGCAATCAGTTCACCGATCCCACTCGAATCGATATTCTTCACCCCGCTGAGGTTAAGAAGGATCTTCTTTTTGCCCTGGTCGCCCAGACCACGAATGGAGTTGCGCAGTGAGATGGCGCCTTCCCCCATTCTTACCGCGCCGGACATATCAAGAATCGTTACGTCGCCTGCCTGTCTCTCTTTGACTTCGAGCTCTGCCATGTTTGATCTCCCTTACGATTGACATCTGTTCTGCTGAGGTTTGTGGGTTATAGCCGAGACGGCAAACATAGGTTTGTCGAACAGGCCCCGACCGCGATTACTTGAAGCTGTTCAGGGCTTCCGATTCGCTGTCGTATACGTCAAAAACAGTCAGCAGTTTCGTAATCGTTAACAGGTCCTGCAATTTCTGCGTGAGATTGAGAAGCTTCAACTGGCCGCCTTCCTTGTTAATTGCCGTATAGCTGGAAACCAATTCCCCGATGCCACTCGAATCTATATAGCCCACCTTAGCGAGATTTAGGAGAATCTTTTTCTTACCTTCTTCGAGCAAGCGGCGAATGGTCGTGCGAAGAGCTACACTGCCTTCGCCGATCGTGATTTTGCCATCCATATCCAATATGGTGACGTCACCCGCCGTACGCTCCGAAATGTTTAACTCTGCCATTTGCAATCTCCTTTGAAGATTTGCGACCTAGTTCTTTGATGCACTCTACGATTATCGAGCGGTTGCTGACGGCATGCGGTGCCGCCACCACAATCGCATTCAAACCAACTTTACAATCTTTTGATCATGCGCACAGTGGTTCCACCTTGTGGATGCATTGACCAATCAACCTCATCCATGAAGTTACGCATAAAAAAAATGCCACGTCCTGAGGGTTTTAGAATGTTCTCCCCCTGGGTTGGATCCGCCACATTGTTAGGATTGAATCCTGGCCCCTGGTCGTGCACGGTGATCTCAAAAGCCTTGGGCGGGTTTGTTAACCTGAGCTCAACCACTTTACCGCCGTCGAGCTTATTTCCGTGAACCACTGCATTCGTCACAGCCTCACGGACAGCCATGTCTATGCCAAAAGCGACGTCCTCGCCGACACCTAAGCCACTTATGAATTCAGAAACTGCAGCGGCGGCTTGATTGACCGCCTCGATGTGGCTGGGGAATCTGAGTTCGGTCGTCTCTATGGTCACAACTAAAAGACATGGCCATTCTAAGAGCCACTACCACCCCGGCCGGGCTACCCAGCTGGGGACCCCGGTGTGTGTGGATCTCGGCTGTATTTGTGAAACTCCAAAAGCTACCCGGAAGACCGAGGGTTTAACATGCTGGCAGGCTGCCTGTCAAGAAGGTCTCGGACGAGGAATCCAATAGAATTTTTTTTGTTTGCCGGCCTTATCGACGATGGCCAGAGGCAAGGTAAGATGAACTCGATGCAGATAAAACCGGCACGACGGATAGAGGGACGAGTCCGTTTACCAGGAGATAAGTCTATCTCTCATCGCGCTGCTCTCGTTGCAGCGTTGGCCACGGGGAAATCACACGTCTCAAATTTTGCCTCGAGCCAGGACTGCGCTTCGACTCTTTCGTGTCTTGAGCAACTCGGCATTTCCATTAAGAGAGATGGAAGCGATATTCAAATCGAGGGCAGGGGGCGCTTTCACGCCCCGAATGGACCACTTGATTGTGGGAACAGCGGTTCAACCATGCGCATGCTCGCGGGAATCCTGGCGGGCCAAAATTTTAATTCGACTCTCACCGGCGACAATTCGCTGCGTTCGCGACCGATGAAACGAATCATCGCGCCGCTCGATCTAATGAGTGCCCGCGTGTTTTCGGAAAGTGGCCGAGCACCGCTGCGCATCGAAGGGCATAGTCCGCTTAAGCCTATCGAGTATGAACTACCAATCGCCAGCGCGCAGATAAAAACTTGTATTCTGTTTGCAGGCTTGCAAGCAGATGGGAGCACAAAGGTTATAGAAAAACTCGGCTTGACCCGTGACCACACGGAGCGGATGTTGAAATGGTTTGGCGCGCCTGTGGATATCGTGCCGACGAATAGTTCGGAAGCGAGCTCCTGCGCGATCGTCGGTCCAGCGAGCTTTGCGGGACGTGAGGTGAGTATTCCCGGAGATTTCTCATCTGCAACTTTCCTGATTACGGCCGCTGCTCTTATCCCTGGCTCAGATTTACAGATTGAAGATGTGGGACTAAATCCAACCCGAACCCAATTCTTAGAGACGTTACGCTCGGTCGGTGCGAGAATCGAAGTCATTGAACAGCGCGAAGAGTGTAATGAGCCAGTGGGAACAATTCACATACGGAGTATGGAGCCGAGCGAGACAATTGCCGAAGGAGTTCCGCTTACCATCAGCGGACAACTAATCGCATCGTTGATTGACGAGTTGCCCTTGATGGGTGTTGTGGGAACGCAATTGCCGGGCGGGTTAGTTGTTCGCGACGCGAAAGAGTTGCGTTTCAAGGAAACGGATCGCATTGCGGCGGTTGTAAAAAACTTGCGCGCAATGGGAGCTGAGGTCCGCGAATCTGAGGATGGTTTCGCCGTTGCCGGGCCATTGCGCCTGAAGGGCGCGCTAATCGATTCCTGCGGAGACCATCGCATTGCCATGGCGTTTAGCATTGCCGGGTTGCTGGCGGAAGGTGTTTCCGAAATATCCAACAGCGAGTGCGTGGGGGTTTCTTTCCCGGAATTCTTCAACTGCCTCGAGTCAGTGGTCCAACGTTAGCGACGCTTCAGACGGTTTTCGTTACAAAAATTCATGACTTTCCAGCCAATTGTAATTGTCGGCTTCATGGGGTCAGGCAAGACGACCGTGGCGCAGGAACTGGCGCGCCAGCTCAATTGCCGGGCGATCGATTTGGATGAGTGGATCACCGAAAGGGAGAAGCGAAGCCCAAAAGAGATCATCGAGCAAGACGGCGAAGAAGGCTTTCGCGAGACTGAGACGCGGATGCTACGGGAAGTGTTGGATGAAGGTGTCGCCCGCGTTATCGCTGTGGGCGGAGGAGCATGGACCATCGCAGGGAATCGCAAGCTGATGGCGGAGCGGGAGGCGTTTGTTGCCTGGCTGGATGCCAGCTTCGAGTTGTGCTGGGATAGAATTGAGGCAAGTGGAAAAACGAGGCCACTGGCGCGCTCCCGGAAGATGGCGCAGAAGCTTTACGATGAGCGACGGCCTATTTATGAATTAGCCGGCGCCCGAATCAAAATTTATGAGAACGAGAGCGCTGAAGAAACCGCGGGGAAAATAGCAGCTTGTAGCAGGCTCGTCTAACTTCATCCAGCCAGAAAACTAAGGGGAGTCTCCCTTTGACGTCACTATTCAGCGCACCATAGTCGCGCCGAAGGACAGCTACATTTGTCGCTTCACAATTACGCTGGCGAGGCGATCAGCAATGGCGGGATCGAGTGCTTTAAGTTTCTGTTGTTGCTCAAGGGCTTTCGCGGTGTTGCCAAGCATGAGGTAGCTGATCGCGCAATTGAAGTAATAGGAAGCCTCGCGCGAGTCGAGAGCGATTGCCTTTTCGTGAAACGGAATCGCTTCCTTCGCTCTTCCGGCCTTGGATAGCGTGACCGCAAGACCATCGTACGAGAGCGAATAGTTGGGATTGCTTTTGATGAGACTGCGGAAGACGAATTCCGAATAACGGAAGTTGCCCATCCGATCGTAGCTTACCGCCTGGTTATATTTCGCCTTCAGTAGTTTTGGATCCAGGACCAGGGCTTTATTCAGAGCCTCGATGGCGCGCGGAAACTGTTTCAACTCTCCTAAAGCTTCGCCGAGGTTGTTATAGGCTTCAGCGTCCGTCGGATTGAGAGCTACGGCCCGCTCAAACGCAAACTCAGCATTTCCAAATTTCCTTTGGGCCATGTAAGCATTGCCGATTTTTAACTGGGCCAGCGCGGCAATGCGCGGTTGGTTGGCGGACAACGCTATGACGCGGTTGTATTTGGCCACGGCCTCGTCAAAACGTCCCTGATCGTGGGCTGCCTGACCAGCGGCGAGTAGCTGCTGAGGGTCATTGCTGGTCGTGCCCACGATCGTGCTCCTCACCGGACTGCGGACGGGGCTTCCAGCGGGTTGCTGCGCCAGTACCGGAAGGCTCGAAGCAGCCAAAAGCAGCCCAGCCAAACCTAGACACGCGGGCGCCAGCCTGGCGAGTGTCGTGATCGGTCTTGCCAATGAGTTTGCCGGTTTTGCCGGCGCTTTTTTGCTTGCCTGTCTGGAAGAGTCCATGTTAAAAAGATTGCCCCCTTTCAAAATAAACGGGTAATCAACGGGAAAAATTGGAAAGACGTGCGGATTCCTATTTTTCTTATCACCACACAAGTCTTTTTTCGCTAGTGCTGATGAGAAGTCATCAAGGAGGACTACCGCCCATGCGTAAGCTGCTTCTGCTGTTCGCGATCATACTGATCGCAGCCCCGGCCGGTTTTGCCCAGAGTGATTATTCAGACTGGGAATTCTTCATTGGCTACGCTCACGAGCGTGCTAATAACGGAGCCGACCGACTTGATGCCAAGGGACGCGCCATTAAGGCTAATGGCTCCACCTCGCCAGTCGATTTTCGTTCCGAGCGTATTCCATTCAACGGCGTCACGGGCGAAGTTGTTGCCAACGTGCACGAAAATATTGGTCTGGTGGCGAACTTCGCGGCGACCTTCGCCAACACCGACTTCGTCGATCGGCTGAGCGGGCGACGCTTCCATGCGAGGGTTACGAGGTACACGATGCTTTTCGGTCCTCGGTACAACTTTCGCAACTCATCGCCCTTCCTACCGTTCGCGCATGCGTTGTTTGGAGCGGTACGCTACAACGCTGACTTCCGCGACAACGACTTTACTTGTCCCGATACCAACTCAACTGCGTTTGCCATGGCGTTGGGCGGTGGCTTAGATATCAGGGCCAGCAAACACGTTGACATACGCGCGGCGCAGGTAGATTACCTGCCGGTGTTCTTCAGCCATAAACGGGAAGACGGTTTGCGCTTTTCCGCAGGCGTGAAGATCAAGCCCTAGTTCGATTAGCGAAGCTTTAGTGTCTGCCGCTGCTCGAAAAAGGCAGACCAGGCATCGCCAGTTTTCTTGAGCAGGGCGGGAACGTTTCTGACTGTGAAGTCGGAAATCTTCACGCCCTGCTCAATTTGTTTCCACGTCAATGGCATCGAAACGGTCGCCTTCGGTCTTGCGCGAGCAGTAAAAACTGCCGCCAAACTTTTCCCGCGCGCATTCTGCATCCAGTCAACATAAACCTGATCCCTTTTTCGCTTTGCAACCGTTCGTTCGACAGTAGCTATCTTGGGTACTCGCTGCGCCACCTCGCCCGCCAGCAGCCGGGAAAACTCCGCGACTTTTTCATACTCATTAGTCGGCTTCAGCGGCAGGTAAATATGTATTCCCGATGAGCCCGACGTTTTGGGGAACGCATTCAAGCCAATTTCGTAGCAGACTTTTTTGCAGGTCAGCGCCACTTGCAGCACGTTTTCCCACGGCGCCTTCTTCGGGTCGAGATCAATCGCGATCCAGTCAGGCTTATCGAGTCTGGCAGTAGTTGAATGCCAGGGATGTTGCTCAATCGTTCCCAGATTTACAAAATGCAGGAGAGAGGCGGTAGTTGTGTAGACGGCGTAATCGAGTTCACGGCCCTGTTGATTGGTGAGTCGGATAGTCTTGATGAAGCCGGGAGCGCTTTCGAGATCCTGCTGAAAAAACATAGGCGCGTTAACGCCGCGCGGCCACCGTTGCAGAATTGCCGGCCGGTTTTTCAAGTACGGCATCATGTAGGCGCTGATCCCGAGGTAATAGCGAAGCAGTTCAAACTTCGTAATCTTTTCATCCGGCCAGTAAACTCGCTCGAGGCTGGTGAGCGAGACACGCTCGCCATCGACTACCAGCGTCAAATCGCCTTTGGGGTCTTTGAGCGCCAGAAATTCAGCCACAGAGATTGATGACGCGCTTGACTGGCGCGTGCGTTTGACCTGGCCCTTTTTAGCGGCAGTTGTTTTCCGGGTAACCATTTGGAGTTAGATGAAGCTAACGCGAACGTGGCCGGGCAACTTTGGCAGAAAGTGGGGAGACCAAACTGAGATCTGAGAAAACGGTTTTGCCCAAACGTTCTAGGTGTGGGCCATCTTTGGCTGAGCCGAGGCTGAGCTCGTGGGCGCTGAATCCGAAGGCACGTAATAAAGAATACGATTGCAGTTATCACAGGTTACGACTTCTTCGCCTCGTCGCACCTGGGCCATAGCTTGAGGACGCAGTGCCATGAAGCAGGCCATGCACGCGCCATTGCGTGCTTCGGCGACTGCAACTCCATCGCGTATGCGCGCACTTATACGCATGTACAGCGCTCCCATTGCTTTCGGTAAGGCAGCGATTAGTCGCTCACGTTCAGCTCGATTCTGAGCCAGCTTATCTGCTTGTTGCTGCGTTTCCACATCAAAAGCCTGCAACTTCGCTTCGCGATCCGAGTTTAGAGAAGAAATCTCTTCCGCGCGTTCGGTAAGCGAAGCCTCTGCCTTTTCGAGCGCTTCCATCTGTTCCAGAATCTGTGTCTCGAACGCTGAGATCTGTTTGCGGGCCGCGTCTGCTTCGCGTATCGCCGCGGTGTATTCGTCCTGTTTCTTTGACGACATCAAATTACGTTCGGCGCGTTCAACGCGGGTTCGTTGTTCCAAAACTTCAGTATCAAGACGTGCGCGAGAATGCCTTGCTTCATCGCGAGTGTTTTCCAGCGCCCGAATTTCAAAAGCGCGCTGATCGAACTCTTTCTCGATCTCAGCGCGCCTTTGGGGTATCGCCTCTAATTCCGCTTGTAGTTTTCTTATGCTTGTATCCAGTTTTTGTAAAGCGACTAATTGCTGTAATTCCGCTTTCACTCTTTATGCTCTCCTTAAAAGATCAGGTCCCGGTTTGATAAATGCGACAAACATCAGCTTGATTATCAGGCATCCTCCACCCTCTGCGCAAGTCGACACCGGCATCTGCAATGTTTTAGCGGCCGACAACTCCGTTGTCGCCGTTATGGTCCCCCAGGACTAGCTTAAATCGCCCCACAAATGTTGCAGCAGGACAGCCACCGCAATCGCAGCGGTCTCCGCGCGCAGGGTGCGACCGCCGAGGGTGACGATAGTCCAGCCCGCCTCCCGGGCGGCCATAATTTCTTCATCGGCCCAGCCGCCCTCGGAGCCAACCAACGCGGTAAGCGAAGACAAGTTCGCCGGAATCGTTTTCCTGGCTTCCGATAACGATTGGCCGTCGCGTTCAGAAAACATCAAACTGGCCAGCGCGCTGCCGGTTAATGCAGTTTGGATTAAGGATTGAAACGGAGCCGGGATGGAAACGTGGGGCACGATTGCGCGTCCCGACTGTTTGGCTGCTTCAAGGGCGATTCGCTGCCAGCGCGCAACTCGCTTGACCGCATCAGACTCATTGCGTAAACGAATATCCGCGTATCTGGTGGCAACAGGCACAACACTACTAACGCCTAACTCAGTCGCCTTCTGAACAACCAGATCAAACTTCTCGCCCTTGAGTAGCGCGACCGCGAGCGTTAATGATAACGGCGACTCCGGACGCACCGGCGCCACCTCAGCAATCACTTCGAGCCGAGCATCATTACGCCGGCTTTCCTCCACCCGGCACTGAAACTCTTTTCCTGCGCCGTCGAAAACGTAGACCTCGTCACCGGGCTTCAGACGCAGCACGTCGCGCAAATGGCGCGCTTCCTCGGCCGCAAGTGTTACGCTTTCGAAGTTAGAGCTGAAGGCGCTCGGTGGCGCATAGAATCTGCGGCGAGTCATATGAGTAGGACAGGCATTCCTGCCTGTCTCAGGTATCTATAAAAAAAGCAGGAAGAAAGGGGGGATCTTCCATATGTCGTCTGGCACTTTTCATTTGCCATTTTGATTCACGACTGGGTGTATTTGAGCGACCGATGACAAATGAAAATTGAGAAATGATCAATGGAAAATCTGATCTTCCTAAATACAGCGTGGGTTAATTCAAGGCAAGACAGACAGGAATGTCTGTCCTACACAATCAGCGCTACCCATTCGTCATCCTGCATCATTATCAAAGTGTCAGAAGCCCCGGCGTTGTGCAATTGATCTACTATCGCATCGACTTGCGAATCGAGGATTCCGGCCAAAACCAAACGGCCGCAACTCGCGCTGATTAGCGCCGGCAACAACGCTGCTATAGCGTCAGCGGTTAGATTGGCGCAGACAAAATCCGCCGAGGCAGTAGCTGATTCCGCAGCCGTTGCTTCGAGGTCACCCAACGAGCCGACACGAAAATCGATTCGCGCCTCAACGCCATTCAGCCGCGCGTTCTCGCGAGCTATCTCTATGGCGGCGGCATCCGTATCACACGCTGCGATTCGAGCGGTCGGAAAGAGCTTCGCGGCAGCAATCGCAAGAATGCCGGTGCCGGTGCCGACATCGAGGAAACTGCCGCCTTTGAAGAATCGCATTATTGCCTTCAGGCAGAGCCGGGTTGTTTCGTGGGTGCCGGTGCCGAATGCCATGCCGGGCTCGATGCGAATCACGATGCGATCTCCACCAACTCTCACGTCACTCCAGGGCGGCGCGATCACGAGGTGGCCGATCTCCACCGGCTGCCAATTCTTCTTCCATTCGCCCAGCCAGTCCTGATCCTCTACCTCGCGAACATTCAGCTCGCGGACGGACGAGGTTGGCAGGTCATAGATGCGCAAAGCATTTGCAAGCTCAGCACGAACCAACTCCCGGTCTGGAATGTGCTCGAAGAAAGCAGTGACGAGGAAGAGGTCCTTCTCACCCGCCTCGGTTTGCGTTCCCAGCGCACCGGCTTCCATCAGCGCATACTCGACCGCCTCGCGCGCCGCTGTTTCGACCTCAACATCAAGCGCGTACCACAAGCGTGTCGAACGATCTTCCCGAGTGGAACTCAAACTTCTCCTTTGCATGAATAATCTCAACTAGAACAAGCCGACTTAACGGGCGAGAATAAACCACAAAGATGTGAGAAGCGAGCATGCGGCATTAATGGGTAGTGGTTCAGGCGTCAAGTGATTGCTGGGAGCGCGGGCATCTTGCCCGCAATGAGCGCGCAGCGCGCACAACCGTTACGTTAGCGGCTTCGTTCATTTTTGATGTGAAGCGAGACTGGCGTAGTCTATTCGTATGGTGAGCCTCGCGCGCCGTTGCGGGCGAGACGTCCGCGGTCCCAGTGAAGCGAGGCACCCCGCATGCCTTACCCAAAGTAATAGAGGGTCCTGGCACGAAACTGGACCTGGCCGGCGCCACTTTTAGAGTGCAGTGTAATTCAAGAGTAGTTTAAGATACGCGTCCTCGATGACATCGTTTGTACCCAAGAACGCGATGAGTGGCCAACCGCACGACTACAAGATTTGGAAAGTCATCACCGCCTCCGCCGTGGGCACGATGATCGAGTGGTACGACTTCTACATTTTCGGCAGCCTCGCGACCGTGATCTCGCCGCTCTTCTATCCAAAAGGAAATAACACACTCGCGCTGATCGCTTATCTTTCAACTTTCGCGGTTGGCTTTGTCGTTCGTCCCTTCGGCGCGCTCTTCTTCGGACGGATAGGCGATCTGGTGGGGCGCAAATACGCATTTCTCGTCACGCTCTTAATCATGGGCGGTGCGACCTCGCTCATTGGTTTCCTGCCGACCTACGCCACGATTGGTATTGCGGCGCCCATCATCCTTTTAGTAATTCGAATTTTGCAGGGGCTGGCGCTGGGCGGCGAATATGGCGGCGCGGCTGTTTACGTGGCTGAACATGTACCTGATGCAAAACGTGGGTTCTACACCAGCTTCATCCAGATCACGGCGACGCTTGGTTTATTCGTATCCTTGGCCGTCATCCTGGTCGTGCAGAATTTCATGAGCAAAGAAACGTTTAGCTCGTGGGGCTGGCGCATACCGTTCATCATTTCGATCTTCCTCGTCGGTATTTCCCTTTATATCCGGTTGCGCATGAAGGAGTCGCCAATTTTCCAACACATCAAGAGCACGGGAATGACTTCGGCGAAGCCTTTGACGGAAGCCTTTACGAAGTGGGTGAACCTGAAGCGGGTTCTGATCTCGCTCTTCGGCGCGACTGCGGGTCAGGGGGTCATCTGGTACACCGGACAGTTTTACGCTTTGTTCTATCTGCAAACCGTTCTCAACGTGAACGGTACGTCGGCAAGCTACGTCATCGCCATCGCTTTGCTACTGGGAATGCCGTTCTTTGTCGTCTTCGGCGCCCTCTCAGATCGCATTGGCCGAAAGAGAATCATGATGCTCGGTTGTCTCCTGGCCGCAGTTTCTTACATTCCAATTTACCGGGCCATGCAAAGCGCCGCCGGCTCCAACGTTGTGACTGCGTCACCGGTGAAAAATCCAATTACTGGCTCGATCAGCCTCACGCCGCAGACTTATGTTGACGGCGTACTTCAACCCGCCAAACAAGTTCTGCCCTACACTGATTTCGCGAGCCTGATAAGTAATCCGATTGCGTGGAAGCTGATCCTGCTCGTGTTCATCCAGGTAATTTTCGTTACGATGGTCTATG
This sequence comes from Acidobacteriota bacterium, assembly GCA_030854715.1. Classification (GTDB taxonomy): domain Bacteria; phylum Acidobacteriota; class Blastocatellia; order Pyrinomonadales; family Pyrinomonadaceae; genus PSRF01. The sequence goes on from JALYSR010000260.1 coordinate 15,300, forward strand.
GTCCTATCGCTGCGTATCTGGTCGAGGCGTTCCCGGCCAGGATCAGGTATACGTCGTTATCACTGCCCTACCATATTGGAAATGGTATGTTTGGCGGGTTGCTGCCATTGATTGGGCTTTACGTTGTCGCGCAGACTGGGAATATTTACGCCGGCTTGTATTACCCGATTACCGTGGCGAGTCTTACATTCGTCGTGGGCTCGCTGTTACTAAAGGAAACCAAAAGCGTCTTGATCTGGGACGAGATGGAAAACGGCGAGAGCTCACTCTGACCTCAGGGGTCCGGGGCGGACGGCTTTGCTCAGCTGATCCCCATGTCATCCAGGAGTCCCTGCTTATCCCGCCAGTCTTTTTCAACTTTTACGAATAGCTCGAGATGAACGCGGTGGCCCAGCAGGTGTTCGATGTCTGCACGCGCGCTGATGCCGATCTCTTTCAAGCGTTCGGCGCCTTTCCCAATGACTATCTTCTTTTGCGACGCTCTTTCAACCAGAATTGCGCAATGAATTCGCGTGAAGTCTTCCCGCTCTTCGTCCCACTTCTCCACCACTACGGCGGTCACATAGGGAATCTCTTCCTGCGTTTGTATCAGTATTTTCTCCCGCACAATCTCGGCCACCATGGTGCGCACTGATTGGTCGGTCAAATCATCTTCGCCAAACAACGGCTCACCCTGGGGAAGGTGCTTGATCATCTCGCCTGGCAAGATATCGTTTGCGCTCTCGCGCAAGGCGGAGATGGGGATAATCTCGCGCCAGTCATATTCCGTTCGGTACCAGTCGATTAGCGGCAACAGCTCGGCTTTGTCCTTGAGCTTATCCATTTTGTTAAGCAACAGCAGAGCAGGTTTCTGAGATTTCTGGACCAACTCGAGAACAAACTTGTCGCCGCTGCCGGTCGAATTGGAAGCATCGCGAATCAAGCAAACAAGGTCCACTCCCATCAGCGCGTCCTGCACGGTAGCCATCATGCGCCGGTTCATTTCGTAGCCCGGCTTATGAACCCCGGGAGTATCAACTAAAACAATTTGACCCTCGGGCTTTGTGATCACGCCCTGAATCTTGAAGCGTGTGGTCTGCGGCTTGTCGGAAACCGCGGCAATCTTCTGTCCGACAAGCTGATTCAACAACGTCGACTTGCCGGCATTCGGTCGGCCGATGAAGGCGACGTAGCCGCTGCGAAACTGCGGCCCTTGCCGGCTGGTTTGAGAGTTCGGTGTCATACGGAAAACTAGCCTGGTTAATCCGCGGCTTTCATTCTTTCATTGATCTCATCGAGCGCTGCCTGCAGCTCGTCGCGTTTAGCCTCAAGACCTTCGTCGTCCGCGTCGGCAGGAACGTAGATTGGGGTTGCTATACCTACGCGGGCACGCGAAAAGGGCAACGGTATCTGAAATCCGTCCCAGCTTCGTTTTGCTTCCCAGTGTCGCGCGCTGATCGTAAAGGGCAGGATCGGTTGACCAGTCTTCTTTGCCAAAAGCACGGCGCCCATCTTGGCGGCATAGCGCGGTCCTTTTGGACCATCTATCGTAAAAGCGGTGGGCAAACCGGCGCGCATCAGCCGGGTCATCTCGATGATCGCTCCGACAGCGCCACGCGTGCTCGATCCGCGCGCAGCGCCGTAACCAAACCTTTGAATGAACCTGGCTATGTATTCACCGTCGAAACTCTGCGAGGTCATGACAACAATGCGGCGCTTCTGCCAGAAGTAGGTCGCAAGGAACACACGGTTGTGCCAGAAGGTATAGATAGGTACTTGGCGGTCGCGTGTGGCGGCTTCCCAGTTTTCCCAGCCTTCCACCTGCCAACGAATCGTTCGACCAATCACTTTAATTAAGAGGAAAAACGCGAGGTCGGCAGCGCGAATCAGGAACCTCTTCTTCGGCGTATAGGAAGAGAGATCGGCAAACTGGTAAGCGCGCGCAACAGTCTCCTCGGCAGGACGGGCGCCCTTGAATTTTTGTTCGGCGGAAGCTTGCATAAGTCGGTTGAGAGCGAAGGGAGTATAGCCGAGAGAAAGCAGAAGGCAGAAAGCAGAAGGCGAAGGGCGGGAGCCAAACACTCGCTTGGCTTCTCTGCCTTTTGCTTACTGCCTTCTGCCTACTAATACAGATCCGGTTCGCCGGGTGGCCTGGTCTTCCAGCGCTTGTGAATCCAGAGCCATTGGTCCGGGTAAAGACGAATCATGCGCTCCACCGCCGCCGCGAACCGAGCAGTGTTAACCTCGATGTCCTTGCTGTGATCGCCTGTGCGCACCAACTCGACTGGCGGGTCACCATGAAAAAAGTAGCGCTTCCGTTTCCTATCCCACACGCCACAGGTTGGGATCACTACCGCATCAGTTTTCAAGGCGAGTGTTGCGATACCGGCAGTAGTGCAGGCCAGCTTTCCGAAGAAGGGAACAAAAACTCCCTCGCGCGTCTGCGTGTTAAGATCCGACAGGATGCCGAGCGTGCCACCTTCACGCAACACTCGCAGCGATTGTCGGGCTGCACTCTGTTTATCGATGGCTCGATTGCCAAAGAGTGTTCTGATGCCCTCGATCATTTCTTCGATGCGCGGATTGTCGAGTGGTCGAACCAGGAAACTGATGGGATACTCAAGCGCCGACCAGCCGAAGCTATGGAGTTCCCAGCAACCCAGGTGACCTGTCAGGAAAATCACTCCGCGTTTATTCTTCTCAGCTTCTCGCAAATGGGCCAGACCAACTTCGTCATACTCAATGAGCCGGCGCAGCTTCTCCGGCGTCGTGTGGGGTAGTTGACTAAACTCACCGAGGAGCCGGCCGAGACTCGCAAAACAACCGCGCAGCAGTCGCTTGCGTTCCGACTCGATCATATCGGGAAAAGCGATCTCAAGATTGCATTGACCAGTGTGGCGGAGGTTGCCGGCTAAAAGATAACCCAAGCGTCCAATCGCGAGTCCGACAGCTATTGCCAGCGAACGCGGCAGCAAGCCAAGACCGGAAAGAATTGTGCGCACGAGTGCGTATTCAAGCGCTATCTGCAGTTTCCCGTGTTTGGCCATGAATCAAAAGTGATGAGTAATGAGTGATGAGTAATACGTGAGAATGAGTCCAAAGTCCAATGTCCAGAGTCCAATGTGGGGTTCTCCGTCTTAACCCTTGAAACTGAGCGCTCATTGCTGAAGCTTTCTTCTGGCTTTGGACTTTGGGCTTTGGACCTTGGACTTATTGATCCCAGTGATATATTTCGAACGCAGCGGCTCATAATATCGTAAAGTACTTTTGGAAGTGGTCCGAATTCGGCTTCCATCTCTCCCTTAGCTATCACCCGGATTGGAGTGGGATGCAGAAACGTAGGATTCTCATCGTCGATAACAACGATGAGCTGCGTGCCATACTTGAGGATGTGCTCGGCAACCTGGGCCACGAGACTGTGGTTACCGGCGATCGTGATGAGGCCCTCAGCCGAAACGATCTTGACCAGTTTGATCTCATCATCAGCGATCTCACCGAAGAAGCGCCAGCGAACGATCAACCAAACGAACAGCCAAACGGCCGGCCGAGTGAGTATCGCCGCCATCTGCTGACACCGGTCGCTTCAAACGCTGAAGAGCCCAACATAGTAAAGGCCTTCAGGATAGTTGCCGCAAACTATCTGCGTATGCCTTACAACAAGGACGAGCTGCGCGAAATAGTTGAACAGACGCTTTCTTACAAACTTCGCTACGTCGATGATCCAAACTTGCTTTCCCACACTCACGAGAAAATTGAATTTGAACTACCGAGCGATCTCGCCTTGATGAACGGCGTGTTGCAGTACCTGCTCGCGCGCGTTTCCAAGCTGGGGATCGCTTCTCCGGAAGGGTCCAATCTTTTTGTGGCGCTCGATGAAGCTTTTGTTAACGCGGTCAAGCACGGAAACAAAAACGATCCCACAAAGCTGGTGCGAGTCGGGGCGGAACTGTCTCCCCGCGAAGCTTCTTTCACGATTGAGGACGAAGGAGAAGGATTTGATGTGCAGACAATTCCCGACCCTCGGGATCCTGCAAATTTATTCAAGTGTTCAGGTCGTGGCGTCTTGCTTATGTACAATATCATGGACGAAGTTGAGTACAATGAGCAGGGTAATCGCGTAAAGATGGTGAAGCGACCTTCGGTTGAGAATCAACTCGTTGAACCAGGCACACCCAACGACAAATCCGCCCGAAACATCTGATAACTTACTCAAACGCCAGCCGACGGCGCCGGTAGTCCGCCCGGCCGATTCATCAGTAGCATTTTGGAAAGCCTGGCCGTGGTGGTCTATTCCCGCGACGGCAGCGTTGGTGTTAGTGCTGTGGTTCCTCGATCCATTTGTCGGCGATTGGGACGGCATGGACTACACGATGCTGTCGCTGGCAGGTTATCCATCGTCTATGGCCCTGGGCCGAAATCTATTTATCTTTGGAAACCACGCCCTGTATGAGTTGGCCCACTCGCTTTTCAAAGTCCAGCCGGAAAATGCCTACCTGGTTTTCAAGTATGCCGTGGTGGCCCAGGCCCCGCTGGCGGTAATTGCCTGTTGGGTTTTGGCGCGAGACTTTTCGCGGTCGCGTCGAGTGGCAACGTTGGCTGCGCTCTTCATTGTCTTCTCGCCGGTATTTGTGCTCTACGGCGGACAGGTGATGACTGATGTGCCATCAGTTCTTGTTCTGGCGATTGCTTTGATAATCCATTATCGGGGACTGCAGGAGAATCGCATTTGGATGATTATGCTTGGCGCGGCATTGCTTGGTTTGGGAGTAAACCTTCGCGAGACCGTTGGTTTTTATGCGCCCTGGTTAATCGTGGCTCCTTTCGTTTGTGGGTGGAAACCAGGTCGCCGACGGAATCTTGTCATCGGCTTCTCGTGTTTACTATTTATTCTGTTCGCCTTTAGTTGGTTTGGGTTCTGGTTCATCACCGACGAACATTACCGCCTGGTATGGTTTGGCTGGCGAGAATCAATGCGACAGGAAACCGCCCGTCATCCGGTCAGGCTACAAAACCTGTTGCCGTATCTCGCGTATTTTTTTGTCAGCGCTCCGCTCGTTTTCCTGTCGCTTCCATTCGCCATTAGAAACCAATGGCGCGAAGGGAAAGTGTCTCCGCTGCTTTGGCTTGGTATTACTGGGTTGTTTGCCGACCTGCTGCTGTTTCTGAATTACAGCACTGCCGTCAACTGGCGATATTTCCTGACCGGCCTTCCGGCGCTGACGCCGCTTTCAGCAAACTTTTTGCTTCGTACCTTGAGCGGCCGGTTGAAAAGTACGCAACTTGCTTTTGCCGCGTGCGTCATGGCCGTGATGGTATTCGCAGGCGTGTTCAGTCTATTGCTGCGACCGGTCAGCAAACAGTTTATTGAAAGACGAGCGATGAGCAAAGAATATCGTCGGCAGCTCGCAAATCTACCTCGCGATGCCGTCATGATTTCAGGGGCGCAAACCATAGCCGTTACTTACTGGAAAGCTATTGGCGCCGGCTCCTGGGAAACAATTGGTACCGGTGGCGGCTGGCCCGGGGCCAGACTCGTTCCGCTTATCGAAAACTACTTGAAAGACGGCCGTCGCGTGTTTATCGACATAGATCCACGCTGGTGGCTGCCCTGCGGTTGGCAGCGCGACGAGATTCAGGGAATCGTGAATCTCCAACAGCGATTCAGCTTTCGCCGGGTTACGGAAACGATCTACGAAATAAGACCGCGCGACGACAAAAGCGCGACGGATTCTCCAAATCTCGAGCGACTGCTGCCGCAGAATAGACCGGAAGATACCAGGAAGTGTCCTCCGTTGAGCTGAGGCCCGAGGCCAGAGGTCAGAAGTCAGAATTCCGAAGTCAGAAGCGAAAAGCCAGATGAGGTTCCAGTCGAGTTGGGGCATTCTGAGTTCTGACTTCTGAGTCCTGATACCAGCATGGCTTACGAACTTTTTCTAGCCCTTCGTCATTTGCGTTCGCGACAAAAGCGGCGGCTCGCGCGCGTCACTGCGGTTATTGCTGTCGTCGGTATCGCAGTCGGAGTCGCGGCGCTGATTGTGGCGCTGGCCCTGGCAAACGGTTTCCGTGACGAACTGCGCGACAAAATACTGCGCGGCACAGCGCACCTTACCGTCATGCGCAGCGACGGTCAGGCGCTCCCGGACTATAAAGAGATAGCGGCACGCATCTCCCAGGTGGATGGGGTAGTAAGCGCAACCGGAACGACTTACGACAGCGCAGTGATTGCTGGACCACGCGCGTCGGCATACGCAGTGTTGCGCGGTATAGATGGCAATTCAATACAAGCAAGGGAAGACTTAAAGCTCGCATTAACCGCCGGCTCAGCGGCACCTCTCTTTGAAGCTGGCAGCCCCGGTGCAGATTTGCCCAGCATCGTGTTGGGCGCGGAATTGGCGGCGCGGACAGGACTACAGGTTGGGGATGCTGCAGAGTTAATCGCCTCACCTTCAGGTGTCTCATCTTCTAATTGGAGTAAACGCCATGTTCGCGTGGCTGGACTCTTTCGCTCGGGACTCTTCGAATACGACTCAACCTGGATCTATTTATCACTGGACACGGCCGCGGCTTTTTCAGGACAGCAGCACGCAGCTTCTCTGATCAGCGTGCAGGTAAAGAATATTTATGACGTCAAGCAAACGGCTGCGAAGGTGCGGCAGTCGCTCGGGAGTGACTACACAACCGTCGATTGGCAGGACGCGAATCGTCCCCTGTTCACGGCCCTGGCGCTTGAGCGCCGCATCGGCATCGTTATCATTGCACTCATTATTCTTATCGCCGCACTGAACATCACCACGACGCTGATACTGGTTGTAATGGAGCGACGTCGCGACATCGCAATTCTCAACGCCCTTGGAGCGAGCGGCAGAAACATCATGAGCATTTTCGTAATTGAGGGCGCTATTGTTGGCGCGCTCGGTGCCGTGATTGGGGTTTTGCTCGGCGCCGCAGCAACGGTTATTGCGAATCGCTACCAACTCATCAGTTTGCCTGCGGACGTTTATTCGATCAGCAACGTGCCTTTGCACCCCACTTTTCGGGATATGGCCCTGGCAGCGCTGGTGGCGGTTGCCCTCAGCGTTATTGCCACGATTTATCCCGCGCGTGCGGCTGCGGCCATTCGCCCGGCGGAGATGCTTCGAGATGCGGGATAAACTCAATTTTCTGAAATTTGAGATCTCACATAAGTCCAATGTCCAAAGTCCAAAGTCCAAAGCCACAGACCCAAGCTTCGGAAGCTGCTGAAGATCGGGGAAGTGCTAAGCCTGCCATTCAAGGCGAGGAAGCGGACCTTGGACCTTGGACTTTGGACTTTGGACTAACCGTTACCGATCTTCGGAAAAGTTTTTCGTCACCCGGCGGCGAACGAATCGAAGTCTTGCGAGGTGTATCGTTTTCCGCAACCGCTGGCGAGTGCGTCGCCATCATGGGTTCATCAGGCGCGGGCAAATCAACTTTGCTGCATCTGCTGGGCGGCCTCGAAGAAGCAGATCACGGAACCATAGTAGCCGGCAAGTTTGCCGTAGACGCTGCCAATCGGTACGGGCTCGCACGTTTTCGAAATGATCGAGTAGGTTTCATTTTTCAGTTTCACCACCTTTTGCCGGACCTTACAGCAGCGGAGAATGTCAGCCTGCCATTAATGATTGCCAGGACACCCCGCTCCGAAGCGACCCGGCGCGCTAGTCAGGCGCTGGAAGCGATTGGTCTTGGGGATCGTGTTTCGCATCTGGTGGGTCATCTTTCGGGTGGTGAACAGCAGCGGGTTGCAGTTTGTCGTGCCTTGATTACGCGGCCGCAGCTGGTGCTGGCGGACGAGCCAACCGGCAATCTCGATACAGCAATCGGCGATGAAATTGCTCGTTCCCTGATTTCTTATGCCCATGACAGCCGGGCCGTTGTCGTGGTTGCCACACATAATCGCGGCCTGGCGGAGATCTGCGAGCGCACCCTCATCTTGCGCGACGGACGCCTTTGCGACGGTTGATTTGTGGGGTTGATTGGCTTTGATTGGGCCCCAGTGCGAGGCGCGGCTAGTCCGTCAGAGTGTAATTAGGCTTTAAAAAGACGATTGACCGACGTGAGCGATTGAAATAACTGGGTGCTTGAGACTTTTATTACAAGGAAACCAAACAATCCTTTTGGCACTCTCATTGATAGGTTATAATGCGCCCCAGTTGCCGGGCGAGCCAGGTCATCGCCCGGCATGATAATCATAAGAGCCCGTTCCGAAGATAAAACGCATGTTCGAACGCTATACCGAAAAGGCGCGCCGGGTCATTTTCTTCGCTCGCTACGAAGCGTCACAGTTTGGAGCTCCGGCTATTGAACCGGAACATCTGCTGCTGGGGTTGATGCGCGAGGACAAAACGTTAACTGGCCGCTTCTTTCCCCGGGCGCAGGTATCAATCGAATCAATCCGCAAGGAAATCGAAGGACGCACACTACTTCGGGAAAAAATTTCCACCTCAGTTGAATTGCCGCTGGCTCCCGAAACAAAGCGAGTGCTTGCCTACGCTCACGAGGAAAGCGATCGGCTGCAGCACCGACACATCGGCACCGAACATCTGCTGCTCGGCCTGCTCCGTGAAGACCGCTCGATGGCTGCGGAAATTTTGTATGAACGCGGTCTCCGTTTGAATGCCGTGCGCGATGAAATTGCGCGGCAGTCGGGCGTGGACGCCCGCGGCTCGCAGAAGAAAGACACGCCGCACCTGGTAGAGTTTTCGCGCGACCTGACCGAAGACGCTTCAAACGATAAGCTCGATCCGCTAATCGGCCGCGAAGCTGAAATTGAACGAGTGGTTCAAATACTTTGCCGCCGGACCAAAAACAATCCCGTATTAATTGGCGAACCTGGCGTAGGAAAGACTGCAATCGTCGAGGGACTGGCCCAACGAATAGTGCGCGGCGACGTGCCTTCGTTCCTCGAGAACAAACGGATCCTTTCGCTCGATCTTTCACTCATCGTTGCCGGCACCAAATATCGTGGACAATTCGAAGAGCGTCTCAAGCAGATCATGCGTGAGCTGGTGGAGAATCCGCAGTACATCGTTTTCATCGACGAGCTTCACACTTTAGTCGGTGCTGGTTCGGCCGAAGGCTCACTCGATGCGGCAAACATTTTGAAGCCGGCGCTTTCGCGCGGCGAGATACAATGCGTCGGCGCGACAACTCCCGCGGAGTTTCGCAAGTCGATCGAAAAAGATCGCTCGCTCGAGCGGCGCTTTCAGGCCGTGAAGGTTCCGCCTCCCACCGAGGAAGAGGCTGTCGAGATTCTGCATGGTGTGCGCGAACGTTACGAAAGTTTCCATCAGGTCCATTACACCGACGACGCCCTGGAGGCGGCGGTTTACCAGTCTCATCGTTATATTCCCGATCGATTTTTGCCTGATAAAGCAATCGATGTAATAGACGAAGCAGGCGCCCGTGTGAAACTACGCGTCCGCCGGGAACAGGGAAGCCTTTCCGACTGGAACCAGATAAACGAGTGGACCCAGGAAGCCGAGCATATTCCGACTATCGCCGAGAGAAACGAAGATGCCCTCGTTTCCGCGAAAGTTACCCGTGACGACATCGAAGAGGTTATCGCCCGTTGGACTGGCATCCCGGTCACCTCACTGAAAGAAGAAGAGACGCAGAAACTGTTGCGACTCGAGCTTGAGCTTCATGAACGCGTGGTGTCGCAGCGTCCGGCAATTTCAGCGCTGGCGCGGGCCATTCGCAGATCGCGCGCCGGTTTAAAGAACCCGCTAAGGCCCGTTGGTTCATTCCTGTTTCTGGGGCCGACGGGCGTGGGCAAGACTGAAGTTGCGCGTTCCCTGGCGCAAGTGCTGTTTGGGAGTGAGCGCTCCATGATTCGCTTCGACATGTCGGAGTTTATGGAGAAACATTCCGTTTCGAAGCTGATTGGGTCCCCACCAGGTTATGTCGGCCATGAAGAGGGTGGTCAACTAACTGAACGAATCAAGCGCGCGCCTTACTCAGTTTTGCTGTTTGATGAAATTGAAAAAGCGCACCCGGACATTTTCAATGTGCTGTTACAGGTCTTTGAAGACGGCATTCTGACTGACGCGCTCGGCAATGCAGTTGATTTCAAGAATGCCATTATCATCATGACTTCAAATATTGGGGCTCGCTTCATTCAGAAGAAGGCCACGATGGGCTTCCAGGGAACGACTGACGCGAGTCGGGAGAAAATGGAAGAGATGGTGATGTCCGCGGTACGGCAGACGTTCAATCCCGAATTCATCAACCGGCTCGATGAAATCATCATCTTTGACGAACTGTTTAATCATGAGTTGCTCGATGTCATTCAGCTTCAGGTCGAACAGATCAACAAGACCATGATCAGACACGGGTTTGAAGTTAAGCTGACTGACGAAGCGAAAAAATGGATCGTGGAGAAGACCTGCGCCGATCGCTCCTATGGAGCCCGGCCGTTGCGACGCGCGCTGCAAAAGTACGTTGAAGATCCTCTTTCGGAGGCGCTGATTCAAGGTCACCTGGTGGGTGCCTCCCTAATCGAAGTGTTTCTTGATGGGGACGACCTGAATTACCGGCCGGTGGGCGTTGAAGCGCCCGATGATGCTCTTCTGATTCATTGACGCTTTCTGAATTAGGGGTCTGGCTAAAACAACAGGCAGAGGAAAAAGGGGCAAAGGTGAGAACCGGGCATTTAGCTCGTTAGCCCTTATTCCTTTGCCTTTTTACTTTTGCGTCGCGGGTTCGGTATAATGCGCGACTTTGCTGGACTGCATTGGCAACGAGACTGTTACAGTTAGGAATCCAAGCGCTCCAACAGTCTTTCGGGTCTGACTGGCATGCAAGCCAGGACGCGGTTTGCCTTTATTTTTCGAAAAGATAAATTTATAACCCATTAAAGCTCCCCGAAGTATCCGACATCCGGTAAGAGTCTCTGAGGGAAAAGGCGCTTATGCATTTATATCGCGGGTTTTTGCTCATGTTTGTGAGCGGAATTGTCCTGCTGACTTCCATGATCTCCGCGCCGCGGCTCGTTAGTGCGCAGCAAACCCAGCGCCTGGTCGAATCAGTCGAGATCACCGGCAATCGACGTCTTAGAAAAGACGACGTCCTTTATTACGTCCAGACTCGCCCAGGCGATCCTTACAACGAACAGCAAATTCAACGAGATTTACAGGCCATTCTTGCTCTTGGGTTTTTTGACAAGACTAAGACGCGGGTTCTTACCGAAGAGGGGGCGCGCGGCGGCATAAACGTCATATTCGAGGTGAGGGAGCTGCCAATCATTCGCGATTTGCAGTTTGAGGGGCTGAAGAGCGTTCCGGAGTCGGATGTGCTGAAGGCCTTCCGCGAAAGGCGCGTCGGTGTTTCCAAGGAAAGTATTTATGATCCGGTGAAGGTACAGAACGCGATACGTGTTCTCAAAGAGCTGCTTGCCGCCCACGGCCACCCCAACGCGACAGTCGAAAAACAACTCGAGGAAGTTTCCAATACTTCAACCGCCCTCACTTTTGTTATTCACGAGGGTGAGCGGGTGCGAGTGGTCGAGATTCAGTTTGAAGGCAACAAGGTATTTAGCGACGGCAAACTTCGTGGCTCGATGAAACTTGTCAAAGAAGCCGGATTGATGACCCGCTTTAAGGGCCAGGACATACTCGATCGCCAGAAACTTGAATTTGATCTGCGGAATGTAGACAACTACATGCGCTCAAAAGGTTATCTGCAAGCTCGTCACGGAGAGCCTCGGGTCGAGGGAGTTGGACCGCGACGCACCGGATTTCCTATCCTTCCGCTGCCCTTTCTTTCCTCAGTCGATGAAGGGCTGCGAGTAACAGTTCCGATTGTGGAAGGAAGGGTCTATCGCATCGGTGAGATGAAAATCGAAGGGAACTCGATCTTCTCCGAAGCGGCCATTCGCGGTTACATTGGCCTGAACAAGGGTGACGTCGCCAATGGCGAAAAGATCGGAAAGGCGTTGTTTGAGAACCTCAAGAAAGTTTACGGCTCACAAGGTTTCATTGAATATACCGCTGAGCCTACTCCCACTTTCAAGGACAATCCACAAAAACCTGACGAGGGAATTGTTGACTTTGTAATTACCATCGAGGAAGGCAAGCAGTTTTCGTTGCGCCGGCTCGAATTCATTGGTAACACGTTTACCCGCGACAACGTCCTGCGCCGCGAAGTGTTGCTGAATGAAGGTGACATTTACAACCAGACTGCCTGGGAGTACTCGATCATCAAGCTAAACCAACTCGGTTACTTCGATCCCATAGACAAAGACAAGGACGCCGATTTTAAGACGAACGAAGAAGAGGCTACGGTTGACGTCAATCTGAAGGTGACGGAGCGCGGCCGCCAGCAAATTTCCTTCAATGGCGGTCTTTCCGGCATTGGTGGCTCATTCTTTGGGCTTGAATACTCGACTAATAACCTTTTGGGCCGTGGTGAAATTCTCTCGCTCAACGTCTCGGCTGGAAACCGCCAGAAATATCTTCAGTTCTCGTTTACGGAGCCCTACATCAGGAATCGTCCGATTACCGCCGGCTTTTCGCTCTTTGGTTACACGCAAAAGTTTTTTGGTGAAGGAACGTTTCTTTCGCAGAATCTCAATGCCCAGCAGGGTCTTTCCGGCTCTCAGATCGACTTCTTGAATGTCAGTTCGGAAAATCTCTTCACGCGGACATCATACGGTGGCTCGCTATTCCTGAGTGCGCCTCTCTCCGAGTTCTATCGCAAGCGTCGATTTACTCAGTTCTCGCGCGTTGGTGCTTCGTATTCGTTTTCAACCTCCAGCGTGACTGATCCGAAAGTGAATGCAAATCCAAGCAACCCGACGCAATTCATTCCAGTTGTTTATTCCCAGCCAAATATTCTGACGAGTCGCGCCACGGTAAGTTTCACCTACGACACTCGTAACGCGAGCGTTGACCCCACTTCGGGAAGAGAGTTAGCGTTTCAGGCTGACGTAGCCGGTCTTGGAGGCGACGTCCGTACCTACCAACCGATTATTTCCTATAGTCAGTTTATCCCGATGCGCCGCAAGAAATCGGAGCATCCCGAGGTATTTGGCTTCCGTGTCAGCGCCAGAACTGTTGGCAGCTTTGCCACCTCATCCAAGGTGAAGAGTTCAAATTCGTTAGCTTTCATCGATGGCGTGCCAATCTTTGAACGGTTCTTCCTTGGTGATGAGTTTAGTATTCGAGGTTATAACGTTCGCTCAATCACGCCGCTCGCACCTTTGGACACGTTTGTTACCTCGCGGAACGTAGTCATCGCTTCTAATCCGGGCGACACTCCTATCGTTGTGCCGGGGTTGCCCAGTTCGCTGGCTAGTATCGGTCTCTTTACGGGACCGACTGGCTCAAACGTGGCTGCGCTGCCAAGGTCTTTTACTCCCATTGGCGCGGACACGCAGATTCTGGGTAATTTTGAATACCGGATTCCGGTGATAGGCAACACGGTGGGCCTGGCGGCATTTGCCGACATTGGCACCGCTTTCAATATCCGCAGTAAAAAGGATCAACTGTTTTCGAGTAATTTCCTGGCCGACCAACCGTTTTTGGGCACAATAGGCTTTATTCCCTGCGCCAGAGCTGGGGGTTTTGCCGTGGTTAACTTGTCAACGCTGGCTGCCTGCAACAACTACGCGGATCTGGCTCTTGTTGCCGGCCAGGGTGGCATTCCGGGCCTGGTGGCCCGCGACAACCGCCTGGTGACAACTCAGGAACTGGATAATGCTCGTACCCTTGGTCCGTTTGATCCCGTAACGGGGTTGCCCTTTGGGTTCCAGCAGGTGTTTCTTCGCGGCGAGGCCCAGACCAACACGGCGGTTCGCCTTTCGCAAAGTCTGTTCTCCGGGTTTGGAGATTATCGGGCCAGCCTGGGTATGGAAGTGCGCGTCCAGGTCCCCATCATCAACGTGCCTTTTCGCCTGATCTTTGCGTATAATCCCAGAGCCCGGAAAGACCAGATTATCAATGGGTTTCCATTTATCTTTAATGAGAAAAAGAGAGTCATGCGGTTCAGCGTTGGGCGTACCTTTTGATCATTTGAAGCAAACCATGGTGGTGGTCTGAACAACTAAGTGACTGACCGACCGCCTCTTTAAGGAGCAATACAAGAAAGTTATGAAAATAGATCGATTAATAGTCGCCTTCGCTTTTGTTCTGGCTGTGGCTGTGATACCCGCGCTGGCACAAACAAAACCCGCTACGCCGGCGCAGGCAACCGCACAATCAACCGGACCTATTCCTGAAAGTAAGATCGCCCTGATCTACTCAGAAGCGTTTCTCGACGCCAAAACGGGTATTAGCCGGTTCAATACTTTAATTACCACCTTGAATCGGGAATTCCAGCCGCGTCAGACCGAATTGCAGGGAATCCAGACGAGGATTCAGCAGCTTACCGACGAGATAACCAAGACCGCATCGGTCGCCGATCCCAAGACCCTGCAGGCGAAACAGGACCAGTTGGATCAGTTGAAGAAAGATTTGCAGCGCAAAGGTGAAGACGCTCAAGCCGCTTATGATCGACGCCGCAAAGAGATATTCACGCCCCTTCAAGACGACATCGGCAAGGCGTTGGAAGTTTATGCGAAAGCCCATAGCATAAACGTGATCATCGACGCCAGCCAGGTGCCGCTCGTTTACGCGGCGGACACCTTGGATATCACGCGGGCTTTCATCAACGACTTCAACAGCAAAAATCCGGCGACCGCAGCAGTGACGCCGCCCCAGTAGATTTAAGACTGAAAGCTTTTTCTTTTTTTTCAGACGCGGCGATGCGGCAGTTAGTTCCGCCTCCCGCGTCTTCTTATTAAAAAGCATGGAAACTCTTCTCGATGCACAGGCGATACAAGAACTACTGCCTCATCGTTATCCGTTCCTTCTCGTCGATCGAATAATCGAGTTGGTTCCCCGACAACGAATTGTCGGCCTGAAACAAGTCAGCATAAACGAGCCGTTTTTTCAGGGCCACTTTCCCGGCGCGCCCGTGATGCCCGGGGTGCTTGTGGTCGAGGCCCTGGCCCAGGTGGGAGCAGTCCTGGCATTACGCGAAATTGAAGACCGCGATCAGAAACTTGTGCTCTTCACCGGCATCAGGCAAGCCCACTTTCGCCGGCCGGTGGTGCCAGGCGACACCTTAACGCTGGAAGTGACCGCCCTGCGCATCGGCTCGCGCGTTCAACACATGCGCGGCGAAGCGAAGGTAAACGGCCAGCTTGTAGCCGATGCAGACATCATGAGTGTCATTGCCGATCGCAGGTCGGCTGTATAGGAAGAAGGGAAAAGGGTAAAGGAAAAACTCTCTGTTTCCCCATTACCCCTTCTCCTTTTGCCCAATGCTTTTATGGCAGTAGCAACCAAGTCAATTAACATTCACCCTTCCGCTGTTGTGGAACCGAATGCCCGCATCGGTAGTGGCTGCTATATCGGGCCTTATTCAATTGTTGGCAATGAGGTTGAGTTGGAAGACGACGTGCGTCTGGATTCGCACTGCGTAATTGGCGGTCGCACTGTGATTGGACAAGGCACGCGAGTATTTCCTTTTGTTTCCATCGGCCTTCCCGCCCAGGATTTGAAATATCAGGGAGAGCCTTCGGAAACACACATCGGCCGGCGAAATCAGATAAGAGAATTTGTGACCATTCATCGCGGCACCGCCGGCGGGGGGATGCTGACGCGGGTTGGGGACGACTGTTTACTGATGGCGCAGGCTCACGTCGCTCACGATTGCAAAATCGGCGACGGCGTGATTATGGCAAATGCCGCCACGCTCGCCGGCCACGTGATTATTGAAGACAATGCGAACGTGGGCGCTTATTCAGGCGTGCACCAATTCTGCCGCATTGGTCGGGAAGCCTACGTCGGCGGCTACTCAGTGGTCGTGAAGGATGCATTGCCCTTTGCGTTAACCGTAGGCAACCACGCTCGCTGTTATGGATTGAACACAACGGGAATGAAACGGCGCGGCTATTCGCGGGACGTAATCAGCTCACTACACCGTGCGTTTCATCTCCTGCTCTCGTCCAAACTAAACACTTCGCAGGCGCTCGAAAAAATCAACGAAGAGATTCGGGAAGTTCCGGAAGTGGAAGCCCTGGTGCAATTCATAGAGAGTTCACAACGTGGAGTAGTCAAGTAAAGGGATGAAGGGGAGTAATAAGGATGAAGGATGAAGGCGGAAAGATGAAAGAGGAAACATTCGATAGGATTGACGTGACACTTTCTCAGTGCATTCCTGGGGCGATGCCCTTGCCTTTGGACTCTTTTTCATCCTTCATCCCTCAGCCTTCATCCCTCATTCTTTATCCTTCCGCCTTCATCCTTCATCCCTCATCCTTCTAAACATGCGTTACGGTTTGATCGCAGGCAACGGCAGGTTTCCGTTTATGGTTGTCGAAGCGGCACGACGGGCAGGCGTGCCAATTTCTGTAGCCGCGATTCGCGAGGAGACTGACCCGAGGATCGAGCAGGAAGTAGAACGACTGGCCTGGGTAGGGATTGGCCAGCTCGGAAAAATGATTCGCTTCTTCAAAGGTGAGGGTGTCGAGAAGGCGATCATGGCAGGGCAAGTCAAGCACGTGCAGATTTTCAGTCGTGCAGTCCCCGACGCCAGGATGTTGAAGATGCTTCTGAAACTTCCGCGTCGCAATACCGACTCATTAATCGGAGGTATTGCCGCCGAACTGGCCAGTGAAGGCATCGATTTGATCGACTCTACCTTTTTTCTTCAGGATAATCTCCCGAATGCCGGAACGCTAACGCGCCGAAAACCAAATGCGGCGGAGCGTGCTGATATTGAATACGGAGAGGAGATTTTCCGCGAGATTGCGCCGCTTAACCTTGGACAGACAATCGTTGTCCGTGGAAAAGCCTGCGTTGCGATTGAGGCAATGGAAGGCACTGACGCCACAATTCGACGCGCGGGCGAGCTCATGCGAGGCAATAACGAGGATGGAATAAAACTCAGCAGCGGCCCGCTGACGGTTGTAAAGCTCTCGAAGCCGGATCAGGACATGAGGTTTGACGTACCGGTTATCGGGGTGCCGACAATCCAGGCCATGGCCGACGCCGGCGCTACCTGCCTTTGCATAAGTGCCGGCAAGACGTTGATGTTTGACCCTGATGAAATGATTGCTCTCGCCGACGAGAAGAAGATTGCAATGGTCGCGGTTTAGTTATTTTGAATCTGAACCCTGATGCTCTTCTGCGTCCTCAGCAGAGTCTGTAGGAACAGGCTTCCCCGGTACCCGGTACTCCTCACTAACCCACTTGCCCAGGTCTATTAGTTTGCAGCGTTCAGAACAAAATGGACGGAAGGGATTATCCTGCCACTGGACCTCTTTGTTGCAGGTAGGACACTTCATTGAAATTTAGTGGGAACTAGTTTACCAGCGGGGACTCGGTAATGGGGTGCAACAGTCCCTCTGGGCGCTTGACCAGGATTCGTCGATTGACGAATTCGATCGTACCCTCACGCCGCATTGCGTTCAATCGGACGGTGACACTCTCCCGAGTGGATCCAACGATGGAAGCAATTTCCCGGTGAGGCAAAGGGATATCAATCAGCACGCCCTCAGATTCAAGCACGCCGTAGCGGTGTGAAAAATCGGCGAGCAGCCGATCAAGCCGGGCTGGAATAGCGTTAAGGGCAAAGTCTGCGAGTCGCTGTTCGGCGTGCTCGAGTCGTTGCCCGATCAGCCGAAAAGTGTAATCGTGGAGCCGGGGGTCTTCAGCCATCGCCACCTTGAATTGCTCCGCCGGAATTCTTAGTAACGTGCAGGCTTCATAGGCAACGGCGCAGTTTTCGCGGCGGCCCGCCGTTGAGTAAAGCGCCGACTCGCCGAAGAGCGAGCCCTGCGGCAGAATATCGATTACCGCTTCACGGTCGCTCTGTGGCTCAATTCGGCAAAGCTTGATGCGCCCTTTCACGATTGCATACAAGGCTGCAGCTTCTTCTCCAGCCCGATAAACAAAACGGCGTCGCCGGACGTCGAACACAACTGAGTTGTCGGCTAGTCGTGAAATTATCGCGTCACTGAGGGTAGAACCAAACTCAAGTTGACGGACAATTGCGGCTCGATCCAGGGGAGATAAGTCGTGAGCACGGCGGGACGACTTTACTTTATTTTCAATATCACTCATGGGGGTCACTCATGGCTGGCGTGTAGGGGTTAAGTTAAAGGCCTAAAGGTTAACTGACGTTTCGAAGAACTACCCCCTGGTTGGCCTAATCGCGTGGCGATGTCTGGTATGTAAGGAATCCCTGGAACGTGTTCGAGGTCTGGAACTTCCGCTATTGTTTTCGGCTCTGTATCAGGGCGAGTTGCTAGGCAAAGCGGACAACACTGAATG
Organism: Acidobacteriota bacterium; assembly: GCA_030854715.1. GTDB lineage: Bacteria > Acidobacteriota > Blastocatellia > Pyrinomonadales > Pyrinomonadaceae > PSRF01. The sequence goes on from JALYSR010000260.1 coordinate 33,620, forward strand.
GGCCAACTGTAACACGAAGCCTTTGGCCGCGCAAGACTAATGAACGCCCTAAAAGTGTTAAGTTTACGATAGGATTGAACTCGAAGAGGGCCCCGGACGTACCATAAAAGGCAGAGGCCAGAGATCAGAAGTCAGAGGTCAGAAGTCGCTGTTCTGACGCCGGGAAGCTAGACCCAAATTTCACCGCCCTTTTTGACTTCTGACCTCTGATTTCTGACTTCTGAATTGGGATTTAGATTGATATGGCTGATTACAAAGACAAAATGGATGAGTGGCAAAAGGCAGTGCGCCGGAAAGCCCGCCAGCTTGATGAGAAATATGCCATTTCCGAGATGGTAGACGAAGGGGCGAGGGCTGCGGGCGAAGCCGCCAAAAAGGGGGCGCAGACGCTTACGGACGGAGCCGAAAAGTTGCGCGTCGAGGCCGAGCGACTAGCTGAGGACGGTGAGCTGGGTGATAACGCCCGGCGAGCAGCCAGCGAGGCGCGGCGGAGCGCGGAAGATGCCGGTCGGGTGATCCGCAAAGCGGCCGGAGAAGCAGGTAAGACGGCAAGCAAGAAGGCGGGGGAGGTCATTGACGATGCCAAGACTTTTTACGAGCGGGCTTCTCAAGTTTACGACACCGGCGCAAAAGTAACGCGCGCCTCTACCGCTGTCACGGCCGGAATTGTTAAAGCACGCGAATGGATTAAGAAGAATCCGGGTAAAGCCGCCGTCGTTTCATTTTCGCTCGTCATGGGTGTGCGACTGGGTTCTGCGTTTCCCGGTCTTGATGTTGTCATGCTCGGCGCGCATCCTCACTGGCTGACGCATTCGGCGCTGCCAATTTTCGGAGTCCGAAAACTCAGTGAAAGGTTTGATGACTACTTGCGTAAACAGGAAGAATTAATTGCGCAGGGACAACTCGATGAAGCCGAACGCAAACGCGTAGAGTTTCAACGTGACATGACCAAGTACGTCGGCGCGCCATTGCTGGGAGCTTTTAGTTGTGCGGCAGGCGCCGTGATGTGGGCACAAATTATGCAGCCGGCTGGAATCGCCGGCGCGCCGATTAGTTGGCTGGTTGGTGGCAATCCTTTTCTCGGTAGCGTCTGGCTGTTCGCCAATGGTGCTATTTGTTTCCACGAAGGCTATAAGTTCTTCATGATTGCGCTCGCGGATCAGGACGAAGTGAATCGCGTGGTGCGCGAGATCAAGGGGCTATTACCGAGCGCCGACCTCTCAACGGCATAAAGGCCATCACTCAATTAAAGTATTCTCAATGCGCCGGTCAGGGATCAGCCACATGATCGCAACCAGCACATAAAGCCCACAGGAAAGCCACGAATTCACAAACGCGAGCGGCACTGCCACCAGGTAGATCACCATCGATATCTTCCCTTTGAAGTCTCCACCCAGCGCGGTCGCCAGTACAGAATCTGCTCCGTGTAGAGAGATGAGAACCTTGGCGAGGATGAAGTAAGCGATCGCAGAAAACAGCAGCACTGTGCCATAGAGCGCAACCGGCCAGGCGGCAAAATGATTTTCACCCATCCAGTTTGTGACAAACGGAGTCAGCGATAACCAAAACAGCAGGTGCAGATTGGCCCAGAGTGCCGGGCCATTAACGTGCTCGACTACCTGCAACAGGTGATGGTGATTGCTCCAATAGATTCCGAGAAAAACGAAGCTCAGGACATAGCTGAGAAAGACGGGAACCAGAGGATGCAGGGCATCCAAACCGGTGCCGAGCGGCGCTCGCATCTCGAGCACCATGATGGTGATGATGACGGCAAACACGCCATCGCTAAACGCTTCCATTCGTCCCTTAGTCATTTGAATCCACCGGTCAACTGCGCTCAAGGATGTTTCGCCCGATGCCTAAGACTCTATGTGAGCGTGATCGGGAAAGGCACGAAGGAGAGTGCAAAGACAATTAGCGTGATGATTCCTATTACCATCCGGGCAGTGCCCAACGGTTCCATCTCTTCCGGCGCCGGGTGGCGCACCTTCAGCATCACCGCCAACAGAATTGTGTAAACAAAGCCACTGGGACTCCGGTGCCAAAGAAATCCAAGTATGGCAATCAGGGCCATGGTGACAAACGCGACTCGTCCGATGATCTTGTGGGCTCGTTGGCCAAACACGGCAAAAGTTCCGTGCCCGCCATCGAGTTGGCCTACCGGCATCAGGTTCAGACTCGTAACCAGCAATCCAATCCAGGCAGCCATATAAAACGGATTTGGTAAAGCGTCCACAAGATTTGCGTTTATGGCTTTCGCAAAAAGTCGGAACAGAAGCGGGTCATTGAATATTATTGCGCCACCAATCGCCGGGGGCGCGGTTTGAAGACTTAATATTCCGGCCAACGCAACTGGCAGTAACATAATAAAACCTGCCAAAGGTCCCGCCAGACCGATATCAAACAAGGCGCGGCGCGACGGAATGGGCGACTTCATCTTTATGAAAGCGCCAAAGGTCCCGGCCAAAAAAAGCGGGGGCGCAGGAATGAAAAATGGCAAAGTGGCACTAACACCGTAATAGCGGCAGGCCAGGTAGTGGCCCATTTCATGGGCTGTCAGTATTGCCAGCAAGGAGGTGGAGAACGCTAACCCCTCGGTGAGAATATGTGGATGAAGAACGGCAAATGAAAGCAGCGCGCTGACGATCCGCAAATAATAGTCGGGAAAGTATAGGACGTAACCGAGCACACCTGACACAGCGGGTTCCGGCACGTCGATATCCGGGGCTGCCAGGACGATGCCCGCGAGAGTAGTAGTCAAAAAAGTCAACAGAAAGAGAACGGAGTGCCGTACCCATTCGCGCGTGGCGGGAAGCTCCGCATGGCGTTTCAGCCGGACTTCTCTTGACGGTGCAAACGGTGGAATTGCCTGAGCGGATTCTGACATCTTTTCGAGATTAGAGGCCAGAGTCAGGACCTCGCGTCCATGGCTCTAGCCTCGCGGAATTAATTGAGCGATTTGTAATCTTACTCGAAGTCTGCGTCCTCCGAATCGGCTCCACTGCTGACATCGGCATCGTCGCTGACCTGTAAGTCTTTGCCTGGTTTGAAACGAATCGTCTTGCCGGATGGTATCGCCACTTCCTCTCCGGTCCGCGGGTTTCGGCCCACCCCGCGTTTCCGTGGCTTCACCACAAAAACGCCGAAGCCGCGAAGCTCAATTCGTTCCCCGCGGGTGAGCGCTTCTTTCATCGAGTGAAACAGGGCATCCACCGCCTGTTCGGCTTTCATCTTAGGAACGCCGGTTTTTTCGGCGACCCGGTTAATAATATCTAGTTTGATCACGGCTTTCAGCCTCCGTCGATCTTAAAGGGCGATTTTTCGAGCCGAACTTATAGGAAGCGATGATAGAGAGGCGCAACAAAGACGTCAACCATTTCAGAGATAGTTTGTGGTTGTGAAGACAACCTTTAAGTGACTGATAAATGACTGATTGGTAAAGAGGCAACTTAGCGCCTTCAGCTCTAAACCGTCATCCAACAGTGGCAACTTCTCATGTTTGACAAGCAACCAGGTGAAAGCTAACCTCAAGCATTGCCTTGAGGAAGCATGTTTAGGTCTTCATAAATAAGGAGCGGCCCCTTCCGCGTAACCAATGTTTGGAATTAGAACTCGTCGTCCGCCGCCTTTTGGTGGCATTCACATTGACGACGACAAAGACATTCAAATCCACCGGCCCGAGGA
>JALYSR010000271.1 GCA_030854715.1 Acidobacteriota bacterium
CGCGTAGCTTACCATAACTGCTCCCATTAGTCCTGCGCCGGCGAGAAAAACGTTCAGAGTGGAATGAAACTGAGTATCGCGGGCATAAAAGACCATCAAACCGACGAAGACCACCATATCTGAAAGCCGGTCGAGTGAGGAATCCAGAAAGCCGCCGAAACGGGTGACACGGCCGGAAAGTCGAGCCACCTGTCCGTCCAGCATGTCGAAAAGATTAGCTACGATTAGGACAATTCCGGCCCAGAAAAAATAACCATAGCCAAAGAGCAGGCCCGAGCCGACATTTATGGCGACCCCGATCACCGTCAGGATATTGGGATTGATATGGCCGTAGGCAAGCCAGCGCACCATCGCGTCAATGATTCTTTGCGCGCCGCGCCCGATACCGTCCACAAACATCTTCTGGCTTACGTCTCCCTTTACGCCATTATGCCGAAAATTACGGGAAGATTACAGTACTTTGAATACACAAAGGGAGCATGAGCCGCGCGCTTCCAGGGACGCGTTGAGGTGGCGGGAAGGTTGAAGTCCACAGATTTAGAGATGACGAAGATTAAGACGGCTATGGGTAACTTTACGTAGCTTTGTCCGATTCAGACTTCCCAGCTTTGTTCTTCATCTCATCATGAATCGTCGTCAAACGCCTGATCTCGAAATTGCGCGCGCCGGCAGGAGTGCGGACCACAACCTCGTCCCCTTCTTCCTTCCCCATCAGGCTCTTGCCGACCGGCGATGTCGTTGAAATCAGTCCCTGTTGCGGGTCGCTCTCTTCAGGTGTGACCAGACGATAGGTGACTTCTTCATCGCGTTCGCCGTCAAACAATACTAAGGTCGAGCCGTAACCTGCCTTGTCCTGCGATATCTTCGACAAGTCGATCGATGAAATCTCGCTGATTCGTTGCCGCAACTCTACAATGCGCGCCTTCACCACGTTCTGGCGGTCGAGTGCCGCGCGATATTCAGAATTCTCCCGCAGATCCCCAAATTCAAGCGCGCGCTTAATCTCCTTTGGGAGATGAACGCGCAACTCCGATTCCAGCTCGTCCAATTCCGACTGAAGTTTTATTTTGATGTCAGCTGACAACTGGGTCCTCTTTTCCTGTCTAGTTGTCCGGTTCGTATTGCCAGTGCGGCATGCCAGTTCGTTCCCTAGTCGATTGCGTCGCTAACCACAGGTTCTGACAAGCGGTGATATCTGGCTTCATCAGGAGCGCCAAAGGAAATTCCCGTGTCCCTGGCGGTGCGCACAAGCTGTCCATCAGCCGGCACTGTCTTAATGTTCGCAACTGCTTCAGAGATGGGCACGGTAACGACGTCGCCAGCCTGGAGCGCCACCATCGCCCCGCGTTTGCCATCAACCAGGGCGCGTACGGCGCAAGATCCGTAATTTGTCGCCAACATGCGATCGAAAGCATTTGGTCTACCCCCGCGTTGCAAGTGTCCCAGCACGACGCAACGAGTTTCCTTGCCGGTTAGCGCCTCAAGTTCCTTCTGACAATACGCGCCAATCCCGCCGAGGCGCGGCGCATGCAGGCGGTCGCCCTTGTCCTGGTAAATCAGATCATGTCCCGTCTCCAGCGCTCCTTCAGCGACCACAACGATACTAAAATTGGATCCAGCCGCGTCGCGAGCCGCTATTCTTTCCGCAACGGATTTCATCGTAAAAGGAATTTCAGGAATCAGAATCACATCCGCGCCGCCGGCTAATCCGGAGTGCAAGGCGATCCAGCCCGTGTGTCGCCCCATTACCTCCAGGATCATCACCCGCTCGTGTGACTCGGCAGTTGTATGCAGTCGATCAAGCGCGTCGGTGGCGATATCCAGTGCCGTAATGAATCCAAACGTCAGTTCGGTGCAGGCGAGATCGTTGTCTATAGTTTTGGGAACACCGACAACGGGAACCCCACGTTTGTCAAACTCCGCGGCGATTGCCAGCGTGCCTTCCCCGCCCAGCGTTACCAGCGCATCAATGTTTAACTTCCGAATGTTTTCGACTGCTTCCTGATAAACCGCGTCGGGCTTTATTGCCACTCCTTCCGCATTGCGGTCGACAAATTTGCCGCGGTTACGCGTTCCTAAAATTGTTCCGCCCCGAGGCAGCAGTCCGCGGACATCGGCTGCGGTAAGCGGGCGCGTTTTTGTTTCGCCCAATAGACCTTCGAAGCCATCTTCAATTCCAATAACCTTCATGCCGTATTGGCCCGTTGCGGTAGTGACCACCGCGCGAATCACGGCATTGAGACCCGGAGCATCACCGCCTCCAGTTAGGACTCCGATAGTGTTGTACATGGCAATCAACCGGCTGTAGCCCGACCGTAAGGGAGGGCGTTTGAAGTTCTTAGACCACACCCACGCTAACGGTTTAGCTTACTGCCCGGACTTCAAAACTAGGACAAGCTCCTGACCCGTGGCGGCTCGTGATACTCGCCGTATGCCGGATAGTCGCGGGTGACAATTTGGCCCGGCCGAGTATTCTCAGTAAGCAGAGACAGCGCGTCGCGTAAGACCTCACGCTGCAATTCTCGCATGCCGGGTTTGCCCAAACTATTACCAATCTTAAATCCGTTGGGATAGATTGCTCGAGGGGGCCGCATTTGCGCCGAAACTTCCGGACTAACGGTAATCAAAACCGTGGATATCCCTTTCATCTCAATTTCACGCTGAACCGCGACGACCGTGCGGTGACAAACGCTCGGTCAACCACCCGTGAGCACTACTAAATCGGCGCGCGAACCCTTATCAATTTCATTCGCAATCTCTCGCGCCGTGCCTTCGTACATCGCCTTGAGCTGCATGGTGTAACCCATGTATCCGACGTGCCTCCTGGCAATCCCGCGAATGAATCCTTCGGCTTGAAGATCGCGCAGCACATCGATTGGGAAGACTACGTTGATGTCTCTGTCGGCGTCGCTGTGGTCGTAGTGATGATGCGTCACCATCAGTTTGGAGGATTCTACGTCATCGGGAAATATGCGGTAACCAAGATCGCCGAGTTCATCGGCGATGTTGAAAGGTTCCTGCTCTTTCAGATGAACGCCGCCGGCGGTGACCAGCGCAACAGTACTCTTCGAGAGTTCACCTTCGAAGGGTGTAAAGGGAACGCATTTTCGCGAGATGGTCATAAAACTTCAGTGGCCGGAGTCATCCACAGATTACGCAGATTTCACAGATTTAGGTCAGACCCTTGGCGATAGCGGATGCTCTCCTGTTGTTGTGGAGAATCTGTGAAATCTGCGTACTGTGGATATAACCGGCCCCTGCGCTTCACAGCTTCCGCAATATTTCAAACAAATCCTCGTTATCAGGTTGGTCGGCGATGTTGTGGATGTCTTTGTAAGCAAGCTTGCCTTCCTTGTCCACAATGAAAATTGCGCGCTCGCTGATACCGTCGTTTTCGCGATACGCCCCATAGAGTCTGGCAACTTCGCCCTTGGGATGGAAATCGCTCAAAAGATCGTAAGATAAACCACCGAGACTCTTGGCCCACGCCGCATTGCATGGCACGCTATCAACTGAAATGCCCAGGACCTGAGCATCGTAGCCTTGGAAACGTTCGAGGTCAGCCTCGTACGCAGGCATCTGCGCCGTTCAGACAGGCGTCCAGGCCAACGGGTAAAACGCCAGCACTACATTGTTCTTGCCGCGAAACTCTGAGAGCTTAACCGTCTTGTCTTTTTGAAGGTTACTTTTCAGCTCAAAGTCCGGGGCGGTGTCTCCAACTTCAGGCATAGAGGTGTCCCTTCCTTTCGACTAATCTGCCATCAAAATATGGGGGTGAATGACATCCTAAGAGTAATTGAAGAGTGGTACATAGTCCACCCTCGACGGATCTCGCCCCGCGAAAATTTGTGAGTTGACCCTCCGCGTCCGGCTCGCGTAGCATGGGTAGACAACAGCAGAACCCCCACAGCGGTACAGTTTTCACGATCAGTTTTCGAAAAAGGGCGTTGAAACCTTGGAAATAGATGACGACGCAAAAGAGATCGTTCGAGAGATTGGAACGGCGATTAACGAGTCAGTGGAAAACTCGTCAAAGGTCGCTGAAGCCATCGAACGATTGCGGGATGCCGGCTATGAGATGGAGCTCACGCTGCGGCTTGAAATCGGTCTACGTCCTCATGCCGGCGAAGACGACGGTGCCGGCGGCGATACAACTCTCGACCTCACCGCTGAAGACATGCAGGTGCTTCAGCGAATGAAGATCCGCATAGACCCCGAGGAAAAGGCATGACGCTCGGCCACAACAGCAACAAAAGCTCCGCGCTTGGCGCAACTTTCGCCCCTGTGTTATCTTGACTGGCTTTTAATCCTTCCAGATTTTTCGCCTTCATAGGCCCCGAAAGAGGAGTAGAAAGAAAGTATGGCTACGTCCAGTGCAAATGCGACTACGAAGGGCCAGTCGGCCGGCCGCGTCGTGCAAATCATCGGTCCGGTGCTTGACGTCGAGTTTCCGGAAAAACATCTGCCGCCGATCTACCAGGCTCTCAGAATTGTTTCCGAAGGCTTTGATGTGCCGACGCCAATCGACCTGATTGCTGAAGTGCAACAGCACCTTGGCGAAGGCCGAGTTCGCACTGTATCGATGTTGCCGACAGACGGCATGGTGCGTGGCATGAAAGCCATCGACACCGGCGGTCCGATAACGATGCCCGTCGGCGAGGGAACTCTCGGCCGAGTGCTCAACGTCATTGGCGAGCCCGTTGACAACCTCGGCGACGTCAAATACACCGAGCGCTATCCGATCCATCGTCATGCTCCTACGTTCGAAGAGCAGTCGACTGAATTGCAGATGTTTGAGACGGGCATCAAGGTTATTGACCTGATTCAGCCATTCGTACAGGGGGGCAAGATTGGGCTATTCGGCGGTGCCGGCGTTGGCAAGACCGTCATCGTGATGGAGCTCATCAACAACATTGCCAAGGCCCGTTCCGGGTTTTCGGTTTTTGCAGGAGTTGGCGAGCGAACGCGCGAAGGCAACGATCTACTGCGCGAGATGGTGGAGTCGCAGGTCATCCAGTTTGGCGATGCGTTTAATAAGCACTTCCACGACACCGGCGAATTTGACATGACCAAGGTCGACATGGAGGCGTTGGGACAGTCGAAGGTCGCGCTTATCTATGGCCAGATGACTGAGCCCCCGGGCGCGCGCCTGCGCGTGGCGCTTTCGGGCCTGACCGTTGCCGAATATTTCCGCGACAAGGGCCTGGATGTACTGCTGTTCATCGATAACATCTTTCGCTTTACGCAGGCAGGTTCTGAAGTGTCTGCGTTGCTCGGCCG
>JALYSR010000305.1 GCA_030854715.1 Acidobacteriota bacterium
GTAAGCGCTAAAAAATCCATCTTAAGCATGCCCGTTTTCTCCAGATCGGACATGACATACTGGGTTGTCAGCTCTTCCTTCCCCGAAACTGCAATCGGTATCAATTCCTGCAAAGGTACGGGCGAAATAACAACCCCAGCGGCGTGTACGGACGAGTGACGCGCACATCCCTCCAGGCGCTGAGCGATTTCCATCAGCTCCCGGGTATTCGGATTGGTTTCAATCTCCTTCCGCAACTCCGGCACCTGTTCAAGCGCTTGAGCAAGAGTGACGTTTCTGCCGCGGACCGGAGGCGGAATCATCTTGGCGATCCGTTCCACTTCCGAATAAGGCATTTCCAGGGCCCTGCCGACGTCTTTGATTGCCGCCCGCGAGGCGAGGGTTCCAAACGTGATGATCTGGCATACCGAGTCTCGACCATAGAGGTCCGCGACGTGATTGATGACATCGCCACGTCCTCTGACACAAAAATCAATATCGATGTCGGGAAGAGATATGCGGCCGGGGTTCAGGAAACGCTCGAAGATAAGGTCATACTGTAAAGGGTCTACATCAGTAATCTCGAGGCAGTAGGCAACAAGCGAACCGGCTGAAGAGCCGCGACCCGGGCCTACGGGAATTGAGTGTTCCTTAGCGTAACGTACGAAGTCCCAGACTATTAAGAAGTATCCGGCGAAACCCATCTGCTTAATCATCGCGATCTCGCCGGCAAGGCGCGTCTGATAATCGGTGATGGGGTACCGCAACTCCCCTCTCGACTCTTGCCGCTCCCAGACTTTCTGACTGCGGCGCGCGAATCCTTCCCGCACTACCTTTTCGAAGTAGTCGTCGGCCGACGCACCCTCGCCCACCGGGATGGGATAGTTGGGAAGATGGTTTATGTTTTCCGGCAGTTTTAGATCGCACATCTCGGCGATCTCGACAGTGCGTGTCAGGGCGTCTGGAAGTTCGTTGCCGAATATTCGCCACATCTCTTCGGGCGAGCGAACATAAAAGTTTGGACTCGCATAACGCAGGCGATTGGTGTCGTTAACTGTTTTTCCCGAGCCGATGCACAGCAGCACGTCATGAGCGCGAGCGTCTTCAGGGGTCAGATAGTGGGCGTCATTAGTGGCGACGAGAGGGACGCCGGTCTTCTTCGAAAGCTCCACCAGGGGTTTTCGAATTCTCTGCTGCCCTTCTAATCCATGCTCCTGAATTTCGAGGAAGTAATTTTCCTTCCCCATGATTTCCTCGAACTCAACAGCGGCGGCCGCGGCGCCATCGTAGTCTTCCCGAGCCAACGCCGCCGAGGGGACCCCAGACAGACATGATGACAGCGCAATCAGTCCCTTCGAATGTTCCGCCAGCAGTTCCCTATCGATTCGAGGTTTGTAGTAGAAGCCTTCGGTATAAGCTTTGGAGGTTAACCTAACCAGATTGCGATAGCCCTCAAGATCCTTTGCCAGGAGAATTAAATGGAAATTTGCTTTCTCTCCGGGAGCTGAGGCCGCCCGATCCTTTCTGCTGCCTTTCGTGATGTAGGTTTCACACCCGATGATCGGCTTAATGCCGCGACTTTTCATGGTGTTGTAAAAAGTGATCGCGCCAAACATGTTGCCATGATCGGTCATGGCACACGCCGTCATGCCAAGTTCCTCAGTTCGCTTGGCGAGAGGCTTTATCTGAATTGCGCCGTCTAAGAGACTGTAATCAGTGTGGAGATGGAGGTGAGCAAATCTTTGATCTGACATAAGAATAAAAAAGACTAGCTGCCTATGAGCAACAAGCGGAGCTGGAGAAAATCCAAATCGACTGGACAGCCACTATAGCATGCTCGTTCACGTCGCGTTATGGGCGCGTTCTTTTTTTTAATGCGGCAGTTTCAATTAAGGAAAATCATTACAGAACCGAGGCGGTAGCGCCGGATGCTGGAATCAACCTGTGTCTGAAGCAGCACGGATTTTCGATGAACCTCGCTATTTTACCGAAGGATATCACGGGAGTTGATTTTGGCATCCGGCACTACCGCGCTCAGTTCTGTAGTTTCCATTTCCAACTAATGGACGGGATGCGTTGGTCGGTTTTATTCCCATTCAATCGTGCTCGGCGGCTTGGAACTTATGTCATAGACGACCCGATTAATTCCTCTAATCTCCGAAATTATCCGCGCCGAGACTCGCGCCAGCAGGTCATGTGGCAGTCTTGCCCAATCCGCGGTCATCCCGTCTATGCTGGTCACCGCACGAATGGCCACAACTTTTTCATAGGTCCGTTCGTCGCCCATAACCCCGACGGTGGAAACGGGTAGTAAGACCGGAAAAGCCTGCCAAACAGAATCATAAAGATTTGCCGCGCGAAGTTCTTCGTCCAGGATTCGATCGGCGGCCTGAAGCAGCCGGACCCGCTCCTCGTTTACTTCCCCAAGTATCCGCACTGCCAGGCCGGGACCCGGAAATGGATGCCGCGCAAGTATTTCTTCCGGAACTCCCAATTCCCTGCCGATCAGCCTTACTTCATCCTTAAACAATTCTCTTAGCGGTTCGATCAGCTTGAGTTTCATCTTCTCGGGCAAGCCGCCGACGTTGTGATGACTTTTGATGACGGCCGATGGGCCCCGGACAGAGACCGACTCAATCACGTCAGGATAGAGCGTGCCCTGGACCAAAAAGGCCACGCCACCCAACCGGTTCGCTTCCCTCTCAAAAACGTCAATAAAAACTTTCCCAATCCGTTTCCTTTTCTCCTCCGGTTCGGTCACTCCGTTGAGTTCGGAAAGAAACATGTTGCCCGCATGCACGCCGGCGATGTTTAGTTTCATCCGCTGCTGCAAAAGGGCCAACGTCGATTCAAATTCACCCTCCCTGAGCAGACCGTTGTCCACAAAGATGCAGGTCTGGCGCTCGCCTATCGCCTGATGAACAAGAGC
>JALYSR010000316.1 GCA_030854715.1 Acidobacteriota bacterium
TCTCAATCTCTCGTTTGTACTGGCGCTAATCTGTTGCGGGCTGGTTTATATTTTTCTGTGGCGCACGAAATGGGGCTATGAGCTGCGGGCCACCGGGACAAATCCCAGTGCGGCGGAGTATGGGGGCATCTCGGTTCGCAAGCAGATTGTTATCGCTATGACGATCTCCGGATCGCTCGCTGGGATGGTTGGCATCAATGAAGTGCTTGGCTATCGCTATCGTTACTACGACGGGTTTTCTGATAACTATGGGTTCACGGGAATCGCTGTAGCGCTCCTGGGCCGCAACCATCCCGTGGGTGTGCTTATTTCCGCCTTGCTATTTGCAATTCTTCAGCGCGGCGGCATTCCCGTCGATGCATTCACCGAACATGTGACTAAAGATATCGTTCAGGTGTTGCAAGGAACAATAATTCTGTTCGTGGCAGCGGAAGCTTTTTTCCGTGGTCCGTTCGCGAGGTTCGGTTTGCTGAAGCGTTCAAAGGTGTGAGTAAGCCAAGAACCAGCAGCCGTAGCGACCGGGTCAGGCTGAGCAGACAAAAATGTGTGGGTACGTCAGTACCCGGTCGCCAGGGCTCCGGGTTCTGATTTGAGAAGTTCTACAAAGGAATAGCCAATGGCAGAAATCTTTACGATCGCCCTTATCTGGTCAACCATACGGCTGTCCACGCCATTGATCCTGGCGGCGCTGGGAGGGTTATTTTCCGAGCGCTCCGGCGTCATCAACATCGCGCTCGAGGGGATGATGCTAGCCGGTGCCTTTACAGCAGCGGCGGTGACGTACGCGGTGGGTAATCCCTTTGTGGGACTGGTTGCCGGCATGTTGGCCGGAATGTTGATTGCGGCGATTCACGCCGTTGCCTGCATTCGTTACCGGGCGGACCAGGTGGTCACTGGCACAGCCATCAACATTTTGATGATTGGCATGCCCGCGTTTCTCAGCGGCGCTTTCTTTCTTTCGTCAGGGTCAACTCCGCAAATTCCAAAGGACCACCTTATTCCGTGGACCCCGATTGTGATCGCCTTCGCTCTCGTGCCCATCACCTGGTACGTCCTATATAAGACTCCATTCGGATTGCGGCTGCGGTCAGTTGGTGAAAATCCGGAAGCTGCCGATGCCGCAGGTGTTCATGTGGCGCGAATGAGATATGCGGGCGTGTTGCTGTCGGGAGTGCTTGCAGGACTCGGCGGAGCTTACCTGTCAATCGGACAGTCGTCATTGTTTACCAGGAACATGACTTCTGGTCGCGGTTTTATTGCGTTGGCGGCTTTGATCTTCGGCAAGTGGCGTCCCGTCCAGACGCTGCTCGCCTGTCTCTTGTTTGGGTTTACTGAAGCGATTTCCATCCAGATGCAAGGCGTGGTGAAACTTCCCTCTGGCGACGACATTCCGGTGCAGTTTATTCAAATGGTCCCCTACATCCTGACGATTATTGTATTGGCTGGATTCATCGGATCGTCGCGGCCGCCGCGCGCCTTGGGAATCCCATACGAGAAGGAAAGATGAGTGCCGCAGGGCGCTGAAGCGGAAGATTTCGATTGTTTAGGAGGATCGTTTAAAGCGCACTTGTGCGCCTCCGCACGGGCGGCGGACAAGTCCGCTATCTAAACGACATTACGTGTAAGCGGGCGTTTATCGCAGTTATGGTTGAACCAGCTTCATCGAATCTTTATTCGCGCGCTGAGAATGCGGCGCGTACAATCCGCGCCCGCACGGCTGCCGAAGCGCAAGTCGCAATCGTGTTGGGAAGCGGGCTTGGTGGCTTTGCCGAAGAATTTGAAGATGCGGTCAGCATCCCTTACCGGGAGATTCCAGGCTTTGTGTCTTCAACGGCGCAAGGCCATGTTGGCAGTCTGGTTATTGGCAAAGTTGAGCAGGTTCCTGTTCTCGCAATGCAAGGCCGAGTTCACTTCTACGAAGGCTACTCTCTGGAAGAAGTTACTTTTCCGATCAGAACTTTCAAGCTGCTCGGTATCAAGACGCTAATTCTTACCAACGCCGCCGGCGGGATCGACGTGCAATTGAATCAGGGCGCGCTAATGGTCATTAGCGACCATTTGAATTTAATGGGGGTTAATCCGCTGCGTGGCCCAAACGATGAACGTTTCGGGCCGCGCTTTCCCGACATGTCTGAAGTTTATTCTCGGGAGCTTCAGGAACTGGTGGTTGACGAAGCACGCGACTTGGGAGTGACAATTCGCCGGGGCATCTACGCTGGACTAGCTGGTCCCAGTTACGAAACGCCGGCGGAGATTCACATGCTACGAGCTTTTGGTGCTGACGCGGTCGGGATGAGCACGGTTCCTGAAGCCATTGTTGCTCGCCATATGGACATGAACGTTCTGGGCATCTCGTGTATAACCAATATGGCGGCGGGGATCAGTGAACACCCGATTAACCACGAAGAAGTGATGGAAACGGGACAGCGAGTTCGAGAAACGTTCACCCAGTTGCTGCGCCGGGTCATCGTGAAGCAATCTAAATAATGAGTCTCATCATCGGCATTTCCGGCGGCACCGGATCGGGCAAGACGACGGTAGCGAACCGCATCCTGGAAACGGTGAAGGCGAGTGAAGTCGTATTCATTCAGCAGGACTCCTATTACCGCAATATCAAGGATCTGCCGCTCGACTATCGCCAGCTCGCCAATTTCGACCATCCGGGCGCGCTTGATAATGATCTACTCGTCAATCACGTGCGCAGGTTGAAAGCTGGCGAGTCGATTGAGCTGCCGATCTACGATTTCCGCACGCATACTCGATCGAATGAAACGCGGTCAGTCGAACCGAAGCCGATCGTTATCGTGGAAGGCATTCTGATTTTTGCTGAACCTCGTTTGCTCGAGCAACTCGACATCAAGGTGTTTGTTGATACCCCCGACGACATTCGTTTTATTCGTCGTTTGCGACGCGACATCGCTGAACGAGGCCGCACGGTTGAATCGGTCATTGAACAATACATAGCGACGGTGCGGCCCATGCATATGCAGTTTGTCGAACCGTCAAAGCGTTACGCTGACGTAATTATTCCGGAAGGTGGGCATAATCTTGTGAGCATTGATCTGATTAGTGGAAAGATTCGAGAGAGGTTGGCCAGCGCTCTAACCCCGGCGGGAGGTCAATCTTGAGTGAAGAAAGTCTGAAGCAATTAATCGAAACTGCGAAAACCGCGCGCCTCCAGTCAATTGCGCCGTTCTCCAACTTCCTGGTTGGCGCCGCTGTGAAAACAGAGGCCGGGAAAGTCTACACGGGTTGTAATGTTGAAAGTGCAAGCTATGGACTGACGGTCTGCGCCGAACGCGTGGCCATCTGGAAGGCGTTATCGGAAGGCGAAAGGCAGTTTACAGAACTCGCTATTGTCGCCGATACCGGCACGTTGACGCCGCCTTGTGGGACATGCCGGCAAATCATCTGGGAGTTTTGTAAGGACGCGACCATTGTGCTCGGTAATCTTCGAGGGGAAACTCAGACAGTTTCCATAAAAGAACTTTTACCACGCGCCTTCGACGCCCGTTTCCTGAGCGGAGCCGCCAAGGAATCGGCGAAATAATCTCCAAACGAGAGTTCCCAACTCTCTGATGTGGATGTCCTTTAGAACGTGCACTTGTGCACCCGGTAACGAAGCCGGACAAATCCGGATTCTGAACGGATATTTTTGCTAGACGGAATGCCGCATTGCCACTGAACCTATGTCCAAAAAAATATTCATCCTCGTTACGCTTGTTACTACGACTCTCTTCAGTCTGTTACCAGCAACCGCACAACGGAGGGGGCGGCGCATGACGCGTGTAGACCTTATCGTGCTGAATGGCACGCTGGTAACGATGGACAAAGGCCATCACATCTACCAGGACGGAGGTGTCGCTATTGCTGGGGGTCGAATAGTGGCAGTGGGCTCCAACACAGACATTGCCAGGATGTACACCGCTCCTGAACGAATCGATGCCAGCGGCCGCCTGGTTATTCCCGGACTCATCAACGGGCATACCCACATACCCATGGTTCTATTTAGAGGTCTGGCCGACGACCTGGATCTGCAAGACTGGCTCACAAAATATATTTTCCCCGCGGAGGCGAAAAACGTTTCCGAAGCATTCGTGCGCGCGGGAACGCGTTTGGGACTGGCTGAAATGATTCGCGGTGGCACCACGACCTACTGCGACATGTACTACTTCGAAGACGCTATTGCCGACGAAACAGCTAAAGCAGGTGTCCGCGGAGTCCTGGGCGAAACGATAATCGACTTTCCGGTCGCCGATAACAAAACAAATGCCGAGGCTATGGCCTACGTCGAAAAGTTTGTGCAGAAGTGGAAAGGCCACGAGCTGATTGTTCCAGCCATTGCTCCCCACGCGCCTTACACAGTTTCCGAGGAACATCTCAAGGCGGTGCGGGCTTTCTCGGATCGCACCGGCGCTCCGATTGTTACGCACATCTCAGAAACGAAAAGGGAAGTCGAGGATAGTCTTAAGGCTAAAGGCTTGAGCCCGGTCGATTACCTTGCTCGGATCGGATTTTTAAACGACCGCGTGATTGCGGCGCACATGGTTTGGCCCAACGACGGCGAGATCGGAATTCTGAAACGCGCCGGGGTGGGCGTGGTTCATAATCCTCAGTCAAATATGAAGCTTGCTTCTGGGGTAGCGCCCGTGCCGAAGATGATTGCAGAAGGTTTGAGAATTGGTCTGGGCACAGACGGCGCTGCGTCTAATAATGATCTAAATATGTGGGAGGAGATGGATACTGTCGCCAAGCTTCATAAGGTTTTCACCGGGGATCCGAAAGTTATTACGGCAGAACAAGCCTTTGAGCTGGCTACCATTCGTGGCGCTGAAGCTTTGCATCTGGAAACTGAGATCGGATCGATTGAGAAGGGGAAACGGGCGGACATTGTGATCGTAGAACGCGATTCACTTAATCAAATTCCGCTTTATAACATCTATTCCGACCTGGTGTATGCCACTAAAGCCTGGGATGTCGAGACGGTGATCATTAACGGCCGCATAGTCATGCGCGACCGCCGATTATTAACGCTCGACGAAGCGGCAATCAAAAAAGAAGCCAGTGTCTTCCGCGCAAAGATAATTGAGAGTCTCGGCCCTTCGCTGACCCCGTAGTTGTCAGACGAGTTGCCTCTCCGGCAAAGATTGGGTCGCGCGAGCAAACGAGCTTGGCGCCTCACCTCGTTTCGATCCCGCCCGCCAAAAAACAAAGAAAAGGAACAAATAAAACAGATAAAATAACGGATAGCTCTTGAAACGAAACCCGCCAAGTGTTATTAGCCTCGGGCAGTGTCAGCTTAAAAGTTTTTCTCTTGCGCAACCTCGGAGTCGTTGCCTCTACGGTGAAAGACCCCAATAACATATCGCCGAGACGAAAAGCTGGCTGAGAAAGCGCAGATGATTGAACCAGGACACGATCTGGCTTTGCGACTACTGTGGTTGAGATCTTCCGCTTTCGTTTGCCTCAACCAATAGGTTTACTGAATCCCCGATCTTCAAGTGGTGGAGTCCACCCTTCTTTACCTCCATCACTGCTCGGGAACTATCCGCAACCGTTGAACTTAACCTAATTGACTTACGTGTAACCCAGGGCTCATTTGGGTTATGACTCGGAAACGATCAACGAGCCCGCGCTGCTCCACCCTGACAGCGAGGCCAGTTGGTCACAGCGGGGCAGAAGCCCGCGCGTCAGCAAGGGCTTGTCAGAACCGCCTGGGCTTGTCAGTACCGCCTGCGGTAGCG